>NZ_RJUF01000016.1 GCF_024343775.1 Lacihabitans soyangensis | reverse complement strand
TACATTGTTATCGTCCTTGCAAATTTTACTTCTAAGAATTCTTGGATTCATGCAAATTTGAAGTGGAATTGAGTCTAAAATTACTTTCCTATTTTCACCATCAATCTGCTGAGCCACCCATTCAGAAATAGAATTTATATACCCACTTAACCTCCTTTTTCTACGATTATAATTTGATCTATCTATCAACTCGGAAAATATCATCAATAAATCATTGTTCAATTTTGAAAACATCCAATTTTCAGAATCCAAGCTAATAGTTTCAGCTAAAATGGATAGTGTAACTACCTCAATATCAGACCATTTTGGCTTATTCTTGTAAGTCTTAAAATTACCATCAGGTAATAAAAATTCATTCAAGGCCAACTTGACTATTGGCAATATTTTGTCGTAATTTGCTTTCAGGTTGTACATATTAAAGATTTGTCGTTATTTCTTTAAGTTACTGAATTTCAGTTATATGTACAACCTTTTTCTATTTATTTAAACCGCACAACGGGTTATATCAATAAAATTAAGAACTAAAAAAAACAAAAATGCTAAGAGAAAAATATAGATTTCTTTAACAAATCTCGATAAGGCTATTTTTGAAAAATAAGAATTTAGTAATAGTAAATAAAATACAACTGCTAAACAAATGGGAGACAAAAAAATAAAAAGATAGGTAAATTCACCAAATGGCTCATTAAAATTTCCTCCGAATACCAAAAAGGCAGTAACTGATAATAAGTTAGTACATATAAATAACCTTAGGTAATATTTCATTTAAACAACTTGGATTTATGGGATTGGAATCAAAAATTGTACCTACTTATTAATCGAAATTTTCTAGAGTACTATTAAAAGGCAAAAAATTGAGCTAAAGTATTGTATAAATAAATCAGGCAGCAAAAAACATTATTCATAAATATTTTAAATCTTAAAACTATAGGATTACTTAAAGAACTAATTGACGTAGATTCTTCAGACATGTCTGTACCTTGGAAAGAAAAAAGTGACATGCTTTTAGAAAACTCATACGAGAGAACAAGTCAAAAAGTAAAACCAAGACCTTCGTTAAAAAAATAACATCTGCAACAAAAGGCCTGAATTCGTTTTACTAAAATCATAAAATCTTGATTTATAACTACTTAATTTCCACTACAGAGATACACAGAGTTTTACTTTCGTACCGGTTAGCAGAGTTTCACAGAGAATTCTAAAGAAAAACTTAGCGTCCTCCCGCCTTGGCGGTTCAAACTAAAATCACCAACCCAAAGTCTCTTTCAATTCTTTGTATCCGTTTTTACTTACGCTTACTTTGGCTCCGCTTTTTAGGAGAAGTTGATATGAAGATTTCTCGTAAAGCTCTAGCTTTTGAATAAATGCCACATTGACCAAAAATGAGCGGTGAACTCTCAAAAATGTTGATGGCAACAATTCCTCAAACTCCTTCATGGTTTTTTGTTTCAAAAACTTGGCTTTCTCGGTGTAAATCCACACATAATCGCCGTAGGTTTCGAGGTGAGTAATATCCTGAAAGGGCACCATTTCTATCTTTGCTCCATCCTTTATCACGATTCTGTCCAAGGCTTTGTCGGGATGTGGCGGAGTGGCCAGCAGATTCTTGATTTCTTCTTTAGTATCTACTTTGGCCTCTATTTTTTCCTTAACTTTTTGTAAAGCCTTCTGGAATCTATCTCTTGAAAAAGGCTTCAAAAGATAATCCACAGCATTTTTTTCAAAGGCTTCAATGGCATATTGATCATAAGCCGTAGAAAAAACGACAATTGGCGGATTCGGCAAAAGCTCGAGCAACTCAAGCCCAGTTAGCTTAGGCATTTGTATGTCCAAAAAAATCAAATCAGGCTGTAATTCCGTGATTTTCTTCATTGCTTCGAAACCATCTCCAGCCTCTCCTACCACCTCAAAATCAGGATCGACTTTGATGAAATTTTGCACCAAAGTGCGAGCCAAGGCTTCGTCGTCTATTAATAATGTCTTGATTTTCATTTTCTATACTTTTTTAAAAACCGCAAAGTCGCCATGTCGCAAAGGCTATATTTTTTTTGCGGTTGTTTCAATTTACTGGAATATTTATCCAAACCACAAACTTGTTGTCTAACACTTGATTTTCGAAGATCGCCAAGTTTTTATACATCAACCTCAGCCTTTCTTTTATGTTTTTTAGGCCTGTTTTGGTACCTACTTTTTTACCACCATCTAAGTCAAAAGTATTTTCCATTATAAGTTCCAATCGGTTTTCTTCTACTCTAGCTTTAAAAAGTATTCTTTCGGGGTTGAGTGAGTTATATATGCCATGTTTTATGGCGTTTTCAAAAAGTGTCTGCAAAAGCATACTGGGCACTTCTATTTCGAGAGCCTCCACGGCAACCTGCATTTCTACATTTATTTTTTCACCAAAACGTATTTTTTCTATGTCCAAATAAGCCTCACACATTTCCAATTCTTTCTTTAATGGCACTTTCTGCATTTGTCCATAACCCACAGTATATCTCAAAAAATCCGAAAGTTTTATTACCATATCATGAGCTTTATCGGGATCAATGATAGTCAGTGAACTGATGCTATTGAGGCTATTGAATATAAAATGCGGATTCATTTGGTTTCTCAACAAAGTGAGCTCGGCTTCCTGAATTGACTCGCTCAAGCGACTTTCTATTTCTTTTTTTTCGATGTAAGAATTATAATATTTGAGCAAATAAATAGAAATCACAAAAACAATATAAGCAAAAAAGCAAAACGGGATTTTGAACGCCACCGAACCTGAAATGTAATCGTTGATATGTTGTCCAGGAAAAATTAACCTCAGAAAAAGATGTGTTAGCGAAACCCAAGAAAATGCAAAAAGCAAAAACATGAGCAAGTGATTGAAAATGAGGTAGGAAAGCTTTTGACTTTCCCACGACATAAAATTGATGGGATACCACATGCCTATCATTAAACAAGCCATTATAAAATTCTGCATAATGATGTCTACCGCAAGGAAATCTCTCTCAACTGGCACAAAATACGACATCACGAAAAAGAAAAGTATACCCAAGGTTATCCAGATAGTAAAATATCTTACCAGCTTCTTTCTACCACTCAGTATCGGATTTTGCATTATTCGCTTTTCTTAGTATCTCTTAACTTCTAAGCCACCCATCAACACCGTTCCTTTTATTTTAAGGACCTTGCCATTATCCTGTGCTACATCCTCATCTTCGGCATTGTGATCTTTAGAATCACCCATAATATTGTCTGTGTCTAGTACCACGCTCCAGTCCTTCGGTACTTTAATTTTTGCACCACCCATCATCAGAAATACATCGATGGATGCACCACTTTTAATTTCGGCGTTTGTGAGATCTATTTCAGTTCCGCCCATCACACAATTGATAATTCCACCTTTGAATTCTTTGTAATTGTACTCTTTTTTGGTTCCACCCATAAAATTATTTATCTCAAAGAAGTCATTGCGACTTTTGCCATTGTCTGACTCATCATCATTGGCTACCCTGTCTTGAAGTTTACCCAAAACACCCAAGCCACCAATTATCACCAAAACGATTACGAAGTACTTAATAAAGGTTTTTTTGCTGTCCATTTTAATATTTATTTTAAGATCTAATTTAAAAAATTTATCAATATCTCTTTATCTCCACCCCGCCCATCACTACATTTCCGGTAAGGAAAAACCTCTTCTCTTTGTTGACCACCGAATCAGGAAACTTCGTGATTTGATCCTCTACACCACCCATTATTGGCAGAACATCTATCTGCACGTTCCATTCCTTCGGTACACGGAGTTCCAAGCCGCCCATCAATATAAATACATTCAAGCCCGATTTTTCGGCCAAATCAGCCTCGGTAAGGTCTATTTGGGCTCCTCCCATCACACAGTTTATTTGACCTCCTTCGAAGTTTTTAGAGAATACCTTTTTGTTTGTGCCAGCCATAATATTAGACTCGTTTAAATATTCATAATCAGTTCCATCGGGTTTCATTTGACGTTTGGGCATGTCAAATTTCGGGTTGAAATACTTGTAAAGAATAAGCCCACCTAATCCGACCAATAGCAATGGCCAAAGTTTAAAATAAGTTGACCTTTCGGAAACAGTCAGAAAATCAGGAATGTAGAAAACCACAGCAATGGTGGTGGCAATAATACCCTCCATGTTTTTACCCTTAAGAAAGGCATTGATACCGATAATAAGTGGAATCAGTCTCCAGCTGATAATCTTAACCGGAAAACTAAAATTCAGCATTCCGAAATTTCGAAGTAAAAAAAGTCCGCCGATAGAAACTAAGAGTATCGACCAGAAGAATACAGCGTTTTTGTTATTGTTGTTCATAATTTGTTTGTTTTAATGCTTCAAAATTATAGGGTTCATTACCCAAAGAAAACAGGAATTCGGTGAGTGTTCAAACTTTTACCGATAAATGAGTGGTTTTTGTCGGTGAATGGAAATTAAAATTGCCAGTAATCAACAAAGTCTGGCCAAAAATATTCAATCCCAAATAAAATTCAACAATTTTAAAACAAATGAACCGACACTTGTTGTTTTGATGAGAGCCATTCATCTACGAATTTCATCCCTCGATAACATTTATGGCATTACTAATTCCAATATTTTTTTACCTTTGGTATCTTTATTATGCAACAACTGAAAATTTAAACAAACTATTAATTATTAAAACAAACTCTTAAATTATGACAAAAAAGCTCTTTACATTGCTATTGGCTCTGTTTGTGGGTGTTAGCTTTGGAGCAAATGCTCAAAAGAAAAAAAAGGCTGAAGAAGCCAAACCTGCGGTAGCCGAGACTCCGAAAAAACCAGAACCGCCTAAAAAACCAGAGGCACCCAAAAAAGGGCCAAAACCTTACAAAGAAGTAATTGATAGCACCGCCGTGACGCAAAGAGGGCTTATGACCGTCCATAAAATGGATGACAAATACCTTTTCGAAATCCCGGATTCTTTACTTGAAAGGGAAATCATGTCTATCACCAGATATTCCAAAACTCCAGCTGGTGGTGGAATTTTTGGTGGCGAAGAAGTAAATCGTCAGGTTGTGAAGTGGGAAAAAGGCATCAACAACAACATTTTGTTGAGATCAATTACAAAAGTGATTATGTCGCCAGATAGCTCAAAACCTATGGCTCTGGCTGTAAAAAATTCAAGTGCCGACCCAATTATTGGCAATTTTGAAATCAAAGCAATCAAAAAAGATTCAGCAGGAAAAGTTGCCCTGGGATATGTAATTGACGTAACCAGCACCTTTGATTCTGACATCCAAACATTCTCATTGGGCTCTATTGACAAACAGATTTTGAATATTGTGGCCTTCCAAAAAGACAGGTCATACATTCAAAAAATCAAATCGTATCCAATAAATACAGAGATCAGGACGGTCAAAACCTTCTCGACTACGCCACCGCGTATATCGCTGACACCTGTTCCACAGATTGGTACTAATTTGCCAGCAGCATTAGATGCAGGCGTAATCACCATGGAGTTTAATACATCTATGATATTGCTACCAAAAGTACCAATGCGAAAAAGAACATTCGATGCACGCGTAGGTTACTTTGCAAACGGCTATGGTGTTTTTGAAGAAGAATCTCACAAGGCTGACGAAGACGTTTTTGCGGTTAGATGGAGACTTGAGCCTAAGTCTAAAGAAGATGCAGAAAGACAAAAACGAGGAGAATTGATCGAACCTAAAAAACCAATCGTTTATTATATAGACCCTGCAACTCCTGAGAAATGGAGAAAATACATAAAAGCAGGTATAGACGACTGGCAGCCAGCATACGAAGCCGCAGGTTGGAAAAACGCCATCAGAGGTGAATATTGGCCAGAAAACGATACTACTATGAGTTTGGAGGACGCAAGATTCTCTGTAGTGCGATACTTTGCGGCAGATATTCAAAACGCATACGGACCAAACGTCCACGACCCACGCTCTGGTGAGATTCTTGAGAGTCATATTGGTTGGTATCACAATATTATGAGCCTGTTGAGAAACTGGTATTTGATTCAAACTGCAGCTGCAGACCCTGCCGCTAGAAAGAAAAAATTTGATGATAATTTGATGGGTGAGCTGATTCGTTTTGTGTCATCGCACGAAGTAGGCCATACATTAGGTCTTCGTCACAACATGGGTGCCTCCTCAGCAACACCCGTAGAAAAACTCAGAGACCCAGCATTTCAAGAGAAAAACGGTCATACTTCCTCTATCATGGACTACGCAAGATTTAATTACGTAGCTCAGCCAGAGGATGGCGTGAAACATTTCTTCCCTCGTATCGGCGACTACGACAAATGGGCGATCAAGTGGGGTTATAGCTATTTCGCTGATGCCAAGGACGAAGACGAAGAAAAGAAAATCTTGAATGATATGACCAAAGAGGCTTACAAAAACCGACGTCTTTGGTTCGGAACAGAAATCAGCCCGTATGACCCTCGTTATCAAACAGAAGACATCGGCGACAATGCCATGAGAGCGTCAGAATATGGTATCAAAAACCTAAAACGTATTTTGCCAAACTTGATGGAATACAGCAAAGAGAATGGTGAAAGTTACCAAGAATTGGAAGAAATGTACATGAACTTGGTGGGGCAATTCAGAAGATACATGGGCCATGTAACCAAAAACGTAGGTGGTATTTATGACAGCCCAAAAACCTATGATATGGAAGGTAATCAGTTTGAGATTACTCCAAAGGCCCTACAAAAAGATGCTGTGGCGTTTTTAAATGCCCAGTTGTTTACTACGCCATTGTGGATGATGGACCAAAACATTTTGTCGAAAATCAAACCTGAGAATGGTGTAGAAGCCATCAAAGCAATGCAAGATGCTACGCTTTCGAGCCTTTTGGCAGGAGACAGAGCCGTAAGATTGATGGAAAGTGGTGCAGCTGGAGCAGGTAATTACACCCTAGACGAAATGATGACCGACCTGAGAAATGGTATTTTCTCTGAACTAAAAACCAAAACAAGCATAGATATCTACAGAAGAAATATTCAGAAGGTATTTGTAGATAGAGTAGCCGCACTTTTGAAACCAGGCAATGCCATGGTAAGATCAGTACCTGTGGGTGTAACCTATGGTTTTAGTACCAGAGTGGTGAATTTGGCACAAACGGATTTACCTTCTATCGCCAGAGGACAATTGATCGATTTGAAAAATGAAATGAAAGCAGCCTCAGTGAGAATGACTGATAAGTTGAGTAAATATCATTTACAAGATTTGATTGCCAGAATTGATATGGCTTTGGATCCGAAATAATTTAGATATTAGGTTTTATGATGAAAGCCACCTCGATTGGGGTGGCTTTTTTGTTTTGGAAAGATAAAAATATTCGATTTATAAAAGAAGAAACCGAAGATCAAGTTATACTGATGAAATTGGATTATTAAAGAGTTTTATTGGTGGCACAACGTCGAATTTTGGTAAAAAAAATTACTTTTCCTATTTTTGATTCTTAAGGCTTGCTATTCTATCTTTCGAAAAATAAATTTTTCAACTTAGAAATGCTTCTTTTGTTGTAAATCAAGTTTGGTGAGGAAAAAAAAGTTTACTTAAAGGAGAATCAAAACAATGAACTGGATAGAAATAATTAATGGTTTTGAAAATTCGGAAGAAAAATCTTTTGAGTTTTATAATTCTGTTAACTCGGAAACAATCTTGAAATTCCACCGAACATTTAGTTTTGACTTACCGAATGAACTAAAAGACTTATTAAATCAAACTAATGGAATTGGAGAATTACTAAAAATAAATAATAAACCAAGTCCAATACATATTGGATTTTTGATTTATCAATTGGAAGAAATAATTGAAGTCAATTTGAATATGAGGAACAATTTAGATTTTCAAGACTTATATATGCCTTTCGATTGTTTATTTTTTATTTCAAATGCAGGAAACGGTGACTTATTTGGATATAGAGTATTGAATAATAAAATTAAATGGAACGAAATTTATTGTTGGAATCATGAAACAGATGAAAGAGTAATGGTAGCAAATAATTTATATGATTTTTTGAACAGATGGATAAAAGGAGAAATTAAGGTTTAGAATAAAAAAATACTGTTGAATCAATAACAAAATGAGAAATAGTATTTTTATTGTTGTTGTACTTTTAGTACTGCAAATAGCTTTTCTCAAATAAAAAACAATCAAGCTTTTGATACCTTTTTCACACAATTCAAAAAATCAAAAAGTTTTCAAATGAAAGTGGAAAAACAGAAACATTTTTTATTTCAAAAGTCAAATAGGAATTTTCTGACTTTTCAGCTTCAATGAATAAAAAATTGTTTGTTACTCAAAAAAGTATCCCTTCAAATAACCACAACGTAATTTTTCAAATTGAAGATACTGGAGTTTATGTTCAATTCCTTTTCAAGAACCAAAATGGGAAATTGTTTTTGTATGAAATGCGAGATATTTCTACGTGATTGGTAATTAGAACCTTACGATAGTTTCTACAAGTTAGTAAAGGTGTTTTTATTTTTGACTCCTAATAACCTTTAAAGATTTTATATTATCAAAGGCAAAGTCGTTGGTGATCAAAATACTTTTATGATAAATCGCACTTGCTGCAATAATGGAATCTGGTAATTTAAGCTTATTCCTTTTCCTAATTTCTAGAGTTAATGACAATAAATCTTTGTTATCATTGCCTAATCCTATTACCTCAATTCTGTCCAAAAAACTTTGAAATATTGTAATATCTTCTTCCTTTAAATTTGGATTAGCAAGAAATTCCAATTGATTTATGATAGAAATCCCTATCCAAGAGGCATTTTTTAAAACATTGACAAGGTTGTCTTTTCCTTGTAATAAAGCTGTGATGGCATTCGTATCAAGAAAGTATTTACTCCCATTCATTTCTCAATTTCTTTTGTTCTAAAAGGCCATCTCCTTTCCATGAAAGTTTTCCAGCTAAATCTGAAAAATCATAAGAATGCTTTTCTGTCATTACTACAGTAACCTCTACCTCCTCCTCAGGTGAAAACGAGGGATGTTTGAGATTCAACTCTCCTTTCTCATTAATTTTACCTTTAATGGTTACAACAGTCATACAATTTCAACATTTTGATAAAATTATAAAAATAATTTCTAATCTATTTGATACCAGACTTTTATTTTTCAATACTTAATGATGGTTAAGGCTGCATTCTGCAAAAAACTGTTTCGCATTTTTCACAACCCCAACAAAAAAGTCTTTTCCAAAGCCAAAGCTTGTATTTCTGGCATTTGGGCTTCTTGAGCGAAGTGTTTCCAGTTTTTTACAGTTTCAATTGCTTGACAAATGATTTCCTTGGGTTTCTTGATGTTCATTTGTTTTGCTACGTTTAGCAAATCACTTTGATCAATTCCCTCTCGTTTTCCGTTGACTGACATTTGATGACGAGCTATCCATTTGTTATCTGGGTTGTAGGCGTAGGTCACATCATAAGCTGGCGAAAGCTTCCATTTGCCAGAGTTGTCCATCAGAAACGAAATGTTTTTCGTATGGTCGTCTTGGTTTCTGGCAATTACATTAAAAACCATTCTGAGATACAATTGCTCGGCATCGGTATAGGGAAGCCTTAGCTCACGCATCGCCTGAAACGCCTGCTCGTATGCGTAGGCATTCGGATTGTTGTAGTCATAGTGACACAGACCGCAGAGTGTTTGCATGTGTAGTTTTTGGTTGTTGGGTAATCTATCAAACCGCTTCGTCATAAAATGAGCTCTTCCGCCTTCTTCCAATAATTTGCTTTCAGTCATATTTATGCCGCATGCTATCGCCATTTTGTAGTAGGCATATTCTATTCGGCCATAACCCATTGGGTCGCTTAACTGTTCGTTTGTTACACCATCAAACTTTACTAACCAATGTTCAAAGCCCTCAGGGGCAACAAGTTGGCCACTTCGTACCTCTTTAGTGAGCGGATTATAGGCTATTACGGCTTTTGCTCTTGCACCACCCGCTGATGTCCCCACCTTTACGATATCCATCAAAGCTTCAGCTTCCTTTTGACTTAGTGCGGTATTCAATTCGGATTTTTGTTCCAAAGCTTTTTTTGACAAAGCCACCAAATCACTTATTTCTAGATTTTTAGCTGTATCTTTTTCTTGCTTTATGGCTGGGGCAAATTCCAATGCACCCATACCTCTGTTGCCCTGATAGCAGAGTCGTTCTACAGGGTTCATACTGTTGCGTGCCCTACCCTGTGATGCCAGCCAAATATCGATCAATTGTCCACCAAATCTATCGGGAAGTGCATCGGCCAATAAACCAGGTAAACCTTGGTATGTTTCTCTTGGCAAAGCTGGGAACTGAAAAATCGTACCCTTTGATGCAATTTGAATCGGCATAGTCAGTGGGGCAATATCAAGTCCTAGACGAACGAATGCAGCATCCATCTCAAAAGAGGCTACCTCACGAGCCTCATCCCACAGAACGGCACCGACTAACTTGTCCCACAAAACCACATTTGCCAAATTTACCATTCGCTTGCGGGCTTAGTTTTCCTGCTTCCAGTAGCTCTTTTGCGATATTTGGCTTGTTGCTCGGCCACCATAAGTGGGCTTATGCTATCAGGAACAACAAAAGCCCCTAACACATCCAGCTGCTCCAAGCCTCGCAAAATCTGCACAAAACTCAGCATATTACTTACACGCCCATTCTCAATTTCGCTAATGGTACTACGAAAAATGCCACTTTTGGCAGCCAACTCTTGCTGTGTAATATTTGCCCTGATACGCATACGCTTGAGCTGCTTGCCAAGCTCTGTTATTATGGCAGCATCACTCATACTATACCAGTTTATATTGTTGTATAAATACGACATTATGATAAATTTTTAATATTAA
The DNA here is from genome assembly GCF_024343775.1 of Lacihabitans soyangensis. Taxonomy (GTDB): domain Bacteria; phylum Bacteroidota; class Bacteroidia; order Cytophagales; family Spirosomataceae; genus Leadbetterella; species Leadbetterella soyangensis. The sequence goes on along the minus strand of NZ_RJUF01000016.1, from coordinate 46,390 downwards.
TGTTTTCTTTACACAACAAATATACCAAATAAAAATGAAATAAAAAAATATGTCGCTAAAAGACAACAATAAATTATTTTAATCACAATAATGTTGCCTAAAAACAACATTGAAAGTAAAATTAATTAAGCAAAATTCCGAAAAGATAAAAATCAAACCACAACAACTTGCCCAACTTCGAGCAAAATCAACTCTTTGTTAGCTTCTGAGAAAGCTGCCCTAGCTGCATGATGATCTATTTTGATAGGTGGGAAAGAATCAAAATGGCAACCAAAGATTTTGGAGCAAGCTATAAAATCAGCCGCAATAATGGCATCTTCATAACCCATGGTGAAGTAATCGCCTACTGGCAAAATAGCGAAATCCAAAGCTGGACAGATTTTTGGAATCAACTGCATGTCTAAGGTCAAGGCAGTGTCTCCGGCATGATAAAAGCAGTGGTTCTCGTTCCAAATCACAAAACCGTAGGGATTACCGCCATAAGTACCGTCTGGCAAAACACTTGAATGGACCGCCGTAACGAGTTTAATAGTTCCGAAATCAAAGGTAAATTTGCCTCCCGTGTTTAAACCATGAGCAACTAGTCCTTTTTTCTGATACCATTCGGCAATCTCGTAATTAGAAATTATAGGAGCATCACACTGTTTGGCAATGCTTTCAGCATCAGCAACATGATCACCATGGCCATGTGTGAGCAAAATATAATCTGCTTGAATATCAGCTATTGATACGCCACCCGCCATTGGATTGCCAGAAATGAAAGGGTCGAAAATGAGTCGTTTTCCACCAAACTCCACAATAAAACAAGAATGTCCTAAATATTGAATTTTCATATTGTAAATTTTTATTAACTACAGAACTACAAAAAAGTAGATTTCGAAATAAACGCAAGTAAACCCAAATAGGTTGTCAATTTCAATGCAAAAAAATCAAAATCTTAAACCACCCCTCCCATTTGTGGATCTGTGAAGCTCGGTTTTCCTGTTTCTACGTGGCCTGCATATTGCCAGCCAGCGTCCTTTAAACCCTTTAATCTAACCAAAAAATCATACCAAGAGTGGCTCTTGCTCAAGTCGAGCGGCACTTTCTTATATTCGTTTTTGGTGAATGTAAGCACTTTCGTTCCAGTTTTGTAGGCCAAGTCAATCACTTCTATTTGAATCGTTTTGCCACTGATATTCTTTATTTCCAAGTCAACATTTCCGTTAGGTTTTCTATCCTTTCCTTCTTGATACCAAAGCTTTGACTCAAAACCATTGGTTTCTACATTTACTTTAAAAGCCCTATAGAAACCATTCGGACCATAAACCTCAAACTTAAATTTCTCACTGTCCAAAATCCAAATGTCAGTGATAATATCGCCTGCTTTAAGGGCATAATTTCGGGTCTTTAGCTCTCCTTTTTCTCTAAAATAAACCACAAAAGGACAGCCCACCGATTTGTCACCAAAAAGCTGCTTCCCAACCTTAAACATAATCTCAAACTTATCGTCACGTTCCTTTCCCTCCACATAAAGTTCATAAGGCAAAGCACAAGCAGGCTTTATACCTTTCTCCTGCTTTGGCATCCAAGCCGATTTTTGCGGAGAGACATTCGCCTCGGCTACCTCCTCCGGCGAAAGAGCCTTGTAATTATTGGGTAGTTTTTTAAACTTGGCCGCATGTATAGAAGCTATAAATGGCACTTTTTTTACAAAATCTAAAGAAGCAATTTTCTCACCACTGTAAGGTTTAAAAACGGAAGTTAAGTCTCCGCAAACAGTTCTACGCCAATCGCTTATGTTTTCTTCCTTTATTTCTTTTTTATATTTCTTAGAAACAAATTTCTCCAAAAATTGTAAAACCGAGGTATGGTCAAAAACCTCTGAACAAACCTGTCCACCCCTACTCCAAGGCGAAGCAATGACCAACGGAACCCTAAATCCCAAGCCTATCGGACTCTCACGGGCATCTTTTTCTGGATTTTTATACTTGCGTTTCTTTTCGTGCTCAATGTTTACATGCTCCACCGAAGTATCTATCCCCGCCGACACTTTGCCGGTTTCAGGTTTCAAATGATGCGGTGGTACAAATGGCGGAACGTGGTCAAAATACCCGTCGTTCTCGTCATAGGCCAGTATAAATATCGTTTTCTTCCATATTTCAGGATTTTTTGTCAAAATTTCCATCACCTCCGACACATACCAAGCCCCATACCAGGGAGCTCCTGGGTGATCAGAGAAATTCTCAGGAGCTACCAACCACGAAACTGCCGGAAGTTTATCTTCGTTTACGTCTTTTCTGAATTGATGCAAAACATCACTTTTAGGCACTTCAAGGGTTCTTTTTGTGCCATTATCGTCATATTCAACTGTCACAAGTTCCCTATAATCGGCATCGGCACGGTTGTTTGTAAATGCCTTTTGATGAATACTCTTCTGAAAATCACTAAGTTTCTTGAAATTCTCTGGAGTGTACTCTACAATATCGACTTTTAAAACCTCTAAAAACGATTCGAGATTCGCCAATTCTCTTTTTGTTTTCTCTAATTCTTGCCCAACAAGGCTAGGAAGTGACGATTTCAAATCCGATATTCTGTTAGGAATCAAATCTCTAACTTTCAGTAGATAAGCATGATATTCTGGAGCAAATTTTACTTTGTATTGGTCAAACCATTCAATAGGATTGTCGGTAAAATTTCCCAACCAAGCATCTTGCTCTCCTTCGAAACCCGAAGTCAAACTGATTTCGTTTTGATAAATTCTCCAAGGAATACCAGCCTCTTCCAATCGCTCGGGGAAAGATTTCCAATAGGCCCATTTTCCATAATCTATATCTTCGTTTTTAACATTGGCTTTGGCTTCGAAACTTGGTTTTTCACGAATGGTGCCAGACCATAAATACAATCTGTTTGGCGTGGTACCGGTGAGCGAAGAACAGAAATTTTGGTCACAAACAGTAAAGGCATCGGCCAATGCGTAGTAAAACGGGATGTCCTCTCTGTCATAATATCCCAAAGTGAGGGGCATTTCTTTATACTCGGCATGTCCCGAGGGTTTGGCTTGGAGCCATTGGTCATATTTGCCGTCGTTTCGGGCATCTACTTGGTTTTCCCAAGAATGCGGCAGAGAACTCATCCAAGTAGCGTTCGTTTCTTTCAAATCCAATCTAAACGGTGCAAACGTCTCTCCTTTTGGGTTAGTCTGTAAAAAAACTTTGTTATTATTTGGCAGTCGAATGGCCCGAGGGTCGTTAAAACCTCTAACACCCTTTAAAGTACCAAAGCTATGGTCAAATGAACGATTTTCTTGCATCAAAATAACTACGTGTTCGGCATCCCAAAACGTGCTTCCTTCGGCCGGATTGATGGCCATGGCCTTTAGGATAGAGCTTGGCAAAGCCATTCCGGCGGCCAACATCGAAGCTTTCTTTATAAAATCTCTGCGAGAGTCCATTGATGATTGAATTTTTTCTGAAATTTCGGAATAAAACTGTTATAATTCGAAATATCGATATTTAAAAATTGTTACCATTTAAAGTTGATACTGAAACAACTCTTAAATCAACTCTTTTATTGGTATTTGCTTGGGCTTACCCCTTTCATTTTCTTAAAGATTTTGTTGAAATACGGAATATCATTGAACCCACTTTCAAAGGCTATCTGACTGACAGTGAGTTCTTTATTTTTAAGTAATTGACAAGCATACTGAATGCGGTATGAATTAACTACCTCAACAAATGTTTTACCCGTAATGGTTTTAAAATATCGGCAAAATGACGTAGGCGAAAGGTGTGCCACTTCCGCAATAGAAGGCAGTGCAATTTCTTCCCGATAATGTTCTATGAGATAAGCAAAAACTTTTTGAAACCTTGCCGTCTCTGTACCAGAATGATGAACATTAATGAAAGAGGAGTCAATTATCTCCAATTCATTACTTTCAGCGAGAAAACCTAAGATATTTAACAAAAACAGAAGCCTCTGATAATCATTTGCTTTTGATAATTCCTCTAAAGTGGCCAACACTTTAAACTTTGTTTCGCCCAATATTTTAAGCCCTGTTCTAGACTTTTGTAAAAAAATATTGACCAAATGCATTTCGGGCAGTTCTAAAAATCGCTCTCCCAAAAAATCACCCTTAAACTGCACCACTGTGGCCTCCACTTTTTCACCTTCGGTGAGAGGCTTTGAAATCCAACAATGCGGGAGATTTGAGCCCAGAAAAATCAAGTCGTCATCGTAGAAATCCTCCACATGCGTGCCTACATAACGCTGACCCTCACCCCTACGAATGTGCGTAAGTTCAAACTCTGGATGAAAATGAAAAGCAGCGTCAAAAGCTGGCAACGCAAAGTTTCTGTAGAGAAATGAATTCCTCGCATCAAGGTCTAATTTTTCTAAAACTGCCTTCATTGTTCTTTTTTATCAAAAATTGATTTATAAAATAAATAATAAAGATAATATTAGACAATATTTTGAAAAAATAATCAAAATCGGATGAGAAAATTCTTCTGAAATTGCATCATCAAAATTTAGGAAAATGAATATCAATCAACCTTACGAACTCAGCCAAGAACAAATAGATTTCTACCAAAAAAACAGATACATTAAACTCAAAAATGTATTCGATGCCGAAACCTTGGCTTATTATGGTGAAAAAATCGCCCAAAAAGTAAACGAACTCAACAACCAAGACCAGCCACTAGATGCCAGAGATACTTATGGCAAGGCATTTTTACAGATCTTTAACCTATGGCGAGAAGATGAAACCATCAAAGAATTTGTTCTTAGCCAGAGACTTGGCAAAATAGCGGCCGACTTAATGCAAGCCGATGGGGCCAGAATTTACCACGACCAGGCCTTGTTCAAAGAGGGTGGTGGCGGCATAACTCCTTGGCATGCAGACCAGTACTATTGGCCATTGGCAACCGACAAAACCGTTACGGCATGGATACCATTGCAAGCCATTCCGCTCGAAATGGGGCCGCTGGAGTTCAGTGCAGGAAGCCATGCCATAGTAGAGGGTCGCGAATTAGCCATCAGCGACGATAGCGAGAAACTCATAGCCCAAAAACTCAGAGTAACTGATTTTGAACATGTTATAGAGCCTTTTGATCTCGGCGAAGTAAGTTTTCATTCCGGCTGGGTTTTTCACCGTGCGGGAGCCAACCAAACAGATCAAATGCGGAAAGTAATGACTGTAATATATATGGACAAAGACATGATTCTTAAAGAACCAGAAAACGAAAATCAAAGGAAAGATTGGGAAGTGTGGTGTCCTGGGGCCAAAGTTGGAGAAGTGATAAATACCGAAATAAACCCCATTTGTTACCAAAAATGATTCACTGCAAAGCCGCCATTGCTGATGGCAAAGGAAATTTCAAAATAGAAACTATCTCAGTTTCAGCACCGATTGGAGACGAAGTTCTGGTACAAATAAAGGCCGCTGGTATTTGTCACACCGATTGGGATTCACAATCGTGGGGTAAAACCTTGGTAATGGGTCATGAAGGTGCAGGCGAAGTTGTAGCCATTGGCGAAGCCGTAACGAACTTTTCGATTGGTGACAAAGTAATGCTCAATTGGGCCATACCGTGCTATAAATGTTTCCAATGTCAGGAAGGTAACCAACACATTTGTGAACGAAATTCGGCAGTAACCGCTGGTAATAAGGTAAGTGGAGGACATGCTTCTTTTGAATCAACTATTTTAAACGGAAGCCCCATCGAAAAGGCATTCAGTCTCGGAACGATGTCAGAATTCACTTTGGTAAGAGAATCAGCCTGCGTTAAAATTCACGTGGATATGCCGTTTAGCTCTGCAGCAATAGTGGGTTGTGGGGTGATGACGGGCTACGGATCTGTAGTCAATGCCGCAAAAGTGAAGCCCGGAACCAATGTTGTAGTTTTAGGAACTGGTGGAGTTGGACTCAATGTGATTCAAGGTGCAAGAATAGCAGGGGCCGGAAAAATAATTGCAGTGGATGTAAACCCTCTTCGACTCGAAATGGCCTTGGAATATGGTGCAACCCATACACTTTTGGCTGAAAAAGAAGATATTGGTCTATTGAAAGCCTCAGAAAAAATCAAGGAATTATGCGGTGGAAGAGGGGCTGATTACGCTTTTGAATGTACCGCTATTCCAGAACTGGGTGCGGCTCCTTTGGCGATGATCAGAAATGCAGGAACAGCCGTGCAGGTAAGTGGTATTGAACAAGAAATCACTATAGACATGAATCTTTTTGAATGGGACAAATTGTATATCAATCCATTGTATGGCAAATGCCGACCACAAATTGATTTCCCTATTTTACAAGATTTATATGCGAAAGGTGACCTAATGTTAGATGAAATGGTGACTCGGACTTATACTTTGGAAGACCTCTCTCAAGCATTTCAGGATATGCATGAAGGCAAAAATGCCAAAGGAGTTATTCGGTTTGACAATTGATTCGATTGACGATTGATTCGTTTTGACAATTGATTCGATTGAAGATTTACTATTGCTTCGATTTTGGATTTACGATTTTGGACAATATTTTTCTCAAAGAGTAGAACGCAAAACGTGAAACATTGTGTCGTACCCTGAGATACTCCGTGACCTTATTAAAAACTAAAATGTCAACATTTTTCACTACAGAAATAGCAAATTTTCAAGGACTTGAATTCATTACAGTAAAAAGTAATGCTCTAAAAAAGCGTGCCGATATTACTGTTTTTAATCCCTCAAAAAATAACATTGAGGCTAAATCCTTACCCATAGTGATTCTTCTACACGGAGTTTATGGTAGCCATTGGGCATGGGCAATGAAAGGAAAAGTTCATGAAACAGCACAGAGACTAATTGCGGAAAGAAAAATAAAGCCGATGGTTTTGGTGATGCCCTCAGATGGACTTTTTGGTGATGGAAGTGGCTATGTACCTCACAAAACCGAAAATTATGAGAAATGGATTGCGGAAGATGTAATTGAAGTCGTGAAAGAACAAATCCTGCAAGTCGATGATGGTTCACCAATCTATATTGCAGGTTTGTCAATGGGTGGTTTTGGAGCTTTGAGATTTGGAGCAAAATACCCTAAAATCTTCAAGGCTTTTTCAGGATTATCCTCCATCACTGATTTTGAACAATTGGAAAAATTTGTTTCTGACTTTGAATCTCTGAAAGATGCAGCCACTGAGCAAGACGGTGTTATGGATTGGATGATTAAAAACAAAGCATCTCTCCCCCCTTTCCGATTCGATTGCGGCACAAATGACATTTTAATTGAACACAACAGAAAGCTACATTTGGAGCTTAAAACTCACGACATTCCGCACATATATGAAGAATACCCCGGCGAACATTCATGGGATTATTGGGAAAAACACATTGCCGAAACTTTGATATTTTTTGATTCTCAAATTTGAAGATTCTGAATATTTTTTTTGAATCTCAAAAACTCCTATATTTATTTCATAAACCCTTAAATAAATGACCTTTGACTATATTATTGTCGGTGCAGGTAGTGCTGGTTGCGTTTTAGCCAATCGTTTATCCAAAAACCCTGAAAACTCAGTTTTGCTTATAGAAGCAGGCGGAAAAGACACCAAAATGGAGATTCATATACCGGCAGGTTATGCCAAATTGCACCGATCTGAGGTAGACTGGGGCTATTACACCGAGCCACAAGAGCATATTCTCAACCGAAAAATCTATCTTCCGAGAGGAAAAGTGATGGGTGGCAGTAGCTCAACCAACGCCATGGCTTATGTAAGAGGCAATAAAGAAGACTATAATGATTGGGCAAAACTTGGCAACAAGGGCTGGGCTTATGATGATATATTGCCATTTTTCAAAAAATCAGAAAACAACCAAGACATTCAGAACGACTATCACGGAACTTCAGGCGAACTCAATGTGGAGTTTTCAAAAAACTTCAAAACACCATTTTCTGAGGCTTTTGTAAAAGGCTGCATGGAAGCTGGGTTTAAACAGAATCCGGACTATAACGGTGAAAATCAGGCGGGAACAGGACTTTTTCAATTCAGCATTAAAGACGGAAAACGTCACTCTGCCGTAGATGCCTATATAAACCCTATAAAGCACCGCAAAAATCTGACGATACTTACCAATACGAGAATTGAGAAAGTACTAATAGAAAAAGACAAAGCGGTAGGTGTGGAAGTAACCAACAAATCTACAGGCATTTACAAGGCTTCTAAAGAGGTAATTATCTCCACTGGCTCGTTTGTTTCTCCACAAATACTGATGCTATCGGGCATTGGAGATAAAGACGAACTTAAGGTACATGGAATAGAATGTAAAAAGCATTTGCTCGGAGTCGGAAAAAACCTCCAAGACCATCTTTTTTATGCCATTAGTGCACTTACCAATACCCAAGAAGGCCAAAATCACCACCTAAAGCCCTTAAACCAACTCAAAGATTTGGTACAATATTTACTTTTCAAAAAGGGAATTTTCACCATTGGTCCTTTGGAGGCCATTGCTTTTGGAAGCACTTCATTGAGTCCCGAAAGAGTTGATTATCAGTTCCATTTTGCTTCGCTACACTTGGGAGACGATTATTCTTGCGATGTGTACGACATCAAAACCTTCCCGACTGTGGACGGAGTAAGTATTCTACCCACTCTTTTAAGACCAAAAAGCAGAGGTTTTGTAAGTTTAAGCAGTAAGAATGCCAAAGACGCACCCATCATCCAGCCTAATTTTCTTTCGCATGAGGACGACCGAAAAGTATTGATAGAAGGCGGCAAAAAAGCTTTAGAAGTATTTCAAACCAAGGCTTTTTCAAAACACGTCGAAAAAATCATTACACCTCCTCTTGGAAAATCAGACGAAGCAATTTGGGATCATATCCAGAAACAAGTAGAAACGGTTTATCATCCAGTTGGAACTTGCAAAATGGGAAATGATGAAATGGCTGTAGTTGATAGTACTTTAAAAGTGCACGGCATAGAAAACCTTAGAGTGGTGGATGCTTCCATTATGCCGACCCTGGTTTCAGGCAATACCAACGCCCCCGTGTATATGATTGCAGAAAAAGCAGCCAGTATGATATTAGGGGGACAATAATCCCCCTGAATCGTAATCAAATAAGCCCTTTTGCAAAGTTCAAAACTCCGCCAAGCGAGTCTCTAACTTTGGGTTCAGCCGCAGCTCCGCCAGTTTTTAAAAGGTTTATGCTAGACATTGCTCCCGAAATTAAAGAACCACCAGAGGCGGCCGACGGGCCACCTAAAAGTGATAGTCCACTTTTCATCAATCCCAAATTGCTTGTTAGTCCAGCAGTTTTACCCAAAAGACTCTTTCCGCCCAAAATAGAACTCAATTGATTTGCTCCCAAAGCCATTTTTACCAAAGCAATGGCTTTTTGCAAAACTCCACCCTGAAGCCCTCCAGTTTTGGCCAAAGGAATCAACTTTTTCAAATTTCCAACCTGACCCAAAAGTTTGTCTTTAAACTCTCCAGAAGTATTTTCTGACGATTTCTCTATTTTTTCTACGGTTTTGGTCAATGCCGTAGCGGTAGCTTCGTGGTCGCTTCCCGCACTTAGTTTTAACACATTATCTAAAAGAATCTCGCTAGAATCTGTCACAACTTCGGCATTTTCGGGAGCTTTGGGTAGTGTCTTTGAGAATTGGCCAAAACTTGCGAATGAAATAATTAGAAATGCGATTAAAAGAATGCTTTTTGTGGTATTCATATTTAATTATTTAGTGTTTAAGCTTTGTAAAGTTAGCCAAATATTGTGTTTATAAAAGCCTTTCAAAGGCATAAAATTTCACCAAACAAAAAAAGGCAGCCTCAAAGAAGCTGCCTTTCCAATCAAATTATGAGCTATTACTGTACGGTTATCGTTAAATCCTTCTGAAGAACTTCTTTGGATTTTGGTAAAGTGATCACCAAAACGCCATCTTCGTGTTTGGCCGATATGCTTTCTACATCAACTTTGCGATTTAGGGCCACTACCCGCTCGAAGTTCTTCACGGGGAATTCTTGTTGGGTAAATTTTGGAGGATTTTCGAATTCTTTCTGACCCGTGATATATAAAACATCCTCTTTGACAGCTATGGAAATATTTTCTTTGGCAAATCCAGTGGCATATACCTGCACCTGATATTCGGTGTCATTTTCTGAAATATTCAAAGGAACATTATATTTCGGGCGACGGAAACCGCCACCGAAGTTTGGCATTTGATAAAATGCCCGATGATAATGAGATCTATCTCTACACATGATGTTAATTGTTTTGTTGGTTATTACTTTTTTGAATTTCGTGGCCTTTTTCACAATGTGAGGCTTTTGGACCACCGTGCCTGATGTTGTGGTGTCTCCAGCCAAAATGAGCTGAAAGGGCACCGAAAGTGAGCATAGCCACTAGGATACTCACAAAAAATCTTGGTCCTTTTATCATAATTTGTACGTTTTAATAATTAATCAATATTGATGATTTGACTTTTTTGGTTTCTGTTTTTGAAAACTATGCTTTCAAAGCCAGACATGGCATATACATCATTGCGAACGGTGCGATATTGGGCTTGAGTGTATCGCATTCTTCTTCTAAAACTCATGCCCATAATAAAGAAGAACATTAAAAAGAACAGCATAACAAATGGAGCAAAAAACAAGGCCGCTCCCATAACTACTCCGAACAAAATTGACTTTAACATTTTAAATTTTATTGTTTATATAAGGGAAGACGGGCTAGTGTAATTTTTACTTTAATTTATTTGAAGAAATTTTAATTACCAATTTAAAACACTAAAAATCAATAGTTTACATATTATGTTTTGAATATTCAGTATCTGGAACATTTGGTCTTTAGAAAAAGAGTATATTTGGAAATTGATTTCTGTAGAATGGCCAATTATAATATTTACATAAAAATTTCAAAATTGATTTACAAAATTGTATTAGCTATATCTGCTTTATTTTTTCTTACTGTTTATACATTTCTTCAAAAACAAAAGCTAGATTATATTCAAGAACCTCAATTTTATTGTGGGACCTGTATGGATGAAATTAACAATCCTAGTTTAAATGAAATTAACAATCCTAGTTTAATTAAAAATGTATTTGGAGAAACACTTTTCAAAAATAATTGTGCACAATGTCATAATGCTAATGCTTCCATGTTAGTTGGTCCTGGCTTAGCTGGAATTAAGGAAAGAAGAGATGAAGAATGGCTTATAAAATGGATTCAAAATCCACAAAAAGTTATTCAAAGTGGAGATAAATATGCAATTAAATTATTTGAAAAATTTAACAAAACTGAAATGACGGCCTTTACAAATTTTAAGGAAGAAGAGATTTTAGCAATATTAGAATACATTGATGAATACAATCAAAGCCAGAAAGCAATTCCTTAAATCCCCTCACTTTCCGCACCTTTGCCTCCATTGTTCTTTAAACGCCTGCTTTTCTTCATCATTCATATTCATGAATTTTTCTTTGAATTTAGAATTTGCAAAAGGTGGTTTTCGATAACCAGCACCTCTAAAATGAAAGCCTCCAAACAGAATTCTACTCAAAACAAAAAGTCCTAAGGCCTGTAGATAATTGATTTTTGACCAATGAAAAATATCAGGAATCAACCAGTTCCACAGTGACATCACCACCCAACCAAAGGCCAAAACCCCTGCTATGACTACCGGAATAAAGAAAAGCCTCTTTTTCATTGTCTTAGTAATTTAATTCTTGATACAAATAATTCAATCTATTTCTTAGATGTTTCATAGCATAACCTTTCCTACTAATGATGGTTTTAAGGTTTTCGCCCTTGAGGTCTGCAATTTCTTGTAAAGTTAAATCCTCCATTTCATTCAGCACAAAAACTTCTCGTTGGTTTTCAGGAAGTTCTTGCAGAGCCTTTTCGAGTTCCATCCAAAACGTCTCTTTGAAAAGTGCCAACTCAGGATTGTTAGCATCATCCAAAAGTAATATTTCTTTAAACATCAGTTCACCTTCCGAATCCTCAAAAGCATAATCTTCGAGTGCGTCTGTGGTTTTCTTTCTATACTTGTCAGTTACTTTATTTCGGGCTACTTGATAAAGCCAAGCACTTACATTTTCAATATCTTCCAAATTCCCAAAACTAGAAAGCTGATACCAAACATCTTGCAGAATATCTTCAGCGTCTTCGTTTGAACGAACTTTACCACGAATAAATCCGAACAGTCTTTTTCCAAAGGCCTGAATGGTGGATTTAATCGTTTTATTTTCTTCGTTCATTTGATTTTATAATAGCTTTTTTTAAGAAGACGAATGAATGGGGATTTTACTTTAAACAATTGAAAAATAATAAAATTCCCACGATAATCTTTTGAAAAACAACAATTTCAAAGAAAACATTTCATTCAATTTTTCAACAGAAAAATTCATTTTTGATAGCCATTCAAAAAAAAAGTTTATATTCGAATCACAATCAACCAAATAAAAACCTATGAGTATGAAAAGCATCTCAGAAGAAGTGAATATTGAAAAGATAAACAGGATTTTTGCGTCACAAAAAGCCCATCAGTTTGACTTGGCCAATGCCCCCATCAAAAGTCGTAAAGCTAAACTTCGAGCATTGCTAAATGCCCTAGAAAATACTTATCGCCAAGAGCTGCGAGATGCCATGATGGCCGATTTCAAAAAGCCCAAGGCTGATGTAGACCTCTCGGAGATTTTTCCAGTTACTAGTGAAATAAAGCACGCCATTAGTCATGTAGGCAAATGGACGTCAAAACAGGCCGCCGACACACCGATGGCATTTTTTGGTTCTACCTCATACATCAAATACGAACCGAAAGGTGTTTGCTTGATTATTGCTCCTTGGAACTTCCCGGTTAATTTATTGCTCAGTCCCTTGGTATCAGCAATTGCTGGCGGAAATACAGCCATTTTGAAACCCTCAGAGTTTACACCTCACACTTCAGCTGTTTTAGCCAAACTCATAAAGAGTATATTCGATGAAAACGAAGTTGCTCTCATTGAAGGCGGAATAGAAACTTCTACGGCACTTTTAGAATTACCTTTTAACCATATATTTTTCACAGGTGCACCAGCCATCGGTAAAATCGTGATGGCCGCAGCTGCAAAAAATCTTGCATCGGTTACACTCGAATTGGGAGGAAAATCTCCAACCATAATAGACGAAACCGCCTCCATAAGTACTTCAGCCAAGCGAATAGTTTGGGGAAAATTCCATAATAGTGGGCAAATATGCATAGCACCCGACTACGTTTTGGTGCATGAATCCAAAAAAGAAGCATTGATAGAAGCCATGAAGAAAACCTTGAACGACTTTTATGGATCTGATGCACAATCGTCTGATTCTTATGGACATATTGTCAACCAAAAACACGCCGAAAGAGTAAATGGCTACATACAAGACTCGGTTTCTAAAGGAGCGAAAGTGGTTTTTGGTGGGAAAACAGACACTAAAAATAGTTTTATAGAGCCCACGCTGGTAAGTGAAGTTCCTGAAGACTCGGCATTAATGCAAAATGAGATATTTGGGCCAGTTTTGCCTGTAATTTCATACAAAAATCTGGATGAGGCTATTGCCAAAATCAATGAAGGAGAAAAACCTTTGGCATTATATATTTATAGTAAAAGCGAGAAGAATATAGAACATATAATGAACAATACCCGTGCCGGTAATACTTGTATAAACAACAACGACCTTCACTACTATAATCCAAATCTACCTTTCGGTGGTTCGAACAATTCAGGAATAGGAAAGGCCCATGGTTTTTTTGGGTTCCAGGAATTCACCAATGCCCGAGGGGTTTATCGTCAGCATTTACCGCCAGCACTAGAACTGCTCATGCCCCCATACAACAGCCTTAAAGAACGCTTGATAGAATTGGTGGTGAAGTTTTTTTGATAATTCGAGGTTTGGATAGTCTGAATCACTGAATTGGTCTATTTAAAATCATTTTTTCAAAACAAAAACCCTAAATTGAATTATAATTTCATCTAAACCTATGAATAAAAATTACAAAACTTGGTTCATTATTTTTTCACTGTTATTAACTCAAATGAGTTATGCCCAAAAAATAAAAGCTCTCGTCGGAGGAACCTTGTTGGACGGTTTCGGTGGGCCACCTATTCCAAACTCTATTGTGCTCATTGAAGGCAAAAGAGTAAAAGCTGTTGGCCGAATCGGCGAATTGGCGATACCTAAAGACGCCGAAATCATCTCCACTGAAGGTATGAGTGTAATGCCTGGCTTGTGGGACATGCATGTGCATTTGATGATCAATGGCCACAGCAATTACACCCATTGGGACAGTACCTACATCAAAAAATTCGAGTCTATCATTATGCCGTCGTCTGCACATCAGCTACTTATGGCAGGTGTAACCAGTGCCAGAGACTTAGGTGCTCCACTGGAGGCAAGTATAAATGTTAGAGACAAAATAAACCAAGGTAAAATTCCTGGGCCTACTATTTACGTTTCTGGACCTTTTCTTCAACACCGCCCTTATCCCAAAACCGAGGAGTTCCGATGGGGAATTTATGGTGAAGAAGATGCCAAAGCCAAGGTTAAAAAACTGGCGGACGCTGGCGTGAACGTAATAAAACTCATCGACCACGATGAAATGACCAAGTCAGAAGCACAAACCATTGTAAATGAGGCCCATAAATATGGATTACCAGTGATAGCTCATAGCCACAGACCCAACGAAATACGAGTTGGTCTTGAAATCGGCGTGGACTGTTTTGAGCATACAGGACTTTCGTCCGCTCCAGAATATCCCGAGGACATTATAACCGCCATAAAAGAGCGTACTGCCAAAATGAACATGGGACCACTTTTTTGGACACCAACCGTCGAAGGGCTTTACAACTACGAATATGTGAGAGACAATCCCGAAAAATTGGATGATCCTTCCTGGCATTTGGGTTTACCGAAAGACATCATTGAAGACATCAAAGGCTCACTAAAATACCCAGGACAAATGCCGTATTTTCAGTTGACACCCATCAGAAAGCCAACTTTGACAAAGAAAATAAATCAGCTGAAAGATACTGGGGTAGTAATGGTGATAGGTACAGATAGCGGCATTCCAATGAAATTTCACAGCCAAAGCACTTGGAATGAGCTGGATGTGTGGGTAAACAAAATGGGAATAGATCCAATGTATGCCATAAAAGCAGCAACATATTGGCCAGCAGTAGCCATGAAAGTTGACAAAGACTACGGCAGCATAAGTGCAGGAAAATATGCCGACATCATAACAGTAAGAGGGGATGTACTTAGATATATTTCACTTTTACAAGACGTAAAAATGGTTATCAAACACGGCGAGAGAGTGAAGTAAAATTGTATCAAAATCTATCTCAAAACCTAAAAAACTCCTCAAACTAACGATTGAGGAGTTCTTTTTTGTAGAAATATCACTCATATTCACATAAATAGCTGGTCTGAAAAGGCACGTTTACCCAAAACTTCGAATTAGCCGGAACATCAAACGACTCACCATCTTCATAAACATTAATATCTTCTTCTCCCTGAATTTTAACTTCCATTTTACCCTGAATCACTGTCATTGTTTCTGCCGAACCAGTGCTAAATTCGTATTCTCCCTCGTTCATTACGCCTACTGTAGACTTGCCATTTTCTGTCGCATAACCCAATGATTTTACATTTCCTCCAAAATATTCGTTTACCGAAATCATAATTGTATTTGTTATATTTTTTTTCAAAATTAAGATTAATAAGTGGAAGTTGAAAACTAGAAGTAGGATGGCGGAATATAAAATCACCGCAAAGGCGGGAAGACGCAAAGGGATTACAATTCCGTTTTTTTGTAAATAACATTACTTTTACCAATATCCCAGTAACCAATTCACCAGTAACCAATATCACAGTAACCAATATCCCAGTAACCAGTTCACCAGTAACCAGTAACAGTGAACCCTTCTTAAAATTCCTTAAAATCCCAATCCTTAGTAATTTTCTGTTAATTTTGGGTTCGAAATATGGAAGTTGCATAAATTTAGGAATTCAAATAAAACCCTGAAATTCGCAACAGAAGGCTTGCGTCTTTGCGAGGAAGCGGTTAAAACCAACAATATGAAAATCTTAGATAAATATTTGATAAAGAAATTCTTGAGTACTTATGTGTTTGCGGTATTCATCATTGTTTTGGTTATTGTCGTGATTGATTTTGTTGAAAAAAATGACAACTTTATAGAACACCGAGCTCCTACAAAAGCCATTTTTCTTCAATATTATGCTAACCTTGCACCATATTGGGCCAACTACATCAGCCCATTGATGATATTTATTTCTACTGTATTTTTCACGGCCAAACTCGCTTCTCACACAGAAATAGTGGCCATCTTGAGCACAGGAACCAGCTTCAGAAGATTAATGTATCCTTACATTCTAGGCTCAAGTATTGTGGCGGTTTTCTCATTTTTTATGGTAGGCTGGGTATTGCCTAAAGCCAACAAAACCCGTATAGCCTTTGAAAATCAGTACATTGAGGACAAATACTACTTCGCTGATCGAGACATTCACATGGCGGTGGACAAAAATACTTATGCCTATCTTTCGTCTTATGACAACACCAGTAAAACAGCCTACGACTTCACTTTAGAAAAAGTAGAAAACAACCAATTGGTCGAAAAACTCACCTCAAGAAGGGCCGTATATATTGATTCAATAAAAAAATGGCAGTTGTACGACTACAAAATTAGAAAAGTAGGCATACTCAAGGACCAACTCACCATAGCCAGCGGTGCGGTACCCTTAGACACTGCCGTCAATATGTTTCCAACGGATTTTGAAAACACCAAAAATATCCACGAAACCATGACTATTCCGCAACTCCGAAAGCAAATAGCCTTAGTAAATAGTAGAGGAGCAGAAGGTGTGGAAATTTTCCAAATAGAGTACTATCAACGTTTTGCAACTCCTTTTGCGGTTATTATCCTCTCACTTATGGGGCTGATAGTCTCCGCCCGAAAAACCCGTGGGGGTGTTGGGCTTCAAATTGCCATTGGGTTTGTATTGGCCTTTGTCTATATCCTCTTTTATATCATGTCAAAAGGTATAGCTGAAGCCGGTGATATGCCAGCACTGCTGGCTGTTTGGCTGCCAAATTTAGTTTTCTCGTTCATAGCTACGGTTATGTACTTTACGGTTCCTAGGTAACTAAAAATCGCTCTTGGACTTATAAAGTATCAAAAGAAATCATCTCACCTCCACTTGATCTTCTTCGGATTGGAGAATAAAGTTATGATTCCGAAGACAAAAAGATAAACTGCATACAGAAAATCGAAGTACGGAATTTTCCAAGATTTTATGGTATTGCTTAGCTTTTTATTGGCTTTGGCCAAAACTATCCATTTGGTTACTAACCAAATACAGAATACAAAAAGTATTAACCGCATCCAATCGTTGAACGGGTACCAATGAGCTAAACCATACTGTTTCAAAAACTCATTGGGTATTCTAGACCATTCCGGTGCTTCGAACCAGTCGGGCCTGATAAAAAATATCGGTACAAAGAAAAACCAAGAGATCAATTCACTCATCCACAAAAGTCCCAGATTTAGTTTGTCTTTGAATTTATATCTTTTACCTACCGACAAATGCCTGCGTTTTTGAACAAACCATTCTGCCCATGTTTCTTTTGGAATAGAGTTTGTGACAGCCTCCTCGCTAATACAAATGGCCACGTTGTCTTTTGTGGCGGCATCATTTATAAACAAATCGTCGTCTCCGCTCAAAAGTCCGTAATGTCTAGTAAATCCATTGTTTTTCCAAAAAAGCGATTTTTTGTACATCAAGTTTCTTCCAACGCCCATGTAAGGCACTTTGGCCAATGCAAAAGACAAATATTGAACGGCCGTCTGAAAAGTTTCATATCGGATGAGGGCATTCAGTGCCCCTGGCATAAACTTATACTTTGAAAAACCAAGTACAATATCCTTTCCAGCATCCATTTGAGCCACCATGGTTTTAAGCCACTGATCGCTTTCGGGTCTACAGTCAGCATCAGTAAACAACAAAATATCATTTTTGGCTTTTTTTATGGCCATAGTGACAGCATACTTTTTTGCCGTAAAATGTTGCGGAAGATCCAAAATTCTCAAGAAACTCAACTTCTTAATATTTCCTTCGTTAGTCAGTAAATAGTCGTAAGTGCCATCACTCGATCTATCGTCGGCCACTAATATCTCAAAATTCGGATAATCCTGATTATCTAAAATTGGTAAAAGCTCTTGTAGATTTTGGAGTTCGTTGGAGGCAGCTACTATGATTGTTACTGGCGGAAAATCGGTTTGAGTCTCAAAATCATTGTGACTAACAAGCTTGGTGAATACAAAAAGCACATACACGAGCTGTATAGCCAATGCTACAAAGAAAATTATGGGGAAAACAAATTCCAATGTTTACGGGGTTTGAATGAAAACTTATGCAAAAATAGTATTCCTTTTTTAGAATCTTTCAAATATGAGTAATTTAAAAGGACACGCTCACAAAACTCCAATTTCAAAAAAGGTTTGTTAATCAGCCCATAAAGCCTGAAATTTGCAAAATGAAATTTGAACTTCAAAAAACAGACAGCCAAACCAAGGCCAGAGCAGGCAAAATAACCACGGATCATGGCGAAATTTTGACCCCCATTTTTATGCCCGTCGGTACGGCTGGAACAGTGAAAGGCGTACATACCAAAGAACTTTTGGAAGAAGTAGAAGCCCAAATAATACTAGGAAATACCTATCATTTATACCTCAGACCAGGCCTTGATATTCTCGAAAAAGCAGGAGGGTTACATAAATTTAACGGCTGGGATAAGCCTATCCTGACGGACTCAGGTGGTTATCAAGTATTTAGCCTTAAAGAAATCAGGAAAATCACTGAGGAAGGTGTTTATTTCAACTCTCACATTGACGGCTCGAAACATTTGTTTACACCAGAGTACGTGATGGACATCCAAAGGGTAATTGGTGCTGACATCATCATGGCTTTTGACGAATGTCCTCCCTACCCTTGCGACCACGAATATGCTCGAAAATCTATGCATCTGACACACCGATGGCTGAAAAGATGTGTGAAAAGAATAAATGAAACCGAACCCAAATACGGACACAGCCAAGCACTTTTCCCCATTGTCCAAGGTAGTGTTTTCAAAGATTTAAGAATTCAATCGGCCGAGTTCATAGCTTCTCAAGACCAACCCGGCAATGCCATAGGTGGCCTATCGGTTGGTGAACCAGCAGAAGATATGTACGAAATGCTCGAAATAGTAAACGGCATTTTACCTGAATCCAAGCCCAGATATTTGATGGGTGTAGGTACTCCAGAGAACATTTTGGAGGGTATAGCTTTAGGAACAGATATGTTTGACTGTGTGATGCCGACCAGAAATGCCCGCAATGGAATGTTGTTTACCACACAAGGAATAATAAACATTAGAAACAAAAAATGGGAAGATGACTTCAGCCCAATAGACCAAGAATTAGGCGGATATGTAAGTACTTTTTACTCAAAAGCTTACCTAAAACACCTCAACAAATGTCAAGAAATGTTAGCAGCCCAAATAGCCAGTGTCCATAATTTGAGATTTTATCTTTGGCTGGTAGGCGAAGCCAGAAACCACATTTTGGCCGGTGATTTTGCCGAATGGAAACCTCTGGCTATTAAGAAATTAATGCAAAGACTTTAGGGAAAATTTCTTCCCAAGATTGAAAGTGATTTTCATAAAAAAAGGAGCGTTCGCTCCTTTTTTTATACTCAGTTTATTTCAAAAATTATTTTTTTCTTAACCAAAATCCCAACCAAAGGCCTATGGCACCCCAACTTACTACCGCATCGAGCAAATCAATAAGGGTTTTGGTTTGGAACCATATAGAGTTGACATAAGTGACTGACAAATAACCTATTAATCCCACTGACAAAGACGAGAGAACAATGGTTTGAAAACTTGCATTGCCCATTTTCTGTATCATGAAAACCAAAAGAAAAACAGCTAATAAATCTACAACCAAACCTCTTACCAAATTCATAGTCATGGCAGTGCTCATGGCTTTGTGATAATAAATTTGAGCCCAAGGCTTACCATTGTTTTCTTCCCATTGTTTCTGTACGTCCTCAGCAGAAGTACCTGGTGCTGAGCCTGGCAAATAATAAAAACCTTCCTCTAGGTTATCACCTAGATATTTCAAAATCTCAGTTTGTTTAGGTGTGTACTGTTGAGAGTTAGAATGTAGATTTACAGCTGACCAAGAAATAAACTGCCAAATAAACAAGATAATTGCTCCGACTGAAACGCCGATAATAGTTTTTTTCATTTTATGTAAGGGTTAGATGTTCAAATAAATCCTTCCAAATTTAATAATTAATTTCAAACACTTGTTAGCTTTCAGATACTTTTTATTCCTTACCAACACCTCGTTTATTTGATAAAATATCCAATTTTTAGTCAATAAGTCATGCAAAAATTGCGTTAATGGTAAGTTAAAGAAAACATTCATGAAATGTAAATCCAAAAATTGCCTTTACATTTGAACCAAATAATACAACAACAATGAAGAAAATAAGCACTTTTATTTTAATGGCCATATTACCGTTATTTGCCGAAGCTCAAACAGCAGCTGAAGTGATTAACAAATTTCTTGCTGCCGTAGGTGGCGAAGACAAAATTTCGTCTATAAATACTTTTCAATACAAAAGAGCATATAAGGCCAATGCAGCTACCGATTTTAACGAAGAAGTAACCATAGCGAGCGATGAAAATAAATTTTCAAGGAAAAAATCCATTTTAGACAGAGACTTTTATTATGTTTTGAATGGAAATGCTGGTTGGCTGAAGATTCCGATGGGTAGTCGTGACAAAGCTCCTTCATACACTACCAAAGACCTCAATGACAAAGAGAAAGGGGATTTGATGCTCGAAGTAAAGGATGGCTTAATGCCATTTTATAATTTTGAGGACAAAGGCTATAAACTCGTGGGATCAGTTGTAGATGCCACGGTTGAGGGTGCCAATACCTCGAAATTGACCTTAGAAAAAACTGGCATCAAAAGAGAATACTTTTTTGATAAATCAAATGGAATGTTAGTAAGGGAAGTGTGGATTATTAACGGTGTAACGCATACACTGGACCATAAAAAATATGCTGACACCAAGCTTGGAGTTAAACTTCCAGTAGAATCGACCTACATCAACACCAAAGATAAAAAGGCTACGGCGGTTAGTACGGAGTGGGTTCTTGAAAACCCAACACAAGGTGTTTCTTTTATAAAATAAATCCTGCCTTTAAGGCTTTAAATATTTCGGCGTCCGCTTGGCCGTCGGTAAAAACCTCAAGAAGGGCGGCTCTCGGGTCGCCCTTTGTTATTATTTCCAAGCCCTCGGCCATCTCAATCATGTTGGTAGCTTTTAAATATCGAATACCTGATTCCATCGCCAAACTTTCTGCCGTGCGGGTTTGTGAGGTAACAAAATGACTTTCTAACTCATCTTGTTTTGAGGGACCATCAATGATCCTGAAGATATTCCCACCACCGTTGTTAATCATGACTATCCTTAAATTTTGAGGCAATTCACCAAAAAACAAGGCATTGCTATCATAAAAGAAAGAGACATCTCCTACCAAACAGACAACGGTTTTTGTAGTCTTTAGTGCCTGACCGATGGCAGTGCTAACGATTCCGTCTATTCCACTTGTACCCCTATTGGCACTTACTTCGAATCCTTCTTTAGATATTCCACCCAGAATATTGGCATAACGAACCGGCATACTGTTCCCCAAATGCAAGACAAAGTCGGCAGACAGACTTTCTAACAACATAGCAATTGCCTTGAGCTCTCCAAAGTCCACATTATTTAGAAATTTATTTAAATATCTTAATGAAACTTCCTTTAGGCCACTCCATTCCAGAAAATAGTCATTTTCTTCTTCCTCATCTCCAGTTTTGAGTTTTTGCAAATCTGTGGTCTCGAGCAATTCCTTGAAAAAATACTTAGCCGAAACCTCGATTTTATGACTAATGGACTGTGTGGGGTCTATGAGGTCAGGATGAGGTTGTATATGCCAGTGATAGCTTGGTTTATGGTTTCTGATATATTGCTTAAAACCCTTGGAAATAAAAGACTTACCCACCGTAATCAATAAATCAGGTTTAAGATTTTGGGCTTTGGATAAAAAAACATCGTGACTACTTATTTTTTCTTCCACACCTACATTTGAAATAATATCCGCCAGCACCACCACACCTTCTTCCACTGACAATCCACTTAATTCCTCATTCAAATCCTCCGAATTTTGGCCAATCGCAATCAATTTTCGTTCTGATTTTTGCCAAATATCAAGCAAATCTACCCATGCCTCTGATGACAATACAGCCTTTTGGGGAATAAAATAAACCTGCTGAACAATCGGAAAAACCCGTTCATTTCCCTCCGGATAAAAAGGTTCTCGAATGGGTACATTTACATGCACAGGGCCTTTGGGAACAGACTGGCAAAGATGAATAGCTTCATTGGCTAATCGCTGCATTTGCCACTGTGCATCTTTGTGGTTATAATCTACGGGCAGATTATACGCTTTCTTAACATGTTTGCCATAAATATTTTCTTGAAAAATAGTCTGACCGTCGTATTGATGAATCCACTCGGGTGGCCTATCTGCCGTAAGAATTAATAGTGGAATTTCCTGAAAATAAGCCTCCGCTATGGCTGGAGCGAAATTAAGTGCCGCTGAACCCGACGTACACACCAAGGCAACTGTGTCACCTGATTGCATGGCCATTCCCAAAGCCACAAAAGCCGCCGAACGTTCATCCGCAATAACTCGTGTCCTTATTCTGGAATTTCTTGCAAAAGCCAAAGTAAGTGCTGCACTTCGGGAACCCGGACAAATGATGGCATCACTTATACCATGTAATGCACACAATTCTACAATATTATACAGCGGTTCGAGCAAGGGCATTTTTCAAGAATATTTTTTACAAAGTTAAACTTATAGACTGTTTTGTTGTTCAAAAAGCGTAAGAAATACCAAAAGGTCTTGACTTTTGTTTCGTTTTTCTATAATTTCCATCTTTAATAAAAAGACGGAACAACTTTTGTGGTTAGTTTTACGTATAATTGAAAAACACATTTATCAAATGAAAATCAAATATTGGGGTTTTATTTTATTGGTTTCAGTCTCATTTTCCTGTAAAAAACTCACTGAAGTTTTTCCAAAAACTGAGGACACCACCAGCACCACCAACCCAAACGCCGAGGTAAATGGTTGGATATATGACACCATGAAAAGTTATTATCTCTGGGAAAATCAACTTACTGCCAAAGCAAGTACTAACAACAAATTGTCTCCAGCAGATTATTTCGAGTCATTGCTTATAAAACCAGGTGAATTAGATAGATTTTCTTGGATTCAAGAAGACGTGGCAGAACTAACAGCTTCATTACAGGGTGTAAACAAAGTGGTTGGAATTCGTTTTACACCTTTCTACTCCAACACTGCCAAAACCAAAGTGGCACTTTCTGTAGCCTACGCTTTGAAAGGCTCACCAGCGGACAAAGCCGGTTTAAAGAGAGGAGATTTCATTGTGAAAGTAAATGGTAACGAGTTAACCCCCGAAAATTACAATGCTGCTTTTTCAACAGATAATCTGAAATTTACAATGGGTGACTACAATGGTTCAGAAATTATCGCCAATACGAAAACGGTCGATGTTGTGAAAGCAGAAGTACAAACCAATCCTATCCAGCACTATTCTATTATTGAAAAAGGAAATAAGAAAATTGGATACTTGGTTTATTTACAATTCCTTACTCAGTTTGATTCAGACATAAGAAATGTATTCAAAGAATTCAAAGCCAAAGGAGTAAACGAATTGGTCCTCGACTTAAGGTACAATGGTGGTGGCTATATTTCTTCATCAGATATTATCAGTTCGCTAATAGTTAAAAACCTGAAACCAGGTACTTTAATGAGCAAACAAGAATGGAATACTGAACTAACAAAAGCTTACAAAAGCAAATACGGCAACGATGTATTTGATACCGATTGGCTTAATGAACCTAACAATTTGGGTACCTTGAATAGAGTTTTTGTTCTTACTTCCAAAGGAACAGCCTCAGCCAGTGAGTTGATCATAAACAACCTAAAACCTTATATGGATGTAATATTGATTGGTGACAATACCTATGGTAAAAATGTAGGTTCTATAACTTTATCTGACGATAAAAAAAGATGGAAATGGGGAATGCAACCGATTGTTTTGAGAACCGTTAACTCTTTGGGTCAGTCAGAATATGGTGGTAAAGACGGTTTTACTCCAAACTTTAAAGTTGCAGACAATGCTATACCATTCTTACCTTTTGGAGACGAAAACGAAACTTTGCTTTCAGTAGCCATCAAACAAATTACAGGTATATCTGCTAATACAACCAATGCAAATGCACGTGTAAAAGGTACAAAGAAGGTAGACGTTCTGAACACAGCCTATCCACTGGATAATCCCAAACTGGAAATACGAGATATGTTTGTTGATAAACTGCCCGGTCAGAAATAAAAAAACTAAATTTAAATGCCTGAAAATCAAATTCGGGCATTTTTTTTGCCTTATTTTTTTAGAAAAATTACTTGCTTTGACAACTAATTTAAAAAAAATAAATAACTTGCAAACTCTAATATAACAAGGTACAATGGAAACGGCAACAATGAACATCAAAATCAGGCGAACTGAGCAAAGCAGAATTAATCAATTAGACCCAAACAATATTGCGTTTGGTACACTATTTACCGACCACATGCTGGTTGCAGACTGCGTCAATGGTGTGTGGCAAACTCCTGAAATTGTGCCTTATGGCGACATCGCCTACAATCCAGCACTGGCGTCGCTGCATTACGGCCAGTCTATTTTTGAGGGGATGAAAGCTTTCAAAAACGAAGACGACGAAGTGTTGATGTTTAGACCATTAGAAAACTTCAAACGTTTTAATATATCAGCCGAAAGAATGTGTATGGCTCAGGTACCGGAAGAAATCTTCATCGGTGGTTTGGAAGAATTGTTAAGAATAGATGCAGCTTGGGTACCCAAAGGCGAAGACAACTCTTTGTATTTGAGACCTTTTATGTTTGCAAGTGACGTGTACTTGGGCGTAAGACCTTCTCAAAACTACAGATTCATGATTATCATGAGTCCTGCGGGAAAATATTACTCTACACCACCCAAAGTAAAAGTAGAGACTGAGTTTATCAGAGCTGCTCCGGGTGGTGTTGGATATGCAAAATGTGCTGGTAACTATGCATCTTCACTTTACCCTGCTAAACTGGCTGCCGAGCAAGGTTATACCCAGTTACTTTGGACGGATGCCATAGAACACAAATATTTTGAGGAGTCGGGCACTATGAACGTTATGTTTGTCAAAGAAGGCAAAATAATAACACCGGCAGTAAGTACAACTATCCTGAAAGGTATTACTAGAGATACGCTTATTCAGTTGGCCAAGTCTATGGATATTGAAGTTGAAGAAAGAAAAGTACCCGTAGTTGAAATAATCGAAGGTATTGCGGATGGCTCTGTTACTGAGGTTTTTGGAGCAGGCACTGCGGTAGTAGTATCTCCCTTCGCAGCTATAGGCTTTGAAGGCAATGATTATGTTTTGCCAGCCATTACTCACGATTCGGTCTCAAGTAAATTAAAAGATGCCCTTAATGCAATAAGAACTGGAAAAGTAGCTGATACTTTCGGTTGGGTTTGGAAGGTTTAAATAGTCTTTTTACAATAAACAGAAAAGTCTAGTATTAAAAATATTAGACTTTTTTTTATTCACAAACAACTAAATACCAGTCACTTACAAATTAAGAAGTACAGTTTATTAAGTTTTTTTACACTATTGGCATCCTATGGCAGGGTTTTTGACCTTCCGTAAATGAGTAAAATTCAAAAAAAATGAAAAAACTTGTAGCTTTTTTAATAATAACCGTAACCTTCGTTGGGTTATCTTCTTTCAAGGCCATTAAAGCCAAACCAGTCGGATTTAGTTTCTACAAAGGCACTTACGACAACATGATAAGAGAAGCTAAAAAGCAGAGAAAGCCTATCATTCTAGATTTTTGGGCTGCTTGGTGTGCTCCTTGTCAGAAACTGGACAAAGAGACCTTTTCGGACAAAGAGCTGGGAAATTATTTAAGCCAAAATTTCATTGTATACAAAGTAGACATTGACACCTTTGATGGTATGGAAATAGTAGACCGATTTGCCGTAGACGTTTTTCCTACGATGATAGTATTTGACCCAAAAAATGGCCAAATAGGAAAATTTAAAGGTTTTTATCCTCCGGGATATTTGCAAAAAGAACTTGAGAAAATACAGGCAAAACATAACTTGTACCCTGTAAGCACACAAGATGGATTAGCTATTAACAGATAAAACACTAAACACACAATAAAAAATCTTGCCCCTTTTGGGGCATTTTTTTTGCACTGCGTTTTATCTTTTCAATCAAAAAAACATCCAAAAGACAATTATCTGCGTAATTTTGCGATATGAAATTACAGAACGATTTATTGCTTAGAGCCGCTAAAGGCCAACAAGTAGAGAGAATTCCGGTTTGGATGATGCGTCAAGCAGGAAGGATATTGCCGGAATACCGAAAAGTGCGAGAACAAGCCGGAAGTTTTATAAAACTGGCCACTACACCTGAAATGGCCGCTGAGGTCACCATTCAACCTGTTGATATTTTAGGAGTTGATGCAGCCATCATATTTTCTGATATTTTGGTGGTTCCAGAAGCCATGGGATTACCCTATGAAATGATAGAATCCAAAGGGCCCATATTCCCGGAAACAATAAAATCAAAAGCTGACCTTGATAAGCTTTCAAAAGGTAATCCAGTTGACCATTTGGTTTATGTTTTGGATGCCCTTGATATTGTAAAAAAAGAGTTAAACGGACGAGTACCCTTGATTGGTTTTGCCGGTGCACCGTTCACTATATTTTGCTATATGGTAGAAGGTCACGGCTCAAAGACCTTTTCAAGAGCCAAAAAAATGATGTATTCTGAGCCAGAATTGGCTCACGCCTTGCTTCAGAGAATTACAGATGCCACCATGGCTTATCTTAAAGCTCAAATTGTTCACGGGGCAGATATCGTTCAAATTTTCGACTCCTGGGCGGGTATACTTTCACCTGAACAATATAGAGAATTTTCATTACCTTACATTGCACAAATCTGTGATGCCATTGATGAGGCTCCCATAACGGTTTTTGCAAAAGGAGCATTTTTTGCAAGAGAAGAAATAGGAAAAACAGCTTGTAATGTGGTAGGTCTGGATTGGAACATGGACATTGCCGAATCTCGTAAACTAATACCGAACAAAACTCTTCAGGGAAATCTAGACCCATGTGTGTTATACGCACCAACATCCGAAGTGGAAAGGCACACCAAAGCCATGCTCACGGCATTTGGAAAGCAGAATTACATAGCCAATCTTGGTCATGGGGTTTATCCTGACACCGACCCAGACAAAGTAAAATGCTTTATAGAAACGGTAAAAGCCTTCTAGGGTAATTTTTGCAAGAAATTTCCGTTTGATACTTTAAAACAAAATTCGTTTTTTTGTATTAAACATATATCGAAATTCGGGCTTTACATTACCAATTCACCCATGAGAGTTCTATTACTGTTTGTCTTTTTCATAAATTCATTTACATCATTTGCCCAAAAAGTAGAAACACTTGGTGGTGCGGTGAACACCGAATATAGCGAAATTCACCCATTGATAGCCCCCGACGGACAAACCCTTTATTTTGTAAGAGTTAGCCATCCGTCTAACAACTATGGCAAAGACGGTAGTAACGACGTGTGGTTCTCAGACCTCATGAGCGACAAACGTTGGGCTGTTGCTCGCAAAATGGCCAATACCATCAACAAAGACCGTTATAACGATTTGTTCAGTATAACTCCAGACGGTAACACAGCTCTTATAAGAGGCGTTTACGCCAACGGCCGCAAAACCGATGAGGTTGGAATCTCGATATGCAAAAAGAAAGGAACCACTTGGGGACAACCCAACAAACTGGACATACCGAAACTAGACGCCATGGTGAAAGGACAGTTCCTGACGGCGTTTTTGAGTAATAGCGGAAAGGTATTGATCTTGGCATTTAGCGAAAAAAAGAATTCAAAAGAAGACGACCTGTACATCAGCCTTTTGGATAAATCAGGAAAATGGTCTAAGCCAGAGAGTTTGGGCAGTGACTTGAACACCTCGGCTTCTGAAACCACCCCATTTTTGGCTGCTGATAACAACACACTTTATTTTGCTTCTGACCGAAAAGGTGGCGAGGGTGGCTTTGATATATGGGTGAGTAAACGAAAAGGTAAATCTTGGACTGGCTGGAATAAACCAGTGAATCTCGGAAAAGATATAAACTCTGACAAAGACGATATGTACTTTTCGATAGAAGCCTCTGGTGAATTTGGTTACATGTCGAGTAAAAACAAGGCCATTGGAAAGTCTGACCTATTCAAAATCAGGCTAAAAGAAGAGATAAAAAAAGCATCTGACGATGCGGCACTTACGGCCTCAAAAAATGCAGAAACTAAAGAAAAAACAGATAAAAAGGATGAAACTCCGATACTTGCTCCTACGCCGACGATACTTTTGAGTGGAGTTGTAAAAGACCAAAAAACAGGAAAACCCGCTGAAGCAAGAATAATATACGAAGACCTCGATAGTGGAGAAGAACTCGGAGTAGCAGACTCAAATCCAGTGACCGGGGAATACAAAATTTCTCTTCCATATGGCAATAGATATGCCATAAGAGCCGAAGCCAGAGACTTTATACCCGTCTCAAAAAACATAGACTTAACCATCCAAGGAGGATTCAAAGAGATTAAAGACCTCGACTTGGCCATAGCTCCTATTCAAACTGGTGTAACTGTACAGCTTTACAATATTTTCTTCAAATTTGGCCAAGCAGCTCTTGAGCCAGAATCGTTTTTTGAACTCGACAGAATGATAGCCGTTATGAACCAAAACCCTACGATGGTGATTGAGGTTCAAGGACATACCGACAACGTGGGTTCAGAAGAGGCCAATTTACGACTTTCACAACAAAGAGCTGATGCCGTTAGAGATTATTTTGTCTTGAAAAAAATAGCGATGGACAGGGTAAAAAGTGTTGGATTTGGTGAATCTAAACCTATAGCCTCAAACGCTACCACAGAAGGCCAAGCCAAAAACCGTAGGGTGGAATTTGAGATTAAAAGGAAGTAGTTTTGCAATTTCCTTGAAGTTCCCGAACTGTATTTTTGCACATGGACTAATCACCCTCTTTAACCATACCTATTAAAAAGATTCTTACAAATCTTTAAACAGAAGTAGCTAATTTATAGTATATTGAACATATTTTTCAGCCTAAAAACCAAAAGATTATGTTTAAGAAACTATTTTTTATTTCGGTTCCAGTTTTCTTCATTTTAGATATGCTTTGGCTAGGCTTGGTGGCTAAAAGCTTTTATGCCAAGCAAATTGGATTTATGATGAAATCTGAGGTAAACTGGACAGCTGCAATCATATTTTACCTGATTTTCTTGGCGGGATTAACCGTGTTTGTAATTACTCCAGCGGTAGAAAAAAACAATTGGAAAGACGCCTTACTTTATGGTGCTTTTTTCGGACTTGTAACTTATGCAACCTTTGATTTAACCAATCTAGCCACCATAAAAAACTGGCCACTAACGGTGACTATCGTCGATTTGATTTGGGGTATGGTGCTATCTGCATCGGTGAGTGTTATTACCTTTTTTATCGCTTCAAAAATTCGCTAATGGCACATTTTATCTACCTAGCCATCATATTGTTTGTTTACATGAGCGGTTGTTTCGTGTTGGCTTATTTCAAAAAAAGAAACGATATAGCCGATGTGGCATGGGGACTGGGATTTGTCCTGATGGCTTGGAGTTCTTATTATTTTTCAACTACAAAAACATCGTTTTCCATATTTACCAATGTCTTGGTCAGCATCTGGGGAATACGCTTGGCTTGGCATATATACGCAAGAAATAAAAACAAAGCAGAAGATTTCAGATACTTGGCGTGGCGAAAAGAATGGGGTAAATGGTTTGTAATTAGGTCATTTTTTCAAATTTATATGCTTCAAGGCTTTTTTTTATTTATCATTAGCATTCCTGTAATTTTAATAAATAGAACCGAAACTCCAGAAAATAATATACCGATCTGGTTAGGTGCTTTTTTATGGCTGATTGGTTTTCTCTTTGAAACAATCGGCGACGCCCAGTTGGCCAACTTCAAGAAATTGAATAAAGGAAAGATTATAGAAACAGGATTGTGGAAATACACACGACACCCAAATTACTTTGGAGAGGTTTTACTTTGGTGGGGAATATGGGTGATGAGTATATGTAATTTTCAGAACTTTTGGGGGATTATTGGCCCCATAACTATCAACTATTTGATACTCTATGTGTCGGGAGTACCTATGTTGGAAAGGAAATATGTGGGGAACAGTGATTTTGAAAATTATATAAAAAGAACAAGCAGGTTCTTACCTTGGTTTCCAAAAAATGACCAATAACCCTCTTGAGGCTATCGGTCATAGTTTTGTATTAATGCTGTACGCCACCTTCCCCATGGACGTGTCCATGGTCAAGTTCTTCAGGAGTTGCGTCTCTAATGCCAATAACTTTACCTTCAAACTTTAGAGTCTTTCCTGCCAATGGATGGTTAAAGTCTACCTGGACGGTGTCGCCCTCCACGGCATAAATTCTACCCGTGATTTGGCTTCCGTCGTCATTGGTAAATGGCACGAAATTGCCGATTTCTAACAAATCAGCTGGTACTTCGCCATTCTCTATCTTAAACATATCCAATGGAAAGTCGGCAACGTCTTCTTCAGAGAAATCTCCGAAACCTTCCTGTGGCCCCAATTCGAAGTCAAACTCCTCTCCTACCTTTAGTCCGGCCATTTTGACCTCAAAATCCACTGGAAGGCCACTGTGACCCGCTAAATACACCATAGGTTGGTCTTCGCCCACCACTTCAACTATTTCGTAGTCATCACCATCACTCTGAATATACAACTCATACGTAATCGTAACTACTTTCTTTTCAGATATTTGCATTTTTTGATTGATTTTTTAAAAGTAGATAAAAATACGATTTTTAAAGATGAAGGTCTCCACCAGTAAAGAATATTAAGCTACCTTTGCGGTTTAAAATTTTACAGCAAAACTACGAATAAATTTATGTCAAAAAATTATTTAGGCCTTTTAATGCTCTTCTTGTTGGTCTCTAAAAGTTTTGCACAAAAGAAAAACAACGACTTCAATTACTACATAAAAAAAATAGACAGCAAAATAAAAATTGACGGAAAATCAGACGACGCAGCATGGGCAAATGCTCAAATTGCCACCGATTTCTATCAGGTTTTGCCCATGGACACCAGCATGGCCAAAGTAAAAACCGATGTGAAGTTTTGCTATGATGATAAAAACCTGTATGTGCTTTTTATTAACTACAACTACGTAAAAGGCTCCAACATGGTAGAGTCTATGAAACGTGACTGGAGTTTTGGAAAAAATGACAATGACCTTCTTTTCTTTGATACTTTCAACGACCTCACTACCGGTTTCTCATTCGGTTCGAACGCCCGCGGTGGCCAGTGGGACGGCCTCATGTCTGGTGGTTCTTCGATAAATTTGAGTTGGGACAACAAATGGCAGTCCGAGGTAAGTTTCGATGAAAATCAATGGACTTGGGAAGCGGCCATTCCTTTCAAAACTTTGAGATATAAAGAAAATGTAGGTACTTGGGGCTTAAACTTTAGCCGATTAGACCTAAAAACGACCGAAAAATCGTCTTGGACGCCTATTCCAAGGCAGTTCCCTACGGCTTCATTGGCATTTACAGGCAATTTGGTATGGGATACCCCACCACCATCTCCAGGTGCCAATATCAGCGTAATTCCATTCATTACCACCGGAATCAATAAAAATCACGCTGCAAAAACCGATGCAAGGGGAGAATTTGGAGCGGGATTTGATGCCAAGTTTGGCCTGACTTCTTCTCTTAATCTCGACCTAACTGTACTACCCGATTTTTCTCAGGTAGAGGTTGATGTTCAACAAACTAACCTAGATAGATTCGAGTTGTTTTTCCCTGAAAGAAGGCAATTTTTTATAGAAAATGGTGATATTTTTAACAATTTTGGTTCAGCTAGTTTACGTCCTTTTTTTTCAAGAAGGGTAGGCTTAGACGCTCCAATATATTATGGTTCGAAAGTATCAGGAAAACTCAATGAGAACTGGAGAATCGGCGGCATGAATATGCTCACAGGTAAAAACTCCGAGGGAGTGGCTGGTTCAAATTACACCGTGCTTTCAACCCAAAGGAAAATCTTCAAAAGATCCTACATCGGAGCCATTTTTGTAGATAGAGAAACTACCCTCAAAAAAGGTAAAGACCCAAAAAGTACCTTAGCTGATTTCAACAGAACCTTTGGTTTGGAGTATTACTTGGCCTCCGCAGACAACAAATGGTTGGGGAAAGCATTTGCATTTAAGACTTTCTCGCCGGGAATTGAAGGACGAAATAATGTAGCCTCCGTGAATGTTTCGAGAACCAATAGAAAATATATTTTATCGTACACAGCTGAGTCTGTAGACATGGACGTAAGAGCAAACGAGGTGGGCTTTGTACGCCGAAACAACTACGTACACTCCAAACCAGAGGCTTCGTACTTGTTTTTCCCAAAAGGCGGAAAAGTGCTTTCTCATGGTCCGAGTGTTATGCTTTCTTATTATTTCTCTCAAAACTTATTGGAGAAAAACGAAAATACGAATGTGATCTTTTACAAGTTTAACCTCCGAACACAAGGAACTTTCACGGTTTGGACAGCTACGGATTTTGTAAAACTAACGGGTAAATTTGACCCCACAGGTTATAAAAAACAGTACTTGGACTCGGCTCAAGTACACACTTGGAAGTCGTGGGGAACCATGTTTACCTCTAAGCCACAATCTGTATTTACTTATGGCTTTGAAACAAGATATGGTGGATATTATGCTGACGGTAAAAGACTTAGACTCGATGCAGAAGTGGCTTATAGATTCCAACCTTATGTTTCAATAGCCTTAAAGAGTAACTTTAACCAACTAACTTTTGAACAAGATAAACGCCTACCAGAAACATTAAAAAAGACGACTCACAATCTTTGGCTTTTAGGGCCTCGGTTAGATGTTACGCTATCCAACAAGATGTTTTTCACGAACTTTATGCAGTATAATAACCAAACGAATAATTTCAATATCAACACCAGGTTTCAGTGGCGTTATAGCCCGGCGTCTGATTTGTTTTTGGTATATACCGACAACTATTTTGCAGATACCTTTGCACCAAAAAACAGGGCAATTGTGTTAAAGTTCACTTACTGGTGGAATGTGTAGTTCGCCTTGAGCGAAGTTGATGGGGTTAATTCTCACCCAGAGCTAACTCGAAGGGGATTGATTCTTGCCCTAAGCGAAGGTGGTTAATTCTTGCCTTGAGTGAAGTCGAAGGGGGTTGATTGGTTGTTGAAAAGTCTGATTTATTGTTATCTGGTTCCAAAATACACTAAATATTTTTAGTGAAAACCAAATGGATTTTAAGCTAAACTAGTCCCTTCATCAAAGAATCAAATTCTATTAGACAGCAA
This sequence comes from Lacihabitans soyangensis, assembly GCF_024343775.1. Classification (GTDB taxonomy): domain Bacteria; phylum Bacteroidota; class Bacteroidia; order Cytophagales; family Spirosomataceae; genus Leadbetterella; species Leadbetterella soyangensis. The sequence continues at coordinate 12,723 of NZ_RJUF01000016.1, read as the reverse complement.
TTTCTTTAAAGTTCAATGGCCCAATTCCTGCATCTTTTAGATTTTTCAGTAAATTGCTTTATAAAACCTCTAACATGGACAAAAGGCAATTCTTGAAAACTATTGGACTTTCGGCACTTTCTACGCCGGTTTTTAGCAAATCCTTTCATTCTCTATTGAAAGAAAAAGAGCACCTTTCAGCTGGAGAATTAGCCCAAGACGAAGTCTTTTGGAAAAAAATAAGGGCTGATTATAAACTTAATCCCGCATTTATCAATCTTGAAAACGGATACTATTGTATAAGTCCGACTCCGATTAAGAATTCTTGTCTGAAAAACATTGATGAGGTAAACATGCTCGGCTCTTACTACATGCGTAAGATGCGATTTCCTGATAATGAGAAAGTTAGAGCAAAACTCGCTGAAGCGGCAGGATGTACCTACGAAGAAATAATAGTGACCCGAAACACCACAGAATCCATTGATACTGTGGTGTCAGGCTATGACTGGAAGCCTGGAGATGAGGCCATAATGGCTGAACAAGACTATCCTTATATGATTCAGCACTTTGAACTGATGGCCCAAAGATACGGCATGACCAACAAGATTTTGTCTGTGCCGATGCATCCAAAAAACGATGAGGAAATCGTGAAAATGTATGAATCGGCCATAACGCCGAAAACTCGTCTTTTGATGGTAAGCCATATCATAAATATTACTGGGCAAATACTTCCGATAAGAAAAATATGTGACATGGCCCACAGTCATGGAGTAGATGTCGTAGTGGATGGAGCTCATGCATTTGGTCAATTTGAGTACAAAATCTCTGACCTTAATTGCGACTATTATGGCACCAGCCTTCATAAATGGCTCTCAGCACCACTTGGAGCAGGTTTTCTCTATATCAAGAAAGATAAAATAAAAAACCTCTGGGCTATGTTTGCCGATAACGGCTACGCACAGGACGATATCAGAAGGGTGGTTCACACTGGTACGCCGGCAGTTCATACCGAAATCAGCATCATGAATGCACTTGACTATCTGAACTTTATAGGAATTAAACGCAAAGAAGCTCGCTTAAAATTTATTAGAAATTATTGGATGGAACGTCTAAAAGATGTGCCTAATGTAATGATAAACACCCCAAATGATGACTCACGAGCATGTGGAATAGGAAATGTGGGACTGAAAAACATGAAGCCCACCGAAATGGCTGAAAAACTATTGGCCAATCATAAAATATGGACCGTTGGCATAGAAGGACAGAGCGTTTTTGGTTGTAGAATTACACCGAATATTTATACCAGCACGGCCGAATTAGATGCTTTTGTGGCTGCAGTAAAAAGTCTAGCCAAATTATAGTTTTCCTGGTTAAGACAACAATAATTGACCTAAATTCGTATATGAGATTAACCTAAATTAAAATAAATGAATTCTTGCCTCGCTCATCGTTTTTTAACCTTAGTTATTTCTCCTGCTTTTTTGTTCATTGGCTTCAATGCTGCAGCACAATCCAAAAAAGACATCAAAAACAACAAGGTAAAGGCAATCACCGAAATTGTTACAAAGGATGGGAAAGTGACCAAAGATACATTTGTGAAATATGACAAAAATGGTAATGCGTTAGAAGAAATAAATTTTGATAACCTCGGAAAAATTAAGGAGCGAACTGTCTATAAATATAACAACATCAACGAAAAAAGCGAAAAAGTAAGTTTTGATGCCAACGGTAAACAAATAACCAAAGAAACCTACAAGTACAATGCTGATGAGGAAAAAATAGAGGAAAACATTTATAATGGCAATAACATTTTAGTAAGTAAGTCCGTATATACTTTTAACGGCAAGGGTTTGAGAAAAGAAAAAAAGACTTTTGATGCTAAGGGAAACCTAATTCAAACCAAAACTTACCAATATGAGTACTGACAATTTGCTGGACAAAATAAATGAAGAAGCTTGGCTTTTTGAGAAGATTACACTGGACGAAATGGACAGTGTGAAACTCATGGACAGGATGGATGTAAAGTATTTGATTCCCCTAAATTTACTCCCCGAGGTACTCCAAGAAGCCAGGCCATTTTATAAGCTGCTCGAAATAAACAATGAACGCCTTTGCTCCTACGAAACCCTCTATTATGACACGGAAGATTATAAACTTTATCACTCTCATCAGTCAGGTAGGCTGAATAGATATAAGGTGAGATTCAGAAATTACGTAGGTTCTAACCTTTCTTTTTTTGAAATAAAACACAAAAACAACAAAGGCCGAACACTGAAAACGAGAATAAAACAACCCAGTACTTTTGAGGAAGTTTTAAACAAAGAAAAAGCTGATTTCTTAGAAAAAACCACGCCTTTGTTGGCAAATGAACTCAAAGGCAACCTGATGGTAAATTATAAAAGGATGACCTTGGTCAATAAAACTTCTAAAGAGAGGTTGACAATGGACCTAGATTTGACATTTATAAAAGATCAAAATGAAGTGATATATAACCAACTGGTGGTGGCAGAGGTGAAGCAGGAGAAACTCGGAGCATCGCCCATTATTGATATTTTCAAAAAACACAATTTACGAGCGGGTTCCATCAGCAAATACTGTCTTGGGGTGATGAGCACCGACCGGGAAATGAAACATAACAGATTTAAAACCAAATTTTTACATCTAAAAAAAATAATAAACCAATATGATTCTTTTGCAGGAGCTGGTATCTAACACCGAGACATTCCAATGGTTTGACAAGGTATCTTTCAAGTTTTTATCACGGTTTTTGGTAAATATTGTGGCTGTATTTATTCTTGTCAGATTTATATATTTTCGTCACTATCGTCGCACTGACCTTTTCTTGACCTTTTTTGGGTTCAATATTATCATCTTCTTGATCACCTACCTGCTCAATAAAGTAGAGATGAGCATGGGGGCGGCATTTGGATTATTTGCAGTATTCTCGATGTTGAGATACCGCACCGAAAACATATCGGCCAAAGACATGACCTATTTGTTTTTCTCTATCGCCCTGGGCCTTATTACTGCCATTAGTAAAGGTTCTTGGGACGACCTCGGCATCATGTGCTTGATTCTATTGACACTTACAGGCTTACTTGAAGGAGGCTGGTTGATGAAGAAAGAGAATACCAAAATCATTACCTATGATAAAATTCAACTGATTACCCCCGAGAGAAGAGAGGAACTTTTGGCAGATTTGAAGCAAAGAACCGGCTTAAACATACATAGAGTAAACATTCAGGAGATTGACTTTCTGAAAGATGCGACTCAAATTACCATATTTTACTACGAAAACTAAAAACATTAGAATGAAAAAGTTATTTTTTTTAATAATCCTTTTTTGTGGAATACAATCAACACAAGGTCAGGACGGTGTAGGTCTCAGAAGCGGAATTAATCTTCAGAAAAAAGTTACAAAAAAGGTCACACTAAACCTCAACGGTCAAGCCAGATTTAATAATGATATATCTTACTTGCAAACCTACCTTTTCGAGTTAGGGAGTGAATACAAAATTTCGAAGTCCTTCGATGCTGCCGTTTACTACCGATTTGTCAATAGAAAAAAAGACGAAACCAAAGATTTCAAACAAAGACATAGGTTTTATGCTGACTTGAGTTATGGTAAAAAGTTTGGCTCAATAAAGTTTGAAAACAGGCTGAGGTACCAACATCAGTTTAAAGACAACGATGGTGTGACAGAATTTGACGCCAGTTATATCAGAAACAAAATAGAGGCGTCCTATTCCAACAAATCGAAGTTTACTCCTTATGTTTCCAACGATTTTTTCTTTCAAATTGGAGGCACTTTAGATCAACTGCGACCAAAAATTGGGGTTAGCTATAAAATCAACAAGAAAAACGCTGTTGACGCGAGTGTTTTTAAAGACATAGACTTAGTAGGTACCGAAAATCCGGGGCCAGTATTGGGCCTGATTTATAAGTTGAAGTTGTAAAGAACCATATTAAATTAAAGACTACTGAGAGGTGGTCTTTTTTTTTCTACAAGAAATTCAAGTCCTAAAACAACCTTTCTCTTTTACCCCATTTTTTTCTGGTATTCTTTATTTTAATGAATTAAATTTGCAGTTCATTCCAATCAAAGATAAAATGATTCATTTCTTCGGAAGCCAATCTGACACCGTTTTTGCAGTTCAAACCCTCGAAATCATAGCACTTGAAAACCTTCCAAAGCTGTTTTGGTTGTTCAATGCTACAGCCGACAATCAGTTTTCCAAAGTAAACCAACCTGATGCTCAACTAAATGTAGTATTCGTAGGCCCAAGAGCAGCGATGATAACTCCTTGGAGTACAAATGCGGTGGAAATTACCCAAAACATGGGTATAGAGGGCATTATCAGAATCGAAGAATTTCATTCTGTTGCTGCCGATTTCAAGGATTTTGACCCTATGCTTTCGCAGAAATATACAGAATTGAATCAGTCAATTTATACCATAAATATTCAGCCAGAGCCAATTCTTGAGATTGAAAACATTGACGAATACAACAAAAAAGAAGGTTTGTCTTTAAGTCAAGAAGAAGTAGAATATTTAGAGAATTTGGCCAAAAAACTAGGCAGAAAACTTACTGATTCTGAAGTTTTTGGTTTTTCACAGGTGAATTCCGAACACTGCCGTCACAAAATTTTCAACGGAACTTTTGTGATAGATGGAGAAGAAAAACCAAGTTCACTTTTCAAACTTATTAAGAAAACTTCTCAAGAAAACCCGAACGATATTGTATCGGCATATAAAGACAATGTGGCTTTTGTGAAAGGTCCAAAAGTGACGCAATTTGCTCCAAAATCTGCTGACAAACCCGATTTTTACCAAGAGACAGAATTCGAATCGGTTATATCACTAAAAGCCGAAACGCATAATTTCCCAACGACTGTAGAACCGTTCAATGGTGCAGCCACTGGTGCTGGCGGTGAAATCCGTGACCGTTTGGCAGGGGGTCAAGGTTCTTTGCCATTAGCAGGGACGGCGGTGTACATGACCTCCTACTCAAGATTAGCCGACGAAAGACCTTGGGAAAAGGCAATGGAAGCTCGTCCGTGGTTGTACCAAACACCCATGGACATATTGATAAAAGCATCAAACGGTGCCTCTGATTTTGGAAATAAATTTGGTCAACCTTTGATTACTGGCTCACTCCTTACATTCGAACACGAAGAACACTTCGACAAGCTCAGTGACCAACGTAGAAAACTTGGATACGATAAAGTAATCATGATGGCAGGTGGAATTGGTTATGGAAAAGCCAGCCAAGCCATTAAACAATCGCCAACCGAGGGAGACAAAGTGGTGATTTTGGGAGGAGAAAACTATCGAATTGGAATGGGTGGAGCCGCGGTTTCATCGGCAGATACTGGTGCGTTTGGCTCTGGTATAGAGTTGAATGCTATACAAAGATCCAACCCAGAAATGCAAAAAAGAGCAGCCAATGCCATCAGAGGCTTAGTGGAAGCTGAACATAATCCAATAGTTTCAATACACGACCATGGTGCGGGTGGTCACCTCAACTGCCTTTCTGAATTAGTAGAAGTAACAGGTGGATTGATAGATTTGGACAAATTGCCTGTTGGTGACCCTACACTTTCGGCAAAAGAAATCATCGGAAACGAATCGCAGGAGCGTATGGGTCTGGTCATTGGCGAAAAAGATTTGGAAACGCTAAAAACTATTGCAGACCGTGAACGTTCACCAATGTATACGGTAGGTGATGTAACCAATAACCACAGATTTACATTTGAGTCGAAGACGACTGAAATAAAACCAATGGATTTTGCGATTGCTGACATGTTTGGCAGTTCGCCAAAAACCATCATGGCAGACAAAACCATTGATAGAAACTATTCAGATTTAAGCTACACGAAAGAAAATATAGAAACCTACTTAAAACAAGTGCTTCAACTAGAGGCAGTTGCATGTAAAGACTGGTTAACCAACAAAGTGGATCGTTGTGTTGGTGGACGTGTTGCGAAGCAACAATGTGCTGGTCCATTACAATTGCCACTTAACAACGTGGGCGTAATGGCTCTTGATTTTAAGGGAAAAGAAGGTATTGCAACAACTATTGGACATTCTCCTGTTTCTGCTTTGGTAGATCCTGTGGCTGGTTCAAGAAACGCCATTGGCGAGGCACTTTCCAACATCGTTTGGGCACCATTGAAAGATGGTTTGAAGTCAGTTTCGCTTTCGGCCAACTGGATGTGGGCTTGTAAAAATGAGGGCGAAGATGCCAAATTGTATGAAGCGGTCAAAGGTTGTTCGGACTTTGCCATCGAGTTGGGAATCAATATTCCAACAGGAAAAGATTCGCTTTCGATGAAGCAAAAATATCCGAATGATGAGGTAATTGCTCCAGGAACGGTTATCATTTCAGCAGGTGCTAGTTGCTCGGATATCAAAAAAGTGGTTGAGCCTGTTTTGCAAAGAAATGGAGGAAACATTTATTACGTAAACCTTTCGAAAGACGGTTTCAAATTAGGAGGAAGTTCGTTTGCCCAAATATTGAACAAAGTCGGGAAAGATGTTCCGACTATCAAAGACTCAACATACTTTGCCACGGCTTTTAACCTAATTCAAGATTTAATAAAAGCCAACAAAATCAAGGCAGGACATGACATCGGAAGCGGTGGTTTAATTACCACGCTTTTGGAAATGAGTTTTGCAGATGTGAATTTGGGTGCAAAATATGATTTAAGTCTACTTAATGAATCTGATTTAGTAAAAATCCTATTCTCAGAAAACATTGGACTGGTTTTACAGGCTGGTACTGAAATAGAAACGGAATTCAAAAACAAAGGCATAGAACTTCATAAAATAGGAGAAGTTGAAGAAGGAAATACCATTTCCATAAAACACAATTCTGACGATTTAAACTTAAATATCAGCGAGTTGCGTGATGTTTGGTTCAAGACTTCATTTTTACTAGATCGCCGTCAATCTAAAAATGAAAGAGCTGAGGCACGTTACGAAAACTACAAAAATCAACCTTTAAAATATAATTTCCCGAAACATTTCACAGGTAATTTACCTGTCTCCCTTCCCACCGGGGAGGGCCGGGGTGGGGCTGTAAAAGCCGCCATTATCCGTGAAAAAGGCAGTAACTCAGAAAGAGAAATGGCAAATGCCATGTTCCTTGCAGGTTTTGATGTGAAAGACGTTCACATGACAGATTTGATTTCTGGAAGAGAAACCTTGGAAGATATTCAGTTCATTGGAGCTGTTGGTGGATTCTCCAATTCTGATGTTTTGGGTTCAGCCAAAGGCTGGGCAGGAGCATTTTTATATAACGAAAAAGCCAATACGGCCCTCAAAAAATTCTTTGCCAGAGAAGATACACTTTCTGTTGGTATTTGCAATGGATGTCAGTTGTTTATGGAGTTGGAATTAATCAATCCTGAGCATGAAATCCATGGCAAAATGCTTCACAATGAGTCACATAAACACGAGAGTATTTTCACTTCCGTTACAGTTCAGAAAAACCACTCGGTAATGCTTTCGACTTTAGAAGGAGCCACTTTGGGCGTTTGGGTATCCCACGGAGAAGGAAAATTCCACCTTCCATACGGCGAAGAAAAATACAATATTGTTGGAAAATATGGCTACGAAAGCTACCCAGCCAACCCGAATGGTTCGGATTTCAACACAGCCATGATGTGCGATGCAACCGGTAGACATTTGGTAATGATGCCCCACATTGAGCGTTCAACTTTCCCATGGAACTGGGCACATTACCCAGCAGACCGCAAAAATGATGAAGTAAGCCCATGGTTAGAGGCGTTTGTAAATGCAAAAAAATGGGTGGATGCTAAAAATACTAAGTAATTTATAATTAAATATTTAGCTACTAACTTCCTATTGTGCTCTATGTGCCTATGTGTTTATTTTATTAACAAATAGGCACATTGTTATCATAGATATTTAAAATTGACGCATAAGACCTCCATTTTGTCTTATTCTACTCACCAAGAGCCACTACATTTTTGATACATTTGTAAAAATTTCAATCTTTTACAAATTATGCAAACGCTAAAATTTTCAGCTCTAATCAACGCCACCAGAGAAAAAGTATGGGACACTATGCTTCAAGACACAACGTATAGAATGTGGACCAAAGAATTCTCCGAAGGCTCACATTATGAGGGTTCTTGGGAAAAAGGCAGCGAAATACGTTTCCTTGGACCAGTCGAAGAAGGTGACATGGGCGGTATGTATTCCAGAATCAAAGAAAATGTGGAACATGAATTTATTTCGATTGAGCACCTTGGGTTCATTAGCAAAGGAATTATAGACACCACTAGCGAAGGAGTAAAAAAATGGACTCCAGCCTTCGAAAACTATATTTTGCTACCGAAAGAAAATCAAACGGAGCTTTTGATAGAAATGGAAACCTCTCCTGAATATGCTCCTATGTTTGAAGAAATGTGGCCCCGAGCTCTTTCTACACTAAAAAACCTTTGCGAAAAATAATTAAATACCGATATGACAGAAGAAATATTTCCTTGTTTGTGGTTTGACGGAAAAGCCAAAGAGGCTGCTGAATTTTACTGCGGAATTTTCAAAAACTCCAAAATCCTTTCCGAAAATCCAATGGTCGTGAATTTCGAACTTAACGGCAAGAAGTTCATGGGCTTAAACGGTGGTCCCATCTTTAAATTTAACGAGGCGGTTTCTTTTGTAATTACCTGTGACGATCAAGCTGAAATTGACCATTACTGGAATAAACTCACTGAAAACGGAGAGGAAAGCATGTGCGGCTGGTTGAAAGACCAATTTGGCGTTTCTTGGCAGGTCGTACCAAGTATATTGGTCAGTTTAATGTCGGATCCAACTAAAGCACAAAGGGTCTCGAATGCGTTTATGCAGATGAGAAAAATGGATATTGAGAAACTTGTAAATGCCTGAAAATAATGGATAAAAACACAGAAGTTCCAGAAAACGTAGACCAATATATCCAGAATTTCCCAGTTGAAATAAAAGATAAACTTCTGGAAATAAGGAATCTGATAAAGTCGACCGTACCTGATGTGGAAGAATACATCAGTTATGGTATGCCAGCCTACAACCACCATGGCGTGCTAGTTTACTTTTCTGCATTCAAAAATCACATAGGTCTTTTTTCTGTACCGAATCTCCACCCCGATTTCGTAGAAAAATTTAAACCTTATAAGACAGGAAAAGGCTCGGTACAATTTCCTCATAACAAACCTCTTCCTGTAGATTTTATTAAAGAAATTTTAGAGTTTCGTGTTCAGGACAATTTAAAAAAAGCGAAATAGAACATCAATGACTAAGCCTTTAGACAGATTACGGGATGATAAAATAGATCTAGCTCCCCTCTCCTGCGGAGAGGGGTTGGGGGTGAGGTTAAATTATAAACGAAATGAAAAAATATTGCAGTGTTGAAGAATACATGCTGGATTTTCCGGAAATAGCTCAATCCAGAATGCAAGAGCTACGAGAAATTATAGCATCTGTTGCCACGAACTGCAAAGAAATCATCAGCTATAACATGCCTGCTTATAAACAAAACGGCATAGTGGTTTATTTTGCAGCCAACAAAAACCACATTGGTTTTTACCCAACACCCAGCGGAATTACAACTTTCGAACATCAACTTACCAAATACAAATACTCCAAAGGAGCCATTCAGTTCCCAATAGACCAGCCACTTCCCAAAGAACTGATTCAAGACATCGTGAGATTCCGAATAGAAGAAGATTTTTTGAAAAAGAGAAAATAAGGTTTACTTTTGCTTTACCTGAAATTTTAAAAATTCTACTTCAAAAATGAAACAAACACTTGGTTTTCTATTCGTTCTATCCGTTATTTTTTCTTGTACAAATTCTCAAAATGATGCCACCGATACACTTGCCATTCAAGATTCATTAAGGCTAGACTCCATCAACAACGTAAAAAAGCTAATGAGTGAAGATGCCAAAACTTGGTTGATTAAAAGCATCGAAAATGAGTTTGCCGACCCGCTTTTTGAGGACGAAAACCAAGACAAAAAAGTGAGCATTTACACCAAAAGCTATGAAGAATACAAAACAGACGCCATAAGCATTGACTACGACGGAGGCATGACCGAAGAGGCTTTCAAGAAAAAATGGGGCGGAAAATATGACACGAAATATGCTGGAATCGGTACTGGATTTCTAATTTCCGGACAGGATTGGGTAAAAATTAGCATTACAAACTGCACCCTCAAAAGCGACTTGTCGACCGACTCCACCATGGTTTTTGATGTAATGATAGAAGACAAAGAAGCCAAAGCAAAATACAAAAGAGACATAAAGGTCATTAAATCAGGCAATTCATTCCTCATCGATGACGTTCTAGAGTATCAATAATCGCTCATTTTAAAAATCCTTTCTCAAAAGTCATAAGTCACATTTTATGAAAAAAACGCACCTATTTTTGATTTTTGCAGCATTGGTATTCACCCTTGGCTTTAAATGCACTCCGAAAATTTACCATTCGGCAGCGGAACCCATTAAGACTGGTGCAGAACAAACAGACAAATATCTGTCGCTTTTGAAAGGAAAAAGAGTCGGGATATTGGCCAATCCAACAACTATAATTGGGAAAAGACATTTGGTGGATAGTCTGCAAAAATTGGGAATCGATATCGTAAAGGTATTTGGTCCTGAGCATGGCTTTAGAGGAAATGCTTCTAATGGTGCTAAAGTCAGTGACGAAACCGACCCAGCTACAGGCATAAATATCATTTCGCTCTACGGCAAAAAACGCAAACCATCTGCCGAAGATTTGGCCAATGTGGACCTCATGATATTTGATATTCAAGATGTTGGGTGTAGATTTTATACCTACATCAATGTTTTGCGAGACGTGATGGAAGCCTGTGCCGAACACAACAAAACGCTCTTGATTCTCGATAGACCCAATCCCAACGGCTACCTCATCGACGGCCCCATCATGGATATGCGTCTAAAATCGGGCATCGGGCAGTTCCCGATTCCGATAGCCCACGGCATGACCATCGCTGAGTTTGCCCAGATGATAAACGGCGAAGGTTGGTTGCCCAATCAAGCGAAGTGTAAGCTCGAAATCGTAAAAGTGGCTAATTATAAGCATGATATGGCGTATATTTTACCCATAAAACCCTCTCCCAACCTCAATACCCAACAGAGTATTATGCTTTATCCAACTACCTGTATGTTTGAAGGCACCATTCTCAGCCAAGGCCGCGGCACACAAGTTCCATTTACGGTTTTGGGAGCTCCGTTATTAAAAGGCAAATACACTTTCAACTTTACGCCCAAAAGCATCCCCGGCATGAGTGAGTCACCCCTACACATGAATGAAACCTGCTACGGCATAGATTTGATGAGTTATGACATCAAAAACCTGAGAAAAACCAAGCGAATCAACCTGCAATGGATGATTGACCTCTACAAAGCCTATCCAGACAAAGCCAAATTTTTTGACAGAACCCAAAGCAAACAAATGGGAAACATAGATTTTCTTGCTGGCGTTTATGAATTCAGAAAGCAAATAGAAGATGGAAAAACCGCTGAAGAAATCCAAAAATCATGGGAACCGGGTCTTTCAGTATACAAAAAAATGAGATTGAAGTATGTTTTGTATGATTGAGTGGGATTGAGAATACTATCAGTTTGTACGGTTTTGCATTTCAATTCTGTCAAAAATAGAGATACCAACCCTTATCCCGGAACCATCAAAGAATACAATGTTTATTATTAAAAACGATTAAGAAGTGAAACTCTTATATTTCGGTAATAGTCTGATTATTTTATGTTTTGCACTCCTAAGTGCTTGCGTTAAACAAACAAAAACTGATGAAAATAAAATTAATCTTTTTTTCAATCAAGGATTTCTAACTTATGGAGATTATTCTCATCAAGAAGTGAAAATAAAAAAATACATAAAAAGAACCGATTCAAAATGCACAGACCATTACATTACTGAAATAAACTTTGACAATTTGCCCTATTTTCAAAAGCATAAAATTAAAGGTACTTGTAGTTTAAAACAAACTGTTTTAGGATGCAACCCCTTCTCATTGAATGATTCACGCTTAACAGTTCAAAATAATAAAAACTTATTTTATGAAATTGAACATATTCAAGACGTCCTAAATACACAGTTCCCTGAATCTAAAATTCATAAAATATCAGCACGAACAGTTAATTTAGATAGTATACCTTCCTCGAATTTTTCATATCTGATTAGTAATCAACATTCTACCATTTATCAAAGTGTGTACGCTTTAAGTTGGAGAGATAATGCAATAGAAATTATTTTTGAAGTAAAAGGGCAGTTTACGTTAGAAACAGAAATTTTTGAAAACAAATTTATAGACAATTTAAATTTTAAAAATCCTTAATATTTAAAACTATTTTAGCTGGCTCTGCGGAGTTTATTGCTTTCCTAGGTGTGAAATGATGGTTCCACCAGCATAAAATGAATGCTAAACAGATTTTGAATAACGTAAAATTATTCTTTTGATCAAACCACTAAATGTTTGGCTCAAGCCAAATAGTGGTGAAAATTTCACAGACTCCATCTAAAGATGGAGGGAATTCAACATCGTGTTTTGGACCAAGGTTTCAATTGCCACTGGCTTTAGCCAGTGGATACTGAATATAGATTCCATTTCGACTTTAGTCAAAAAGATACTATATTTATATTCATCTTAGCTGGCGTTTACGAATTCCGAAAGCAAATAGAAGAAGGAAAAACCGCCGA
>NZ_RJUF01000015.1 GCF_024343775.1 Lacihabitans soyangensis | reverse complement strand
GATTTCATCCCGATAAATATTAGGACACAAAAATAGAGTTTTAACTTTTAATTTTGTGTCATTATGAGTAAGCATCGTCAAAGCTGGAGTCAGCAACAGAAATTACAGATAATTTCCTTTTACAAAGAAAAAGGTATTGGAGCAGCGTCTGCTGAATTTGGAGTATCCTCTACAACTATTTACAACTGGGAAAAGATTTTAGATCAGACAGGAGAGTCAGGTTTAGAATCAATTAAGAAGTCAGACAAGGATTTAGCAATCAAGCGATTAGAGCGTGAGATTCGAGAGCTTCGCAATATAGTTGCCGACAATGCTTTGGAGCTGAGAATAAAAGATGAGCTTTTAAAAAAAAGTCAATTGAAAAAGAGTTAAAAATGGAAGTCGCTATTGAATTTATTAGCCAGGGATTTCCAATTAGAAACGTCTTGAGCCATTGTGGATTATCGAAGAGTTCATTTTATTATAAACCCTCAGATGGCAAAGCTGGAAGAAAACCTTATGCGACTATATATGATTCTAAAGGTAGAGAAGTGACAGAATCAGCAATTGTTGGACGTATTAAGTTATTGTTCGCCAAGCCTTTTGTTGACTATGGAGCTTATAAAACGTTTCGTCATTTAGTGGACAAAGAAAAATATAGAATAAGCAAACACTATGTTTATAAATTAATGAAAATCAACAATTTACTTAGAGGAAGCAATCCGATTTCGAGTAAAAAATCAAATCGAAACCGAGTAAAAGATTTGATTCCCAAAGTGGAGACAGAGTTTAGTTTTTTTGAATTTGACATTAAATATGTCTGGGTAAGTGGCCAACGTAAAAGTATGCAAGTATTAACGATCTTAGATATATTCAGTAGATTTAATATTGGCCATTACATGGCTTACAATATAAAAAAAGAAGATGTAATAAAGCTATTTGAAAAGGTCATTGCTGAGTTTGGATTGCCTAAAAATTTTATAGTAAGAAACGATAACGGTAGTCAATTTATAGCAAGTGTGGTGCAAGATTTTCTAAAAAACAATGGCATTACACAGGAATTTACAAAACCAGGTACACCGCAACAAAATGCTCATATTGAATCTTATCATTCAATTATGGAAAGAACTGTCTGTCAGAGGTTTGAGTTTGAAAATATAAAAATAGCAAAAAGAACAATAGACGAATTCAGAGAATTCTATAACTTTGAAAGAATTCATGGAGGTATTGGTTTTATCAGTCCTTATGAATATTTACTTCAAAAAGGAGTTGACTTAAAATCAACCCCGTTTATGAAGTCTGCTAGAGGGGGGAAATCAAACTTAGTCAATTATAAAAAAGTGTCCTAATATTTACTGGATAACCCACCCTTTCGAATTCATTTTTATTTAGTTTGCTTTTGTCTAGAAAAACTTATCTGTTAAAATCCCATTTGAATTGTTTCCAGATTTCCAAAACTGCCTTTTTTTATTACATTTGTTAGAATATGCACCGTAAATATAATTGTAGTTCTAGGTGAGTTTTTAAATACAAACATGAAACAATTGAAGCAAAAGAATTGGTCAGAAAAAAGAAATTTTGACATTTTATCAGATGGCTTAAAGGTTGAAATTAATACCAATGAATCTTTTAATGAAGAGAAAATATCATTCGATGATATTGGTTTTGACGAAATAGTAATAAAACATACACCTTCCATCATTCTAGTTGGTTTTTATATTTCTGTATTATTAAACATCTTTTTGGCAATCATAATATATTCATACAACTTTCCTTTGAAAGACGCTTTCTTTTTAAAACCAATTCTAATACTATTCTTTTCAATTGCCTTTTTTTGGGGATACAAAATTTTTAAATTTGAAAAAACAAAAACGATTAGGGGAAATTTCGATATCACATTTTGGTATTTTTCGAAGAATAAAAAAGAAGTTGATGTCTTTATTGCTAAACTCAAGGATGAAAGAATGAAATATTACAGGGATATATTTTTAGAATTGGACGAATTCGAACCACCAGATATTTTAATTCAAAGACTGAATTGGTTAAAATCTCAAGAATATATTTCAAAGCAAGAACTCAAGGAATACCTTACAGTTATTAATAACCGAAAACTAATGAAGGGAATGTAAGTTTGATATTATGTTATAAATATATCCAATTTTAACCAAATCAGTCGAAGAAATGGAATTCTTTTACCAAACCTAAATTAGGCCATGGTAGTACTTCTGATTCTAGTAAATACAGGCATACTGTTTCTATTCAGTTTTTAATTACATTTTATACCATTTTCCTAACAAAATGTTAACACCACGATTTGAGTAGAAATATGTGCAACGTACTCGTTAGCTCTTACATCTATTCTGAAACTTAAACTTTTAGACAAAATGAAACGAATACTTGCAGGAGCTTTGTTGGTTTTGATTCTTTCGGTGAGCTTATCGGGTTGTTTTTATGGTGGTGGGCATTATTATCGCTATGGCTACGTTCCGCCAAGGCCTTATTATGGTTATAGTTACAGCTATCGCCGACCGCACTACAGTTATAAGTACAATTACCACCACAACAGAAACCGAAGCTATAACCGCAACCACAATTATTCTCACTCGGACAGACGTGGTTCTCGCTACGACAACTACAGTCGAGGGGGCAGAAACCGAAGGTGATAGTTTTGATAAATAAAACACAAAAAAAAGCAGAGACACTTCTCTGCTTTTTCGTTGTATTGTACCCCTAAAAAAAATCCCTATTATTTGATGTCAGCGTTTAGCACAAACTCTGTTTTCCAGTTGCTTTTGTGATTTCCTACGAATTTCTCGTAAGCTTCGCTTCTGATAAATTTAGCAATATCTTCTTCAGTTTTGAAGGTCAGATAGTGCATCACGTCGAAGTCTGGCTTTTGGTCGCCATTGGCTACTGTGTAACCCGCAGTGTAATCTACGATTTCTTTGGTTGTTTTTTTCAAATCTAAGAAATCACCGATGTGTTTGTCTACTTGTTCTTTAGGTGTGTTTTCGTTGAATTTGTAACAAATCACCATTTGCTTTTGAACTTTAGCTGGTCCAAATGCTACACTCCATATAAACATTGTACCCAAGAATGTACCGAAAAATGCGGCTGGTACCAAATACTTTATTAATCTCTTGTTCATCTCTGTTCCGAATTTTATTTTGTTAACGATACAAAGATAACAAATATTTTACCAAAATGTTGCATTATTTTTATACAAAAAATAACGATTATAAGAGTACTGGTATTTGCACAGAATATAATTTTGTTTTATGGCTTTTGGTCGAAATATTTTTTGCTCGATATTTACCTTGATTTTTTCTATTTTTTAGTAGCAAGGGTTGAATTCTGATGGGAAAATTCTAAAAAATGCTTTTTTTAGAAAATGAAGGTTTAAGTTTTTAGAATTATGGCTAGAAAAAGTCATTTTTTGGGATTTTTAAGTTTGAATTTTGAGGTTTATATTTTCCAAATATAATTTTGAAAAAAAATATGCAAAATATTGTTAATCAGGGACTAAATTTTGGTTTTTGAAACTTTGGCACAAAAAAAAGCAGATGTTGCCACCTGCTTTTTTAAGAGGTTGATGCTTCTTAGTTCAAAAAACCATTCATAACTTGTTTCAGTTGAGAAAGTTGTAGCACCCCCGACTGACGCCATTTTTGTTGCCCATCTTTAAAAACCATCATTGTCGGTACTCCCGAAATGTTGTATTTTCTTTGCAAAGCGGGGTTTTTATCGATGTCTATCTTTATGATTCTAATTTTATCTCCCATTTCGCCAGCTAACTGCTTTAGAATTGGAGCTAAGGCTTTACATGGGCCACACCATTCAGCAGAAAAATCTATCAACACAGGTTTTTCTGATTTTATCAATTCATCAAAACTTCCAGTCATATTTATATTTATTTAATTATATCTCTTTTCTCTGGATCATAGCTGACCATAATCATCAACCATATTGAACGCGACATGCGGTAAATCCACCTAACAAGTGTAAATGTGATCAAGAGATAAACCAAAATGTAATATCGCCAGTCGTATTTATCCTCGAAAAACATGTAATATCCAACGGTGGCGGTTACGAAAAGGGCGATATTGAGAATGTAAGAAATGTACATGGCACCATAAAAGAAGCCCACCTCTTTCTCATACTTTAGACCGCAATTGGTACAGTTGGTTTTCATGCTGAAAATGCCTTTCAGTGAAAATAAATTGCTACGGTCGTATAATTCACCTTCGCCGCACCTTGGACATTTCATTTTTACCGCCGAACCTATTTTACCCATTTGTCTATCTTAAATTTGAACAAAATTACCTATTTCCTTTCAGAATACGGTAGAATTCTCTAATTAATATATGAACATATATTCATATTAAAAAATTCATTTCAATTAAAACTTTTTGGTGTTGCGTTTGGTAGTATATTTATACAAACACTTGGACATGCAAGACAAATTAGAAAGAATCATAGAGGCCAGAATGAAATTGAAGGCCAGGTTTGAGGAGAAGATCAAACTTTCTCCATCTATTTCTGACGATAAACCAATGGGCAAAGGGCCGATAAATCGCCACGGAATGCCGCAAACACCCGTAGGGCAAACTTTGACGGAGAAATGGCCAGTTTTGGATTTGGGCTATCACCCTACAGTAGAGCTAAAAAATTGGCGACTAAAGATTGACGGTGCTGTGGAGAATCCCGTAACCTTGACTTGGGATGATTTTATGGCTACGCCTCAAACAGATGACGTAAGTGATTTTCATTGCGTAACCACTTGGTCAAAGCTTGATATGCCTTGGCGGGGAGTAAGTCTGCTGGATTTGGCGGCACTTGTGATGCCAAAATCAACTGCTACGCATGTAATGTGTTATGGATATGATACTTACACTACCAATTTGTCTATTGAAGAGGCCTTGAAGTCTGACGTATTGCTCGTGCATACGGTTTATGGAGAGCCACTTGCCAAAGAACATGGCGGACCGGTGCGTATGATTACCCCACAGCTTTACGCTTGGAAAGGCTCTAAATGGATAAAAAGAATTGAGTTTCTGGAGAAAAATCAAAAAGGTTTCTGGGAGGAGAGAGGTTACTCTAATACGGCTTATCCTTGGAGGAATGATCGGTATTCTTGAGAGAATTTGGGTATTACTTAAGTAATAATCGCTTTTTTTAACACTGAGTTTCACTGTGTTTTTTTGACTCACGTTGCGTTTTGGAGTTTCACTGAGTTTTTCACTTTGCTTATGCTCCTTGCGTCTTCCCGCCTTTGCGGTTTAAAACTATGCCTTCTATCCTTCTATGTGTTTATAAATAGCACAAAGTAACACGGTATTTTCTTTTACTCACTTTGCTATTTGAGTTTCACGGAGTTTTTCGCTTTGCTCATTCTCTTGCGTCTTTGAGTTTAAATTCATGTGATCTATCCTTCTATGTGTTAAAAAATTAATGGTTTCACAGAGTTTTTCACTTTGCTTATTTTCCTTGCGTTTTCCCGCTTTTGCGGTTAAAATCCTATGCTTTCTATCCTTCTATGTGTTTAAAAATTAACCCGAGTTCTGTTTTAAATTAATGACCATGGAATTTCACCAATTCATCTATAGGTTTTTCAATGATTTTGGAGATTTTAAGTCCATGCTCGGAGCATACTTTCTCGAGAATTCCTGAATAATAAAAAGCAACCGAACCGACGAAACCGAGTGGCATTTCGGTAAGGTTGGGATATTTGAGCAAGTATTTTTTCAAAAACGCCTCAAATGAACTGGCGATTAAGGCTTGACAGTAAGGCTCGTGGTCGTTTTCATACAAAAAGTAGGAATAGCTCGCAAAATACTTGTTTGGTTTATCTTCTTTGTAGGCTTTGTTTAAGACTTCAGTACGCTCAATAATTCCGTATTTTTCCTCAAATGTTGAACGTATGTTTTCTGGCATTTCTTTGTGTAAATAATCCAAAATCAGAAGTTTGCCAAGATTTCCACCAGAGCCTTCGTCACCCAACCAAAAGCCTAGGGGAGGGATTTGGAAGGCTATTTTCTGGCCATTCCAATGGCAGGAGTTAGAGCCTGTTCCTAAAATACACGCAAGGCCGCTTGTATCTCCAAAAAGTGCATGTGCGGCTGCTATTACGTCGGAATACGTAAGAATGTCGGTATTGTAGCCCAGTGCTTGAAGAATGCCCTCTTTAACAATGGCAGATTTTGAATCATCGGTTATGCCGGTGCCATAGAAATGAATTTCGTCAATTTTTATGTCTTGCAGTTGGGCAAAATGAGGTTGAAGTTCTTGAAATATCTGTTCAGAACTTACAAAATAGGGGTTTAGTCCGATGGTTTCGAAACTATGTTGGGAGGAGTTTAGTAGTCTCCAGTCTGTTTTTGTAGAACCGCTTTCTGCTATTAATATCATCTGTTTCTAGTGTTTTTCTTTGTATCTTTGTGGTTATTTTAGTGAAATCGAATACGAATAATGTCTGAATATCAATTGTATACTTTGCCAAATGGCATTCGAATTGCCCATAAGCAGGTTTCAAATACAAAAATTGTCCACTGCGGAATAATGCTAGACATTGGTAGTCGTGACGAAAAACCTCACCAAGCCGGCCTTGCACACTTTTGGGAACACATGGCCTTCAAAGGTACAAAAAAACGTAAAGCTTACCATATAATCAATAGCTTGGAGGCAGTAGGAGGGGAGTTGAATGCCTACACTACGAAGGAAAAAATCTGTTTTTACGCTTCTATTTTGGATCATCATTTTGAAAAGGCAATAGACCTTTTGACGGATATTACATTCAATAGTGTTTTTCCTGAAAAGCAATTGGAGGTAGAAAGAGGGGTGATTTTGGAAGAAATGGCCATGTATTTGGATTCTCCAGAAGATGCCATTCAAGACGAGTTTGATGCGGTGGTGTTTCCCAATCATCAGTTGGGCGTGAATATATTGGGTACCACAGAGAGTGTGAAGGGTTTTTCAAGGGAAGATTTTCAAACCTTTATTGACGAAAATCTAGATACCGAAAAAATCATTGTATCGGTAGTCGGAAATCTTGATTTTAAGAAGGTGGTAAAAGTGGCAGAGAAGTTTTTGAGCGAAATACCAGTCAAAAGAACCACTAGAGTGAGGACTTCGCCGACCGAATATTTTGCAAAAGACGAAGTGATCGAAAAGAACAACAATCAGGCTCATGTGGCTATAGGAAGGCCTTCTTTTGAACTCAATCACCCGAGTAGATTGCCGTTTTTTGCGTTGGTGAATTTGCTTGGTGGACCAGGAATGAATAGCAGATTTAATCTGAGTTTAAGAGAAAAACATGGTTTGGTGTATCAGATAGAGGCAGGATATACTTCGTATTATGACACGGGAATGTTTGCGATTTTCTTTGGAACTGACCCTCAGAATTTGAACAAATCGTTGAAACTGATAGACAAAGAATTATTTAATCTCAAGAATAAATCCTTGGGACAGATACAGTTAAAAACGCTGAAAGAACAGCTCAAAGGTCAATTGGCTATGTCTGAAGAAAGTAAGCAAGGCTATATGTTGATGATGGCCAAGAGTTTGCTTGACTTAGATAAAGTAGAGCCTATTACGAAGATTTTTGATGATATTGACAAAATAACCAATCCTGTTTTGTTGGATCTGGCCAATGAAATGTTTGACGAAAAGCAGCTTTCGAAGTTGATATTTAAATAAAAAAAGACGACCAAAAATGGCCGCCTTCGTGGTTTTTACTTTTGGGTTCTTTAGATTTTTATCCTATGTAGAGGTTTTTCTTCGCAAGAACTGGACTGACAAATTTAAAAGTACCAAACTCAGTTTCGGTCCGGTTGATTTTTACAAACTTTTTGGTTTTTAATCCTTTTTTTAAAGGTTGATGGGAATAGCTGGCTATTGGAAAGGCTAACAAAATTAAGAAAGCGAACAAAAAGGTTTTCATAGATTCTCTCGATTTGTAGTTTAGACAGTAAACGAGCAATAAGTCACAAAATTTTCCGGAAATTTTTCAAAAAAACTCCGACAGTGTCGGAGCCTTTTCGACGTTACATTATACTTTCCTGGTATGGTTAGGCATGTACTACTTTGTCATGGATTGTATCCAATTGGCAGCTGAGGCCGTTCTACAATAGATACTTATATCTCCATAAGAGCTATCTTTGTGACCTGCTCTTACGTCATCTACACCACCGTGAAGTAGTCCGCAAACTTTCCAAACTCCGTTTATTTTCATAAAAATAGGGCCACCGCTGTCACCTTGTACGGTTCCACCCTCCATTTCCAATGCCTCTGCAGCACTGTTTCCTGTACCCAATACTCTCTCTTGTTCGTTGGCGATGTTATCTCCCAAAGTATTGAATTTGCCATCAGGGGCATCAAAATCGAAGGCCAACAAACCTCCGTTGTAGGTTGTTCCGGCTATGCTAGTTGTGAGACCATTGACAATTCTGTCCAAGACGTTTACCATGGCATGTTTTTTAGAATAATCGTCACGGTTTTGACCAGCCTGCTGCGAATAGTCTCCAAAACCGCACGACCATGTGTAGGCTTTGTCTTTTTCGCCGTTTAGGTCGAAATTGACCACTGCTGGAGTAACATCAGTTATAGGCGTGGCTAGTTTTACCAATGCCAAATCTGTTCCCTTTTCAAAGCCGCCATCGGAGCTTGTCCAATGCGGATGCACAATGATTTGTGATACTTTTAAGGTTTTTGATGGTCTATTTGGATCATTTCCGACGAGAATAGAAACATCCGATAGTCTGGGCAGATTTTTGGTTTCTTCGGGCAAAATAAAATTATGTGCAGCCGTAAGAATCCACTGCGAACTAATGAGCACTCCTGATCCAATGCCCACGTTGTCGCCGTCAGCTACATGGATAGCAACCACCGACCTGAAGTCTGGAAATTCGTCGGTATTATAAGGAGCTGCATTGCTCGCAATGACCTCGTAGTCGCTTAATTTTTTGTCGTTTCTGATACCAAAAGTCTGGGGTGAACTGCTGACTTTTCCCAGGGCTGTTGGGGCATAAACTCCGGTACCAGTACTTTGACTAGGGTTGGCTGGGTTGCTGCTATTGTCGGTTTCTGGATCAGTGGGGTCGATGTTTTCAATACTACAAGAGTAAAGAAGGACGGACAATAAAAGGGTTTGAAATGATATTTTTATTTTTTGTGAAATCATTATTTTTGAGAAATTTCAATTATAATTTTATTCTAACTTTTTTTGGTATCGGTAAAGTGCATTCTCCGTTTATTTCATCATGAAAAATATATTGGGGTATGTGATTTTCATCTTTTTGTACATCAAGTTTTTCATTCAGGTACTTCAAACAGTAAAAGCCATCTCGCTTCTTTAAGGCAGGACAATTCATTCTCTTATGAGTTTAGTTTTATCGGTTTTCAATATTAAGATAACTTGTAATTTTTTAGGAGCAATGGTTGGTTAAAACTCCTTAAAATTAAACGAATAAAATGACCCGGTGATTCGATTGAGATAGAAAATGAGACTTTAAATTTACATCTCATCCCCCAAACTCCTAATCCTAAACCGTTTATTTGCAGCCTGAACGTGATTTTCTTTGAAGGTAATCTCGGCCGTTTTTACAATTTCGGGAAAAGAAGCGGAGATATCATGCTCTTCTCTAATGTCTTTTGATAGGTCATAAAGTTGAGTTTTCACAATGCCTTTATGCAGCTCTGTTCTTATTGCTTTCCATTTACCCATTCTTATGGCTTGCTGTCCGCCAGTTTCTGGAAATTCCCAGTAGAGGTAATCGTGCTTTTTTTGCTTTTTCTGAGTTAAAGTTGGGAGGTAACTGATTCCATCGTTTTCTGGTGTTTTTATTTGTAGTAAATCACCAATAGTGCTCATAAAGTCATAAAACGAACTGATATGGTTACTTTCAAATCCTTTTTTGATAGTTTTTGGCCAAGTTGCTATCATGGGCACTCTTATACCACCTTCATAAACAAATCCTTTTCCTCTGCCATGTTGTTCTTGAAACGGCCCAGCTGAATTAAAGAACTCAGGCTTGGCTCCCCCAGCATAGGAAGGTCCGTTGTCGCTGGTAAAAATGATGAGTGTATTTTCGTATTGGCCTTTTTGTTTTAGGGTTTTTACAATGTCTCCCACTTGTTCGTCTAGGTACGATATCATGGCCGCATAAGTGGCCTTCGGTGTACGATTAGGGTAGTAAATATTGCTTTTCCCACCTGTGTAAGGTTCTTCTGGACCAATTTTTTGTTGATAATATTTCACCCATTTTGCAGGAGCTTGCAGTGGAACATGGGGTAGTGGTGAAGCATAAAACATGAAGAATGGCTCATCTTTTTGCTGTTTTTCAAGGTATCTGATGGCTTCTCTGTGCATAACTTCTGGGGCATAATCAGTCAGCTCAAAAGAGGCATAACTTTTGGGATCATTAGGATCAAGCGACTTGTCTAAACTTTGGTGTAGGTCTAAGAATTTGTTTTTCAGAGGGTATTTCTCCTCATTTCGCCATAGGTGAGTAGGGAAGAGGGTGTGGGCTTGGCGTTGACAATTGTATCCAAAGAAATAATCGAAGCCTTGTTTGTTGGGCGTACTTTCACTAAATGGAGCACCGAGTCCCCATTTGCCAAAAAGTGACGTTTTGTAACCTGCATTTTTAAGGATTTCTGCCACGGTGATGATGCTGTCGGGCATAGGTCTTTGTCCCTCTAAGCTCGGATTTTCGTCCATCGCTTTCAGCGACCACACATCTCCACGCTCATTCCACTCATCGTTTCCTCTGATGTTGGCGTGCCCTAAATGTTTGCCAGTCAACAATACACACCTAGATGGGGCACAAACGGGGGCACCCGCATAATGTTGGGTAAACTTCATGCCATCCTTAGCCAGAGCATCGATATTGGGAGTTTCTATGATTTTTTGTCCATAAATACCCAATTCTCCATACCCTAGGTCATCGGCCAATATATAAATAATGTTGGGTCTTTGATTTTCCTTTTGACAAAAAGAAAATAAGCAAAATGACAAAATTACAACGGCTAAAATTCTCATATTTGGATGGTTGATCACCCAAAATTAGAAGAATTTTCCGGAAATGAAAGTTTAATCTATCTCCACCACCACGCCTTCACTCATCGGGTGCGACACGCAGGTAAGAATATAACCCTGAGCTATTTCTTTCTCAGTAAGGCCTTCTTCTTCGTCCATTTTTACTTTGCCATCTGTGCATTTTCCGAGACAAGCTGTACACATACCTGCCTGACATGAATACGGAAGATCTATGTCTTGCTCAAGAGCGGCTTCGAGAATGGTCTGGTGCGGTTCTACTACAAACTCATGGGTGTCTCCGTCGTAAATTACCTTAACGGTTTGTTTCTTTATTTCATCAATATTTACGGTGTCTTCTTCTTGCATAGGAGCGTTGAAACGCTCAAAATGCACCTGATCTTTCGGAACGTCGTAAAGTTCAAATATTTTCTTTATGCCGTCCATCATTTCTTCTGGCCCGCACATATAAAAATGGTCCTTCTTGAAGTCTGCACAAGCGTCTTTTAACCAAAGCGTGGCATTGGCTTGGTTTATTCTACCCCTTTCACCTACCCAAATTCCTTGAGGTTGACTGAGGATATGTTGTACAGAGAAGCGGCCTTTGTATTGATTTTCAAGTATTTCTAACTCTTTTTTGAAAATAATACTCTCCTCAGTTCTATTGCCGTAAAGCAGTTTCACCTTGGTATTTGCTTCGGCTTTCAGTGCAGTTTTGGCTATCGAAATCAATGGTGTTATGCCGCTTCCTGCACCAAAGAGAAATATGTTTCCTTGCGAGTTTTCGTCGGCCTCAAAGAAAAAATTACCCAT
Organism: Lacihabitans soyangensis; assembly: GCF_024343775.1. Classification (GTDB taxonomy): domain Bacteria; phylum Bacteroidota; class Bacteroidia; order Cytophagales; family Spirosomataceae; genus Leadbetterella; species Leadbetterella soyangensis. The sequence goes on along the minus strand of NZ_RJUF01000015.1, from coordinate 74,766 downwards.
CGGTTCTATCACTTCCAAGAAATCTCCTGTGCGTACATTGTCATTCAAGTAGTTCGAAACAATGCCGTTTGGTACTCTTTTGACAGTCACTGCCACTGCTGTGTCTGCCGCTGGTGAGCTTGACATAGAGTAGCTACGTTTAACTTTTTTGCCGTCTTGAGTAGGTACAGCTATAGTTATAAATTGACCTGCTTTGTATTTTATTTGTTCACTTATGGGATGCCAAAAAGAAATAGTAATAGTGTCTGCTGTTTCTTGGATTACTTCTTTTACTTGTAAAAAGTAGGTTTTCATTCGATGGTATTTTTTGAAAAATAATTTGGTTTATTAACTTCGTTTTACTGAAGTTTGTTCAATAGCTCTTCCATTCTCTGGCTTTTATCAAAACCAAAAAACAGTTCCTTTTGGGTAAAGTCTTCGTCTTCTTCATCCATTTCGTGCCATTTCCAATCTTCGCAGGTGGCATCCAATAAATCTAAAAGAGTCAATATTTTTGTTTCGTTTCTTTCTTTTTCAAGGAATTTATCCGAGTTGTTGAAGTAAACGGCTAGCTTTTCGTCTTCAATCCAACTGAGGTCATTCAGCAGCTCATCCAAAGAGTCGAGATTAAAGCCGAAATAATCTGGAAAGTGCATGGCTTTTGCCAATACTTCGTAAAATTCTCGAAGAGTAGTTATTTCGTTGGCATCTATTTCTATGATGGCAAACTCAACCGGAATCTGGTCTTTATCTATGATATCTAGGTTTTTCATTTTATTTTTTTGAAAGATTGGTAATGGTCATTCGTGAAATAGGCACTTTCATCATCACCAGTTACAAGTCGCTCTTTTCCTCTATTTTTCCCTTCTATTTTAGGGTTTACATCCCATTCTCGGTAATTAATTCTTTTGTTATTCTTGTCTATTTTTGGCAAAAGCTGTTCCAGATTCTTAAATTTCCTTCCACCTACATAACCTTCGGGAGCTTCCCCGTTTTCTTCAATATACTTGAGCACTTTCAAGACTTTGGCAGGAACTTCGCCTTTGTTTATATCTGAATATTCCTCGGTCGTACTTTCTTCTGTTTTGGTGTTGACACTTTCCTTACTTTCCAAAAAATCTTCGTTACGGTCGCTCTCAGCTTTGTCTATATAAATATTCTCAGTGGTTTCAGTTTTCGCTAAGTTTCGTTCTTGCGAGTTTTTGCCCCAAAAATACCCCGTGCCCAGGCCACCTAAGAACAATAATATGGCTACAATGAGTTTATTCATTCAGAATTTTCTTTTTGTGCAAAAATATGGCTCTAAAAAGTATTTATCGTTAAAAAGGATAACAATTTGAAGTACTTTTGTAAAAAAAGCTCAGAAATGGTCGTATTGATTACCGGAGTGACCGGATTGGTGGGTTCAGCAGTGGCAAAATTGTTTTTGTCGCCCGAATTTACCGTAAAAGCTTTAGTTAGAAACCCCGCTTCTCACGCATTTGTGAAGTCTATTTCGGATAAAATCGAGATTGTGGAAGGAGATATTTTGGATGTTTTGTCTTTGGAAAATGCCTTGCAAGGGGTTGATTATGTGATACATGCCGCGGCTATGGTTTCTTTTTCGCCCAAAGAGCGTGACAATATGTACAAAGTAAATATTGAGGGTACTGCGAACGTAGCCAACGCCTGTTTGGCCGCCAAAGTCAGAAAGCTTTGTTTCGTAAGTTCCGTTGCGGCTTTGGGTCGTCCTGCACAAAGTTTATTTCATGAGGGTGAGGAGGTACATATCAATGAAAACCAAAAATGGGAGAGTTCGGATACCAATTCCCACTACGCCATTACTAAGTACATGGCCGAATGCGAAGTTTGGCGTGCTCAGGCTGAAGGGCTTTCCACGGTTATCGTTAACCCTTCCATTATTTTGGGAGAAAGCGATTGGACAAAAAGCAGCACTCAGCTTTTTAAATACGTTTTTGATGAAAAACCATTTTATACACAAGGTTTTATAAATTATGTCGACGTACTAGATTTATCAACCACCATCAAGACTTTACTACTCTCTGAAATAGAAAACGAACGTTTTTGTGTTTCTGCTGGTTTGATAAGCTACAAAGAGTTTTTTGAAAAAATCGCTCATAATTTTGGAAAGAAAAGCCCGAGTTTTGAGGTGAAGCCGTGGATGATGGACTATATCTGGAGGTTTGAGGCAGTGAAATCTTGGCTTACTGGCAAGGCACCTTTGATTACCAAAGAAACAGCCAAAACATCACGCTTGCACGTTTCATACGACAGCACGAAGCTAATAAAAGCCACGGGTTTGACATTTAATTCTCTAGATAAAACGCTAGAAAGAGTTTGTACCAATCTTGTTTCAAAATTGTGAGGGAATTCATTTATCTTAATTTACAAGGCAATTTAGTGAATTAATACAATTGGTTCCTTTAAATCACAAAAATGGCCGTTTGTAAAATTTGATTTAGTTCAAGTTCACATGGGTTTGGAAAGTTAAAAATCAAATTTTTCAAGAGGACTTATTTTTGTGAAAGTTTTTTTGGTTACTTTTTTTTGAACGGTGCGACGACTCGCAAAAAGTAACTCCCCGCCGGAAGGGCGACGAAAGAATTTAGAGATTTTCATATTTTAAGAATTGTAAATCTGATTTGACGAGGTTTTAAATTTGGAATTTCTAAACCGTTTTGTATCTTTAAAACACAAATGAATCTTATAAACCTTATTACTGCATGAATCAAGACTACAGTGATCACTTTGATGAGTTTAATGAGGCTACCATAGCCGATGCAGCCAAGAGGTTTGAGTCCATTCTTCTGAGAAAAGAAACCCCTTATTTTAGCGAGGAAATTTTTGAATCGCTTTCAGAATATTACATGGTCAAAGGTAAATTTGACTTTGCCATGAAGGCCTGTAATCATGGTCTGAAGCATTATCCGCATTCGTTGGATTTGATTCTCAACAAGACACAGATATTGATCAACAAGTTTGAGTTGGAAGAGGCCACCGAATTGTTGGACAGTGCTAGTATTTTTCATCCATCCGATACCGAAATTGAGTATTTCAGAGGAGTTATCTTGATGTGTTCGGGCGACAATGCCGAAGCTCTAGATTTGTTCCGACAAATTTTGCCACTCGCTGAGGAAAAAGAAAATGTGTATTTTCAAATGGGTATGGCCTTGGTGAGCTTAGGTCAAATTCCCGAAGCTATTGATTCGTTTAGTAATGCAATTGCCTGTAAATCTAAGAACGAACTGGTTTATAATGAGTTAGTTTACTGTTTTGATGTACAGTCGAACCTTCTCGGTGGAATTGATTATTTCAATCAACTCATAGACGAAGACCCGTATAACCAACTGGCGTGGTTTGCTTTGGGTCAATGCTACAACCAGCTTAATCTTTATGAAAAAGCCAAAGATGCCTTTGAATATGCCGTGGCCATTGAAGGTGATTTTGCCTCAGGTTGGTATAACCTCGGCTTGAGCCAGATGAATTTGGAGAGTTTTGCTGATGCCAAAGAGTCATTTATCAATACCTTGAGATTCGAGGAACATTCTGCCGAAGTTTTGACGCACCTTGCTGCTTCGCACGAAAAACTCGAGGAATACGCCGAGGCCTACAAAAATTACAAGAAGGCTGCAGATATGGACGAGTTCTGGGACGATGCATGGTTTGGTATGGCCTCCGTTCTTTATGAGCAAGAGAAATATTTAGAGTCGATACATTTTGTAAAAAAAGCTATCAAACTCAACGATATAAATAGCGATTTTTGGTTGTTATTGGCTGATAATGAGTCTAAACTGGGCAATGTAATATCTTCAGAAGAAGCTTATGATAAAGCCGCTGATTTGGACCCCATCAACGCCGATATTTGGCTCAATTGGTCGCTTTTGTATTTTGAGCAAGAAAACTATCACCGTGCCTTCGAAATTGTCTACGACGGCATTGAAGAAATACCCGATGACGCCGATTTGTACTACCGAGCATGTACTTATCTGCTCTACAGTAGCAGTTTCAACGAAGCCTACAAATATCTGCAAGAAGCCTTAGTCTTAGATTACGACAAACACGTTCAATTGTACGATTTCTTCAGTAACTTAGATACATTGAAAGCTTTGCAAAGGATTATTGATCAGTTTAGGAAGTAAGGGTTTTAAAGTGGTAATTTATTATTGATTGCTATATTTAGAATTGAAAAAGCAATGCAATGAAAAAAAATAAACATATCATCTTTTTAATAGCAGGATTGATTTTTTCATGTAGGCAACATGACAAATCAAGCGGCAATTCAACTACGACAATTACACAAGAAGAAAACCAATTCAAAACAAATTGTGGATGTGAAACTGATAGTTTAAAAACCGAAAATACAACAAACTGCGATACAACATTTTTGAGAAATGAGAGTAAATTATATTATCAATTCAACTGTGATTCAATTTGGTTAACATTAGAGAATTTGAAGGGTCTTAAAAGAATAATTTATGTAGAAAAAGATAATTTTGATGAATTCTATGGTATACAATGGCGAATTGGATATAAATTTATTAAGGAGTATAATAAATATTTGCTTTTCAGAAGCGGTTGTCCAGCTAATGGTCCATGTAACTTTGTCCTCATAGACAAGACGACAGGTGAACTAAATAGAGTTCTTGGTGAACTAATTTATGACCATGAAAATAATGTTTTCTATGATTTTTTATTGTATTTTTCAACTACAGATGACTCAATAATTGTAGATTTTATAGACTTAAACAAACAAATGAAAATCACAATTGATAAGTCGCATTTTACAACAGTAACTCCAGAATACAATTTTGAAAAAATATCATTTAGTAAAGGGATAATTACACTTACATATTTTTACGGTGACAACAACAATCCAAAACTTAAAACTATTTCGGTGGATACGAAAAAATACAGCCACCAATATGTTATTGGGTCAAGCGGGACTGTCGGAATTGATTGAAAATTTGGAACTTTAATAGACATTTGTACTAGGGTTGAGCAGAAGGAATTCTATTTCCCCACATGCCAAAAGCCCTGAACGGTACAGATATTAAAAGAGCGATTTGACTTTCAAATCGCTCTTTTTAAGTAATAGAATCCATTAAAATCCGTGTATCAATCCGTGAAATCCGTGTGCCATAAACAAACAGGAATTTCAACTACAACAATCCGGACCACAGCATGCTGCCTTTTCTGCTGGTTTTTCGGCATAAACGGTTACACTGAAAATACCCATTTTAGAGTTTTTGAAATCTTCTAATTGTTGAGCATCAAGATATTGGCTAAGGATATCGTCTGGTATAATTATGGCTTTTTCTTTTTGTAGGGTGATATTCGCAAATCCTGTTTCTTTTATCATTCCAAAATATTCGTCTTTTTGAATCGCCCCAGATACGCATCCAGCGTACATTTCAACTGCATTTTGTAAGTTTTCTGGTAAATTACCCACCAAAACCACATCAGAAATACTAAAGTGACCGCCTGGTTTTAGCACTCTCATGATGTCTTTCAAGACCGCCTTTTTATTCGGTATCAAATTCAGCACGCAATTGCTGACAATAACATCGGCAATATTGGCTGTAACTGGCATTTTTTCAATATCTCCTTGTCTAAACTCCACATTATGAAAACCTCTTATTTCAGCATTTACTCTCGCTTTGTCTATCATGGCAGGTGTGAAATCTATGCCTATTACTTTGCCTGATTCTCCCGTTTCTGCTCTGGCTATGAAACAATCATTTCCTGCTCCGCTACCCAAGTCTATCACCACGTCGCCTTTCTTTATTTTGGCAAATTGGGTTGGAAGTCCACATCCCAAACCAAGGTCGGCATCAGGGTTGTAACCTTCTAGCTGTGTATAATCGTCGCTCATAATATTGTAAACCTCTGTAGAGCAGCCGCTTGACCCACAGCACGACGACATATTGGTTTCTTTGTCTTGCAAAGCTATTTCACTATATTTTTGCTTTACAATCTCTTTTAATTGTTCTTCTGTTTGCATTTTTTGTATTCGTTTAAATTTTTATAATCGTAATAATGCGATGAATTTTCGCAAAAAAATATTAACAACAACTCGTTTTGCTTAAAAAATAACTACTAAAAAGCTCATCAATATAGCTTTTGGCTTGATTTAGCTCGGTTTCATCTATACAATAACACACCTTCGCTCCTTCAATTTCGCCTTTTATGAGGCCAGCATCTTTCAGTTCTTTGAGGTGCTGTGAGACTGTACTTTGTGACAATGGAAGTTCTTCCACAATATCGCCACAAATACAAGACTGCCTCTTTATCAATATTCTAAGTATAGCTATTCGTGCCGGGTGCGACAATGCTTTTGCATATTTTGCAAGCTTATTGTCTTTAACTGTAAACTCTTCTGACTTAGTTAATCCCATATTTTTATTTTCTTATCGCAATATTACGATGATTATTTATATTTTTCAAACTATTTCGGATATTTTTTTTGAAAAGCCTTCGGGAACTTGGTTTTTGATAAAATATAGGGTCTTTCGGTATAATTTCTTGTACAAAATTTTATTTCCAGAAAAATAATCTTACCTTTGCAGTCCCAATTTTGGGGAGATAGTATTTAATTAATTAATTTTTAACAGTTTACAATGCCTACTATACAGCAGTTAGTAAGAAAAGGAAGAGAGACATTAATGTACAAGTCGAAATCTCCGGCATTGGATTCTTGCCCTCAGCGTCGTGGGGTGTGCACAAGAGTTTATACTACTACACCAAAGAAGCCAAACTCGGCTCTTCGTAAAGTAGCTCGTGTACGTTTAACGAACCAGAAAGAGGTGAACGCCTACATTCCAGGTGAAGGTCACAATTTGCAAGAGCACTCTATCGTATTGATTAGAGGTGGTCGTGTGAAAGACTTACCAGGTGTACGTTATCACATCGTTCGTGGGGCATTGGATACAGCCGGTGTAAACAACCGTAAGCAGAGTCGCTCTAAGTATGGTGCTAAACGTCCTAAGCCAGGTCAGGTAGCGGCGGCACCAACAAAAGGTAAGAAAAAATAACAAGAAAATCTTTATAGTCTCTCACTGAGAGCACATATAGGGGAAGTAATGTTTGGTATTACCGAATGTGAATTAGTTTAAATCATTAAACGAAACCTTCTTAAAAATTTAAGAAATGAGAAAAGCAAAACCAAAAAAGCGTTACGTGTTACCTGATCCAAAGTTCAGAGATGTAACAGTAACAAAGTTTGTAAACAACATGATGTACGACGGTAAAAAATCACTGGCTTACGGTATTTTTTATGGTGCATTAGAGATTGTTGAGAAACGTACGAGCGAAAACGGATTAGAAATCTGGAAAAAAGCATTGAACAACGTTATGCCAGCTGTAGAGGTTAAAAGCCGTAGAGTTGGTGGTGCTACTTTCCAAGTTCCTACTGAAGTAAGAGCCGATCGTAAACAGTCATTAGGTATGAAATGGATGATCAACTACGCTCGTAAGCGTGGTGAGAAAACCATCACTGAGCGTTTGGCTGGCGAGATTATCGCTGCTTCGAAAGGTGAAGGTGCATCTGTGAAAAAGAAAGATGATACACACAGAATGGCGGATGCGAACAAAGCATTCTCGCACTTCAGATTGTAATCTTCTGATTCAAACCAAAAAGAGACCTCTCGATTTTTCGAGAGGTTTTTTTGTGCGTAATGGTTAGGTAATTTAGAAATCTACACAGAAATTCCATTTTCTGTCCAAAGTCATAAATATTGATTTGGTTATTTTTTAGTTTTATCATTCAACCTAAAATAACCCAGATATGACCAGTTTCAGAGTAAGGCCTAGGTTCAGGACAGAATACCCCCAAAAGCCAAAGGAATTAGTAGAAAAAATCAATAAAAGATTAGAGACGCAGAACGACCATATAGATGGCAAAGTGTTTCTCACCCACGGACTTTTTAGGATATTACCCGAACATCAACATTTTTGGTCACCACAGCTCAATGTTTCATTTGAAGAGACAGATGATGGAACCATACTCCGAGGTATGTATGGGCCGCACCCCACGGTTTGGGCGGTGTTTTTATTTGGGTATGCAATTTTGGGCTTGGCTTTGTTTTTTACAACAATTATTGGCTTAGTAAAATACTCGCTACATATTGAAAGTCAGATACTTTGGTTTTTGCCGTTTTTGCTGGGTGGTTTGGTTATTCTATATTTTATAGCACAAACTGGTCAGAAAATGGGAGTGGAACAAACTTTTCAATTGCATCATTTTTTTGAGGAATCCATTGGGGAAACTGTTCATATTAGCTAAGAGGTGGTTTGGATAGCGTTTTTTGTCTTGAAAAATATCTAGTAGGCACGAAATTTGAGCGGTTTTAAGTTCGTAGGAAACAAAAATGAAGGTTTTTCGGATTCTCTACGGATAACAACAACTCATATTGATGCTAAAGTCTTTATCCATATTTACAGTTTTCGTATTAACGAATATATCTCTTTTCGCCCAAGAGTTTGTCATAAATTGGCAAAAAACACACGGCGGCGAACGAAACGAGGTAGTTTACGGCGGAGCTGAAACTTCTGATGGTGGTTTTATAATGGTTGGTTCTACTAACTCTAAAAATAGCTTCGATGTCAAAGATTCCCGTGGGTTTGATGGTACAGGCGGAAACGATTTCTGGATAGCTAAAGTATCGGTTTCTGGAGCATTGGTTTGGTCTAAAACCTTCGGTGGTTCTAAGGATGACGTAGCTACTTCAATTGTTAAAACTTCCAATAACGAATACATGATTTTAGGTACCACGCAGTCTACCGACGGTGACGCCAACTTCAACGGAGTTAACGGAGGTTTACTGCTTATAAGACTTAAAGAGAATGGCGATTTGGTTTCGAGGCGACTTTTTGCAGGTGGAAATGGCAGTTCTGGAGTTACTTATCAGCAGGTAAATAGTTTTAGTAAACCTACCATAAGACTTTTGGCTGATGGTCAGTTCATTATTGGTGCCACTAGGCTGATAGGTGTAAATCCTTTTTCAGGATATGATTTTTATGTAGCTAAATTATCGACTTTCGGAGATACCCTTTGGGAGAAAACATTCGGCGGGGGGTTGGAAGATTACATGAACGATATTATTCCGACTTCTGACGGTGGTTACTTGATGGTAGGAGGTACACTTTCGCTTGAAAGGGACATTTCAGGTGCTGGACAAGGTTTTCTTGATTTTTTGGTTATAAAAATTGACGGTGCTGGTCGACAAGTTTGGGAAAAAGGTTTCGGTGGAAATAGCTACGACGTGGCTTTTTCGGCTTTAGAGAATATTTCAAAAACAGGCTTTTATATAGTTGGGGAATCGAGTTCGTCTAACGGGCAGATTGGGAATTCGCTCGGTGAAAAAGACGGTATTATTCTCAACTTAGATAAAAATGGTCTTTTAGTGAACAAATACCACTTTGGTGGCAAAGATAACGATGGTTTTTATAGTGTAGTTAGAGGAGGCGATGGTCTTCTTTACGCAGCAGGGACAAGCCAATCGACCATAGGTTTGGTAAAACCCAAAGGTCCAATTACGGATGTATGGCTGATGGCACTTAATGAAGGAACATTTGCTCCTGTTTATCATAAACTTTTTGGTGGGGCAGACATAGACTTAGCACGACAAGTCATTTATACTTCTAAAAAAGGGCTATTTCTTGCATCCAGCAGTCGTTCGGCTGATGGCGACGCTACGCTCAATCGGGGTCAAAGTGATTTTTGGGCCTTAAATCTTAGCCTTCCTCCTCCTATAATTTTTGGAAGGTTTCAAGCATTTTTGAATAATAATCAGGATATAGAATTGGCCTGGACGACTACTTTTGAGCAAGATTCGAAGTCTATATTTGTTGAAAAAAGTGATAATAACAAAGATTTTTTTCAAAAGGATGAACAGTTTGCTGTTGGTACTTCCACTGGGATAGTATCTTATAGGTTTATTGACAGAAACCCAGTGTTTGGACAAAATTATTACAGATTGCGTTATACCGACGTGGGAAATAAGTCATACATCGGGCCAACGGTAAGTTTTAATTATAGCCCGTTGTCAACAACAAATGATCCTATCGACAAATTCAAGATTTATCCCAATCCAGCTACCGAGTATATTTTGATTGAAACTTTTTTAGATAATCCCACTATTCAATTAATAGATGCCAAAGGCGTTGGAGTGGCTTTTGAGCTTGAGAAAACAGGCGATTCGTCCTACAAAATGATATTGAAAGGTGATTTAACCATGGGTGTTTACCAAGTGGTTGTTGCCAATCAGATAGCCAAGCAGACCAAGAAAATAATTGTTAACTAAGTCTTTTAGGGTTAAATTGCGTAAAATTTGACTTTAAATAAATGACTAAAACTATAAAATGGGGGATTTTGGGTGCAGGAAAAATTGCCGCAAAATTTGCCTCTGATTTGAATAAAACCCATGGCTGCGAATTAGTTGCGGTAGCCAGCACATCACTTTCAAGGGCTCAACAATTTGCCATTTCGCATGGTGCTAAGCATGCATTTGAAGGTTACGGTGCTCTTTTTGGCGTCGAACTCGATATTGTTTATGTGGCCACCCCTCATACTTATCACAAAGAACATACGCTTTTGTGCCTGAACAACGGAGTGGGCGTACTGTGCGAAAAACCCTTTGCCATGGACGAGACCGAGGTAGATGAAATGGTGAAATTGGCCAAAACCAAAAAACTATTTCTAATGGAAGCCATGTGGAGTAGGTTTCTACCTAGTTTTTTGAAGGTAAAATCATCCATAGAAGAAGGTCGAATAGGTGAAATTAAAACCATTGCTGCTGATTTTGGTTTTCAGGCCGTTTATGATGAAAAATCTCGTCTATTTAATCCTGAATTGGGAGGTGGGGCATTTTTAGATATCGGTATTTATCCTGCATTTTTGTCTCTGTTTTTGTTGGGATATCCTTCCAAAATAATGGCCGCAAGTATATTTGCTCCTACTGGAACAGATGAGACTACTTCATTTATCTATCAATATGACAATCAGGCAACGGCATTGCTAAATTGTACAGTTGGAGCCTATACCGATTGTGAAGCACGTATTTATGGAAGTAAGGGCTCTATTGAAATGCATGGTAGATTTCACGAAGCCACTCGTTTAACTTTCTTTGGTTCAGAGGGAGAAGAGTTGGAGACACTGGAATTCCCGAGAGATACTTTTGGATACAATTATGAAATCGAAGAGGCGAATGAATGTCTCAGAAAAGGGCTGACGGAAAGCCCTAATTGGTCACTTGCAGATAGTAATAAACTCATTCATTTGTTAGATAAAACGAGAGAAGTTGCGAAGATAGTCTATTGATTGTCAATACAAAAAACCAAAGAGCCAAAGAGGTATTTTGTTTTTATGTCCAATTTCTATCTCGTCAACGGCCAGATAGGAATCTTCAATGTCGGCAATTTGAGCGAATGTCTTCGTAGAACCTCCTATCTCAAATATATATTTTTCGTTAACCAAAAAATCCCCAATTTTTGTAAAATTGACCTGTTGTGTCGTTTTTAATTGGTTGAGAAAGAATAATTCTCTCAAAGTTCCTCTGTTTACTGTTTCCCAATTAATAGCATGTGCAAGGTTAGGATTTTGCAAAAATATTTTCTCAGGTTTTGTAAGATGGGAGTACGATTTTGTGTTTACCGTCAATAAATTTATGATTTCGGCTTGCTCCAAATAATACAAATACTGCGTCAGCGTATTTCTTGTAAGGTCAACACTTTCAGCGAGTTTGGATATATTCGGCTGAAATGGTACAGCACCAGCTATTACTTTTATGAGTCTTTTGAGTTTACCAACATTGTGGATGTTGATGTCCAAAATATAAGGTAAATCCACCTCCAAAGTTACTCCTAAAATAGTGGTCAGTTTTTGATAATAGCTTTTTTTGCTTTGTAAATAAAATGGGAAATAGCCCATTTTGAGGTACTCATTAAAATACGCCAGTGGCTTGATTCGCTCAATAATTTGTGTTGAAATTTCTACGTGGTTTTTTGAAATTTCTTGAAATGTGTATTTCTCAAACCTAGTCTTTGTTTCTATTTGAATGTATTCTCGCAGCGACAGTCCATGTAGCTGGTAACTAACCACACGTCTACTAAGGTCGGCGTAGCCTTTATACACCTGTAGTATTGAAGATGAAGAAAAACACACTGACAGTCCGCCAAGTCTGTCATAAATGTTTTTTAGTTCGATGCTCCAGTTGTCATATTTGTGTATTTCGTCTATGTATAAATGCGTTCCGCCTTGGTTATAGTGGTATTCGGCTATTTCCCAAATAGATAGTCCTGAAACTTGTATATCGTCCATGCTCACAAAAAGTGCTTGATTGGCCGTCTTATGTGTTTCTTTTATGTACTGCAGCATCAAAGTAGTTTTACCAACACCTCTGGCTCCTTTGATGGCAATCATTCGTTCATCCCAATCTATTTGGTCAATAAAATCCCTCCTAAACTCGGTTTTAAGTTTGGTTATTGTTTTTTGGTGATTTTGATATAGAAAGTCCATTTTGTTATCTGTTATTAATTTTGCTTTCTAAGAAAAGCAAAATAGACATTAAATTGCTTTCTGTAAAAAGCAAAAATACATATAGTATTTCAAATATGGAATTTTTAAAAGGTTTATTTTGCTTTTTAAATTAAGCAATTATTTATTAAAAATGCTTTATAAAATAAGCAAAAATATTATATAATTGCTTTTTATAAAAAGCAATTATGGATCGATAATATCAAACTTTTCTTTTTATATATGTTTTTAATACTCTGATTAAGAGTGTTTTATTGTTTTGTGAAATAAAAAAAAGCCCCGAAAATGGAGCTTTAAGAAGATTGAAATCCTTTTTATATAAAATATCTAATTTATCTGATTGGAATATTCAACTGAGTGTTTTCCCAGTTTAATGTCATGTCAATTCCATTGTCGGCTACTTGATTTAGTTTTATAGTGAGTTGTTCGGTTGGTTCCACAGTTTTTTCAGCTTCTATTTTGAATCTCAAATAATCCTTACTTTCGTCGTAGTTGGTACCCCACTGCCCTGTTTCTGTATTGAGTATAATTGTCCAGTAACGTTCACCTGGAACGGTCCAAAGGCTATATTTGCCGTCTTTAACTTTTCTTTTGCCAAAGCTACAGGTTCTAGAAAAACTGATGGTGGTGGCCTCGTTGGCACCTGTACGCCAAACAGTATTATAAGGAATGAGTTCTCCGAAAATCTTTCTGCCTTTCATCAATGGTCTACAATAGCCGAGTTCAACTTTCAGGTCTCTGCTGCCTTTGGCAGTTAGTTTTTCGAACGGACTGTGGCTTTTGGTATAATAACGAACACCAAAAAGTGCCAAAACCAATACGCCAACCACAATAAAGATAATATTCAGGGCTTTTTTCATGTTTTTTAGGTTAACCGTTAGGTCGCAAAGACATAAAGTGTAAATATTCTTTAAGTTGATTGCAAACCATTACGGACTGTTTATTTTTAAAAAGTTAAGGTTTTTGAACCTATGTCATACAAAACTATTAATTTTTTATTTCGCAATTCGGCCTCTTCTTTGATTTTTTCCACGATCCATTTTTTATTTGAACCATCTAGAACTATTGTGCCTTCAAACTTCTCCAGATTTTTGAGGTCTTTGATTGCGTTTTGAGAACAAACTAGATACTCAATTTTTGGGTCTATAACTGGGCCATTTGGCGTTTTGATCCATTGTATATTTTGTAATTTATTATTAATTAAGAAATTACCTTCTTCGGTAACTGCTTGGGTTTTATAGCTTTTGATACCTCTAGCATCATAATAGTTTTTGAGGTGGAATTGATAAATAAGTGGCTCTTTACAAAGCGAATCAGTGGAAATGAAAGTTGCTGAACGACCTTCTATCACCGATATCCCCCAACCATTTGGTATAAAATGAAAGGTGATTTCTTTTTGTTTATTCTGATTAGAAAGTTGGTAAGCACCACTACAAGTGAGATAAATACAAATAACGGCTATGAGTTTGAGGTACTTAATTTCTTTGTTTTTGAAAAACAAAAGTGCAAAACCAATAGCCAAAAAGAGTAAAATAGCGGTAGTAGCCGAAATGGAAAGTCCCGTAGTTAAGGCATTCGGCAATTCAGCAATTAGGTAAACCGAGTAATTGAGAATGTTGATTAGCCATTTAAAAACAAAGCCCAAACCTGCTCCCAAGAAGGGTATTTTTGCCACAAATAGAACCAAAAGTCCAATAGGCAGCATCACTGAGGATATCAAAGAAACCACAGGGTTAGCCAATAGAAAGTAGTTTGGGAACTGATGAAAATAATATAAGGTTAGGGGCAAGGTTAATATTTGAGCCGCAATGGAAACGGCAGAAATTTCCCAAATCCATCTAAGGGGCTTCCATGGTATGTAAAATAACCTTTTTAAGCTTGGATAAATAATCATGATACCCAAAACTGCCAAATAAGATAACTGAAAACCAACATCATAGAGCCAGGTCGGTACTATGATGAGCAGTACAATGGCTGATAGGAGTAGGGTATTGACAGGGTTGTCGTCTCGCCTGAAATAAGTACCAAACTGTATCATAGAGAACATCAAGGTGGAGCGACAAACACTTGGACTCAAGCCCGTAAATATGGCGTAGGACCAAAGAGAAACCAATATAACCACCAAAAAAGTGGGTTTCTTTTTGTTTAGAAATAAGCCAAACAAGGCGTTAAGTACCACGAATAGAATAACAACATGCATGCCCGAAACCGCCAAAACATGTATGGCTCCTGTCGCTGAATACCATTGTTTGGTTTCGAAGTCAAGCTCGGCCTTCATGCCGCCAATCATGGCTTCTGCCACACCCATTTGTTTTGGAGTATCCAACATTTCTTTGAAAACCGTGTGGGTGTAAACGTTGAGAGAGTTGGCAAATTTGAATAAAGACCAGCCTTTCATCTCCCCAGCTTTTATAAAATCGCCTTCTCTCAAAAATTGATGGGTAAAGATATTTTTTCGAGCTTGGTAGGTTTTGTAGTCAAATTCTAATGGATTTTTGGGTGGCTCTATTTCCCTCAGTGTATTTTTTAGTATATAAATTTCGCCGTATTGAGGTACAACCTGTGCTTCTTTGTTGAAATAAAGCATGGTTTTTCCGACTACTTTACTCCATTTTCCATTCTTTTTTACGGCAAAAATCTGAGCTGTGACTTTATAAGTTTTCGGTTTAGACTCGGTATAAGAGTCTATCATGGCCATGTATTGGTCAAACTGCCCCACTTTGGTGATGTGATTGGACTGATTTTTTTGGTTGAAAAGATAAGAGCTCCCTAGCCCAATACCAAAGAACAGAAAAGGGACTAAATATCTCATAAACCTTAATTTTGTGATTTTGGCGGAGAGAATTCCTAAACTGAGTATAATGCTTAGAAAAATGTAAATATGGTTTAACTTGGGCTGATACCACTCGGATACATATATACCTGCCACTAGCAGAATAAAATATCGAAGTACGGGTATTGACCTCAAGTACATATTAATAGGACTCTTTTTTGCTTGGGAAATCTCCTGATTTTACATCAGTTATGTAGTTGGTAAAAGCGGTGTTCATTACCGTGGCTAGGTCGGCGTAGCGTCTAAGAAATCTCGGAGAGAAGTCTTTGTTTATGCCCAGCATATCATGTATGACCAATATCTGCCCATCGCAACCATTGCCTGCTCCTATGCCTATCGTTGGTATTTCTAATGTTTCGCTGACTTCAGTGGCTAGTTTAGCGGGAATTTTCTCTAGAACCACCGCAAAGCATCCCAAATCCTGAAGCAACTTGACGTTATCCCTTAGTTGTTGGGCTTCCTCATCTTCTTTGGCTCTAACCGTGTAAGTGCCAAACTTGTAGATAGATTGTGGAGTAAGACCTAAATGACCCATGACAGGTATGCCTGCACTCAAAACTCTTGCTATGGATTCTTCTATTTCTTTTCCACCCTCCATTTTTACGGCATGGGCACCTGATTCTTTCATGATTTTTATAGCAGACCTCAAAGCTTCCTCGGAGTTGCCTTGATAGCTCCCGAAGGGTAAGTCCACCACAACTAATGCTCTTTTAACGGCTCTGATGACCCCTTGGGCATGATAAATCATTTGGTCTAGCGTTATGGGCAAGGTGGTTTCGTGACCCGCCATAACGTTGGAGGCGGAGTCGCCAACCAAAATCACCTCAATACCTGCGGCATCTACCAAGGTAGCCATAGAAAAGTCGTAAGCGGTAAGGCAAACGATTTTTTCTTTTTTCGTTTTTAGTTCTTTTAGGGTGTTGGTAGTTACACGCTTGATTTCTGAATGTACTGACATAATGCTGTTATTTGGAGCCAAGCCAAGGCTCGGGGTTGAGTTTACTGAAATTGTGCCAAATCTGGAAGTTTATTTCTGGGCTACCATCTTTGTATGCAACGGTACCTATTTGTTGCTGGAGGTTTACTTGCTGATTGATGCTTACGTTTACGTTTTGCAAGTTGGCATACACCGTGTAATAATCGCCATGCTGAATAGCCACAACGTTGTTTAAACCTGGAATTTGTGATATATCTAATACAACTCCTTCAAAAACAGCTCTCACCGCTGCATTTGGAGAGGCCTGAATATCAATGCCGTTGTTGTCGACCTTCAGGCCTTTCAGTACTGGGTGATTTTTGACCCCAAACTTGTCGGAAACGAAACCGTCAACTGGCCAAGATAATTTTGCTTTCTGTGCTCCAAAGTTGTGGTTGCCTACTCTACTGGCCTTATTTTCAGTTTTTTCTGCTATGACCTCGGCTTTAGAATTTTTC
This sequence comes from Lacihabitans soyangensis, assembly GCF_024343775.1. GTDB lineage: Bacteria > Bacteroidota > Bacteroidia > Cytophagales > Spirosomataceae > Leadbetterella > Leadbetterella soyangensis. The sequence goes on along the minus strand of NZ_RJUF01000015.1, from coordinate 57,988 downwards.
TTGTTTTCTCTTTCACTTAGAATCTTCTTTTCACGCTCTTCTATTTCTGCTTGTTTTTCTTTTCTTGATTCGGGTACTTTTTTGGTCGTTAGAACTTTTCTGGCATTTTGTTCTTTTTCTATGGCCTTAGAAATAACCGAATTCAAACTAGACAAGGCAGCATTTGATTTTTCGAGTTCAGTTTTCAGGTCGCTTTCTTTATTGTTGAGGTCTTTTACAATGAGATTCTGTTTTTCTTTAAGAGCTTCGAGACTTTTGGCCTCAATTTTTACGATGTTTATCAGGTTTTGTTGGGTGATTTTTTTCTCCAAAAGCGTCCTTTGGCGTTGTTTGAGCATTTCGCCTATTTTTTTGATTTGTAAAAGCTGATGCTTACGATTTTCGGTGTATTGCTCCAAATATTTATAACGCATAAAAAGCTCACTTACAGAGCTTGAAGAGAATAAAAAACCCATTTTGGTGAGTTTGTTGCTGTTTTTTGATTCTCGGTAAATGGTTTCGGAATACTCCGTCTGAAGCGATTTTAGTTGTTTGAAAAGGTCTGCTTGGGCTTTCTCTATTTCGGCCATTTCTACTTTTATCAACTCTATGTCTTCCTTGGCCAATTCAATCTTATTTTGTTGGTTTTCTATCTGTTGATTGATGGCTTTTATTTGACCAATGGTACTTTCTTTCTCTTTTTGGGTTTCGCTCAAGATTTTTTTTACTTGGGCAATTTTCTGAAGATTTCGTTTTTTTTCTGCCTCAAGCGTGGCTCTACTCTTTTGTTTTTGGGCAAAAGTGACAAGGGTTATACAAATTGTAAAAATTAGGAGGAAATATTTTTTCATAGTACTACCTAATCTTAAAAATTAGGAATTTTTTCTAAAGAATAACCTTTCGGAATATTAAAAGGAAAACGAATGTTTCGGTCTAAAAAGTCGAATTTAGAGTGTTCAAATTCAATTTTGGCCTCATTTTTACCCAAAATTAACAAAGAAATTATTGTAGGCACAAGTTTATTGTCTTCGCTTACAAAACTTTTGTAGTTGATATTGAGCTTGGTATCTGTTTTTTTGTCTTTGGCATCAATAAAAAAAAGCTTGTTTTGTACCAAATCAAAACGGTTTTCTATATCTATATTATTTCTTGACTGTAGAATACTGTTAAAATCGTTAAGTTTTTTGAAAATATCGGAGCTATCTTTTTTGACAGGAAGATTACCTACCAATAGTGACTGGACCATATTAAAATTGATATCGAAGTCAAAAGCAGTGCTGAGTTCGTTAAAACTCACCTTGTAGTATTTCCTATTCAGCCTATCCAATAAAAAGATACTGTCGGGATTAATACTCACACGAGCCGCTTCCAGACCTAAAGCTATTGAAATCCAAATCACACTATCTTTTTTAACATGAATAGTGGCGGGTATGGTTTGGTCTAATTTAGCAGTTTTAATACTTATTTTTGACTTTATCTTTAGTTTCTCAAAGTCTATTTCCTTGGATTCGAAATATACTTTCTCTTCTTTAGCAACCTCTGTTTTCGAAACAGTATCCTTAACGACAGCCACCGAGTCTGTGGAAGTTGTTCCTAAAACAATACTGTTTTTTTTCATCTTGTGGCTTCTACAAGACGAAACTGAAACAATTACAAAACCCAAATAGAAGAGTTTTTGGAGTACTTTCATTTTATTCAATAATGGTTCTTTCTTTTATTTTGTTCTCAAGTTTTTTATTGGATTTATTCAGTTCTAAGGCTTTTTTCCAAGCTGATACGGCGTTTTCTGTTTGGCCCAGTTTAAACAATATATCACCTTTGTGTTCAAATATACTTTCACTGCCATTTTTGTCTTTTGCTATTGCCAATTCAATGGCCTCGTTGGCTTTATTATACTCGCCCCTTTGGAATAAAACCCAGGCAAAGGTATCATAATTGGCCGCCTGATTGGGATATGATTTAATTAATCTTTCGGACAGAACCACTGCTTTATCAAGGTCTTTTTTACTAGTGGCCAAAAGGTAACTATAATTGTTCAAAGCCTGTTCATTATTCGGATTTTCGGCCAAAACTTGCTCAAAAAGCTCCTTTGCTTTGTCCAATTTTCCGTTTTGATGATAAATCTCGGCCATGCTGGCGTTTATGTGATGTCTAAGTTCTTTGTTGTTGGTATTAAGAGCTTGGGCTTCTTCTAAAGAAATCAGTGCATCGCTGTAGTTCTTTGTTTGTATTTGTGCAAAACCCAAATGATACCAAAAATAAGAGTGGTTGGGATAGTATTCCGTGGCTTTTTCGGAGTGTTTCAACAGATCATCATATTTGGCTAGTTTTACGTCTAACTCTACTATGGCAAGCCATGCCTCAAAAATCCCCTTGTCATATTTTATGGCGTTCAGGTAAGCGTCTCTCGCAGCAAGAATTTGATTAGATTTTACCAAGAGATCGGCTTTGTAAACATAAGTGCGGGCCTCTTCAGGATGTTTGGCTATTATTTGGTCACAAAAGTTTAGAGCATCTGTGATGTCTTCCGTCTGGGTATTGTTTTTTAAGCTACTAAAATACGAGCCAAGAGCATTCGCTTTAAGTGAGTAGGGCAGTGAGTTTTGAGCCAAAATACTGTTCAAAACATCTTTAGTACCTTGTTTATTGTTTTGCTTAGCATAGGTTTCGGCCAAAAGACCGTATGCTTCCATGAAGTTGGGGTTCTCATCAATAGCGTTTTTAAGCATTTGGGCGGCTTCTGAGAACCGGCTGTTCGAAATCAAGATTGAAGATTGCTGTAGTACATATTGTGGGTCAGTTTTGACCATTTTTTTGCCCTCCTTCAAGGCCGCATCCACTTTGTTTTGTTTGAGCAAAATGGTCTGTTTGGCTTGGGTTATCTGCTCCGATGAACCCATGGACTCCTCCATATCGGCCAAGGTTTTTAAAGCCTCTGATTCTTTGCCTTCAATTAGGTAAATGTCCACCAAGTTAAGATACCCTTCTACAAAATTTGGTTTAAGTTTTAATGCTTTTTTTATGGTATTTGTGGCTTCTTTATACTGGTTTTGTTTGAACTGAAGATTGCCCAAATGTTGTAAATAGAAAAAATTCTCCTTATCAAGATCGGAGGCTTTTTTTGCCGAGATAAGAGCAGCAGGGATTCTATTCAGGGCCATTTCGGTCTTTGAAAGCATAAAGAGAATACTTGCATTTTCACCATAGGCTTGTATTCCTTTTCGAAATTCGGCGTAGGCTTTCTCAAAATCCTCTATGAGATATAGTTTCATTCCTTCTGTAAAAGACTGCTCTGCCTTGAGTTCTTTGGCCTCTATTTTTTGGTCTTGAGGCTCATCAACAGCCGATTGACCCATTGCAGCGGTACATATCAATATTAGAAAAACTAGGATTCGCATGAGGTGATATTTTAAATAAGGGATTGTCAAATTTTATAAATTTTGATAAGTTTAAAACTTTAAATTATTTTTGATTGATTTTTTAAAACCCCTTCAAAACGTAAATTTCAGTATTTTGTTACAAAAAATCAATTTTTGAACCCTTTATAATCTAAAACAGGTTTATGGCCAAGCAAAACCCAAAACAGAAAATCGAAAAAATTAACATCGAAACGCCTGAAATCGAGAAAATATACAATCCATGGATGGTTTTTGGAGGAATATTGGCTTTGGTTTTTATATCCTACAGCATGATTTGGCAGAACGGATTTGTGTGGGACGATGACCCCTATATTGTTCTGAATGAAGCCGTTAAGACTTTTGATTTGGGTAAACTATTGAAGGATTTTCATGTGGGTAACTATCACCCGCTAACGATGCTTAGTTTGGCCTTGGAATATGCCTTGGTGGGAGACAAGCCATGGCTTTCACATCTCAATAACTTGTTATTGCATAGTGTAAACAGTTATTTGCTGTATGTTTTGGCCAAAAAACTTGAAGTTAAAAGTTTTGTTGCTCTCATTTTGGCGTTATTTTTTGCCATGCACCCCATGCACGTAGAGTCTGTAGCTTGGGCTGCAGAACGCAAAGACGTACTTTATACTTTTTTCTTGTTTCTGTCTTTTATTTATTATCTCAACTATACCAAAACCGCCAACAAATTACAGTATGCCATTTCTTTACTTTTCTTTTTGGCTAGTTGTCTTTCAAAAGGTATGGCAGTGGTGCTACCAGCCTTACTCATAATAACCGACTGGTGGATGGCTGGTAAGAAGTTTTCGGTTAAAAGTTTGACAGATAAAATACCTTATTTCGCCATTACCTTATTTTTTGCTTACATTGCTACCACAGCTCAAAAAGAAGCAGGTGCAGATGCTTCGTCGGTTATAAATGCCGCTTTTACAGCTTCTGAACGATTTAGGATTGTCTGTTACTCGTTTTTATTTTACTGGTTTAAAACAATTCTGCCTCTTAATTTACTCCCATTTTACCCTTATCCTACCAAAATTGGGGGTAGTATCCCTGCCATTTACAATTTTGCAGTCATTGGTCTTGTGGCTTTTTTAGGAGTAATGTATTGGCTAGGTCGTAAAAACAAAAAGATCTGGTGGGCGGTAGCATTCTTTTCTATTTCAGTTTCAACCGTAATTCAGATTTTACCCGTTGGTAGTGCCATTGTGGCTGATAGATATTATTATTTGTCTTCAGTAGGTCCTTTATTTTTGATAGCCTTTTGGCTCGGGAACTTGAAAGGCGAGTTTGGCAAAGTACTTTCTTTCGGATTGGTGCTTGTTTGGTCCATAATGACATTTTTTCAAACTAGTCATTGGAAAAACGGTTATACGCTTTTCAAACCAGCAGAGAAATTTTATCCTGAAGATGCTATGGTACTCAGCAATATTGGCTGGTATCATTTGTCTCAAAAGGAGTTTCCAATGGCAAAACAATATCTGATGCGTGCTGATAATAATGGTTTCAAGAACGCCGATGTTTGCCGAACGATAGGTTCTATGTATATCGATGAGGGGGATTACCAGAATGCTTTGATTTATTTAGAAAAAGCTCAATTGTTTCTGCCAAAATCACCACGGACGGAGTGGTTGACGGCTATGGCCTATCTGAGACTTAATGAATTTGCCAAAGCCCTGCCATTTGCAGAAAAAGCGGTTAAAGAAAGTCCTGAAAATCTGGACTATCTCAATACTTATGCTCAGACATTGATGAATCTCAAGAGATTTGACGAGTCAAATAAAGTTTTTGCCGAGATTATAAATAAAGATCCCGACAATTGGGATGCTTACCTCAATATATCCTATTCGCACAAACTTCAGGGAGATACACAAACGGAACTAAAACTTTTGGACGATTTGATTAGAAAGCAACCTAGTTATTTGCCAGCTTACCGCAACATAGGTGTTACTTTTAGTGATCTGGGCCGACATGATGAGGCGGTTCAATACTGGCAAAGAGCGACAGTTTATGACAGTACCGGTGATTATGACTATAACATAGGTATAAATTATGCCAACCGTGGACAAATCAATGCAGCAAAAGATTGGTACATAAAGGCTGCTCGGAAAGGAAAACCAGAGGCCATCCAGGTTCTTAAACAGAACGGAGTAAATTATTAAATTCATTTCGATTTCTAACTGTTTAGCGATCTTAATAGGATAGAACTAAAATAATTGTAACCTTTTTAAGGCTTTGCCGTCATAATATTTTATTTGGCAAAACGCCTGTTTGGCAGACTATTTGAGGCCTTTTTAGTATCTTTTTAACTTTTAATTTTGCCCAGCCCATTTGTTAGGTATATCCTTAAAGACTAAAATGAAAACTGTATACTTTACGATTGATGATTTTTCAGTAGGAAAAAGTAGCCTAGTGAACGACCTTGGATTTGAAGAAAAGGAATATTACTATTTTACAAAAGACTCTTCTTTTTACAGAAAATATAACCTGGAGTTGGGTCTAGACGTCTGTATTTTAGAATTGAGCTCCCGAGAAGAGATGCTTTTAACACAGAATGTTTCTGCTAATCCAATGTATTATATCAGAGTTTTGGAGTTTGCCAATGCTCAAAGTGTCAATGTAAATTGTAGCACGGGCAACGCCTTGGAATCGCAAGAATTGCAGGTGCGAAAGTCGGAGAAATTCAGAGGGCTTTGGTTTTCTTTCTCTCAACGATGGTTGGATAACAAGATTCTGACTGGAGAAGCAAACGCCGATAATTTCACCAAAGTTGCGGACTCAAGAGTTTATCCGAGAAATGAGCATTTTGAAACTTTATTTAACGAGATATTCGAATTAGCCCACTCTTCTGTCCTCAACAATTTTAGGCTCAAAATAAAGCTATATGCTTATTTGGAGCAATTGATTCGCTAGTTTTTGATGTCAACTGTTTACCGGCGGCCTATAGCTTTCAAACGGAATCTTTAGGAGCGGCGGTATATGTTCATTTTCTACAGGGTCCATGTAGGTGTCTATGCCATAAATGAGGTCTTTTCTTTCAATAAAGTTATAAGTTCCAAACAGTCTGTCCCAAATAGAAAATATATTTCCGTAATTACTGTCGGTGTATGGTTGTGTGTAATGGTGATGCACATGGTGCATGTCTGGGCTTACAATTAAATAACTAATGGCCTTGTCTAACCAACGAGGAAGAGAGATATTGGCGTGGTTAAACTGGGAAAGAACCACTGAAAGAGACTGGTACAGAAAAACCATCCACATTGGAGCACCAGTGATGACTACCGCAATAGTTGTAAAGACAAAACGAAATACACTTTCTCCGGGATGATGACGGTTGGCTGTGGTGGTGTCCACATGTAGGTCACTGTGGTGAATTAAGTGAAACATCCACATCCATTTGACTTGGTGTTCCAGCCAATGAATAAAGTACGCACCTATCAAATCCAAAATCATCAGTCCCAGAATAGCATACAACCAAAGTGGCATGTCTGGCAGCCAATTGATGATACCGAAATTGTTGGCAATTGCCCAATCTGAGCTTTTAACTAAAATAAACGCTAGTGGAAAATTGACTAATATGGTTGTGATAGTAAAGAAAATATTAACTGAGGCATGTTTTACCTTTTTGTATTTAAACTGAAAAAGTGGAACGGCTGATTCCATAATCCAGAAAAAAGCGATACCTCCGACCAATAATAAAGATCTATGAAGTGAAGGGATAGTCCTGAAATAGTCTACAATAACTTCCATTTAGTTTTTTGATGTCGATGTGCGAAAATACTATAATTTTTCTTAAAATAGTACAGAAAAATAACAGACTTTATTTCTTTTGTCAGCCTTGTTTTAGGGAAATCAGCCCTAGCTTGTTGAGTCCTTATATTTTTATGAGCCATGATATGTATATTTGTAACTTACAAGTACCCCTTATCAGATGTTTAGGATTTTTTCTTTGGTATTCTTTTTTCTTTTAATCACATTTTCGAGTTCTTCGCAAATAACCAACAAAAACGAGCTGGAGGCCTATAAGTCTGCCTACAACGCTTATGTTTGGGGGTTTCCACTTGTTACACTTGCTCTTTCAGTTGACGAATTTACCCAAAGTCCTTCAGGGGCAAAATTTAATAACTTTGCCATTTTGGAGTCCAATTCTGGCGAAAAGTTGCTTAACAATGAGAACATCATGTGTTCCAAAGCATACTTAGATTTAAATCAAAGTGCCTTGCTTTTTACCTTGCCTGTAAGTACATTAAAATATTACTCTCTTACTTTTACAGATGCATTCAGTAACACCATTGAGGTTTTTAGCTCTTTGAAAAATCTTAACAAAGAAAAAAGTATTTTACTGGTTGGACCCGAGTGGAAAGGGTCTTTGCCCAAAGGATTGAAAAAGGTCATAAAATCACCTACTAATCTTGCCTGGGTGGAAGGCCAGGTTTCTATTTTGGATAAAATGGATAAAACAGATGCCAGAAAAATACTCGAAAGCATCAAAATATCGGAATATGACAAAAAGGAGAACTTCAAAAATTGGAAGGATCGTCATGTTTTTCCAAAACTCAAAACCTCTGGAAGCTCAACGGAGCAGGCCTTGCTGATGGACTGGAAATCTTATTTTACATTACTGTCTTTAATGCTCAAGGAAAATGCAATTCCCGAAAATCAGAAGAAATATGTGGCTGATTTTGAAGATTTGGGGATATTTCCTGGGAAAGATTTTGAAGACGCCAAGGTAAGTAACAAGAAGCAAAAAGGTATCAAACAAGGTTTTGCGGATGCCATTGAATTACTGAAACTAGAGGCACCGCGTCAAGAAGATTATAACAAAAATGGGTGGTCATACAATGTGGGTGAGGGAAAATGGGGAACAAAATACACCAAGAATGCTGCTTCAGCATATAATGGGTTCAATCAAACTGCTCCTGAGGAAATCATGAAATATAAAACCCAAATAGATATCAACAAGGATAAACTTACGGGCACGCAGAAATATAAAATGACCATAAAAAAGGCTTCACTGCCACAAACTAAGGCTTTCTGGACTATAAATGTGCTGCAAAGCAATAAGCAGGTTTTTGAAAATGCAAAAGGTAAATATGGAATTGGCAATAAAAACAAGGGCTTGAAATATAATAAAGACGGGTCACTGACTTTGTATTTTCAGGCAGAGGTACCAAAGGGTTTGGAAACCAACTGGGTTCCTATCCCCTCCGAAAATTTTGAACTTATTTTTAAGGTCTTTTCCCCAGGAGAAATGGTGGTTTCGGGCGAATGGGCTCCGCCAGTTGTTGAAATTGTGAAATAATCTCGAATAAAATTCTATCAAAATGGCAAAAAATGTGTACAAAAACGATTCGGAGGCCGTGTTGAAGTCTATTTCAGAAATGAAACCCGAATATGCCGCCCTAAGTAAATTGATTCGAGAGGCTATTCTTGAATCTGACCATCAAATAGATGAATTCATAAAATGGAATGTTCCAGCCTATTTTTATAAAGGTGACATAAAACCATTTGATCCTAAAGAATACAAACGAGATATGCTGGTCTTCAATACCCGTCAAAAAGACCATATTTTGCTCATTTTACCCACTGGTGCGAAACTTACAAACGTCGAAAATCTATTAGAAGGAGATTATCCAGATGGCAGGAGGATGATAAAGTTTCACAGCGAAGCCGAATTTCTGGAGAAAAAAAGCGTTTTCCAGCAAATTATTAAAGAGTGGATTTCTTTGGTTGAATAATCTAGTTCTGGATACAAGCTTTACTTGCATTTTCCTTTCTTAGTAGCTATTGCACAAAGTTGCAAGAAGGAGTCAGAAAGTTTCACGAAGTATTTACAGTTGGATTTTTGTCTTTAATTCGTGAGCATAGAAAAGATACATGGAGTTTTTACCAGGAACTGAAGAGCTAATACATGTTGTCAATACAAAAAGTATAATCTTAATTTCTCTTAAACGAAAGCTGTCCGCTGGAAGCTTCGTCTAGGTTTCTAAGTGCTTGTTGAACAGCGGATTTCAGCTGATTGCTGGATAAAGAATTTGGTAAGCCACTGCAAGTTCCTCTATAAAAAACTTCCTTGGTTTCAGCATCCATTATTTGTACCATCAAGCTTTTGCCAGCGGTATATTTTTTTGAGAGGACATTTCCACTACTTACAAAATCGACATCTGTTAGTTTGGTCTTTTCGTTGTAGACTTTATAAAATACCGCCAAATCAAAGTTTTTGTTGTCCCGAAAGTAACCCTTTTTATGAAGCGTGCTTTCTATGCTATTCCAAATTTCCGGGCTACTTTTTTCATCCTTAACAAGCGTAAATGTTAAGTTACTCAAATTTGTGTAACTCTGGTCTTTGTAAGTATTCACCATAAAAGGTCTTGAACGAATACAGCTTTGTGCCAGAATTGCGACCAGTACCAATATTTTGACTTTCATAGAAATGTATTTTCATACAAAAGTAAAAATTCTTTCTGATAATGTTTATATTATTTACAAAAATAATGCAATAATTATTCAGCGATTTTAAATTTGACCTTATATCTCTTCAGGATAACGTTTGCAACCACCCCAACTATAACTCCGGGAGCTATCCAAGTAATCAAATAACCATAAGAAGGAAAATTCTCTGGCAAGTATCTGGGAACAATATTCACACAAAATGCTGTGATTGCTGCCGAATAGGCACCCATCATCTTACCTCCATGAGCAAAAAACCAATGCATTTTGGGTGCTGTTTTGAAGTTTAGGTAGTATTTCAGATCTCCGTATGAATTTATCATACTCACCATACCAAACACCAGAAAAAGGTACTGAAGTCCACCAAAGGTTGTTGGATTTTGGAATCCATAAATCCCGTATGCAATCATAATAATACCTGAGAAACCAATAGCAAAACCTCCAAATTTGTCGTACCATGTAGGTATAAGGCCCTTTTTCATGCTAAGCATTCGTTTACCAGACCAATTGGGGTAGAAACTGACAATTCCGATGGTTAAGAAAAATTGGTATTTTAATTTTTCGGGATAAATAACAAAGAAAAGTACGGTAGTTATGAAGATAAAGAACATGGCCCAGTAAAATATTCGACCTGAAATATTATGAACTTTGCCCCCTTTTTTACCATAGGACATAGCCACTAAGCCGGAGGCCAGTGAAACTACGCCAGCTATTACATGTAAAAATATGGCCGATTGAAAGATTGTCTTAGTCATTTTGTTTTTGTTTGATATCCAAAAGTATTCTGCCTATTTAATTCTGCAAAAATTATGGGCCAACGGTCAAATGCTAGGGACGAAAAACAAAGTATTGGGATATTTGAGTACGTTTTGGGATGTTTGACAAGGTAAATTTTACAATAGAATGTACTTTCTTTGATGCAGAAGACAACATATTAGCCACAATTTGCGTAAAGTTTTGTATCTAGGCATTCGGCTTGGTTAATTAAACTCTAACAGAATGGAACGTAAAGAATTTTTAAAAAGAGGACTCACTAGTCTTGGTTTATTGGCAGCCTTGCCAATTGTTTCTGCTTGCGAAAAGACGGATTTAAGCACCGACACCACCACAGGAAGTACATCAACTACTGGTAGCAGTAACGGCAGTTCAGCCAGCAATTGTACCGTTACCAACGCCGAAACTGCTGGGCCATTTCCTATTAAAGACCCCGCATCTTTAATAAAAACCGACATTAGAGGTGACAGGCCTGGTGTGAAACTAACGGTAAAAATAAATATCAAGAACAAAAACAACAGTTGTGCAGCTTTGGCAAATACAATTGTAGATATTTGGCATTGTGACGCCAAGGGGGAATATTCGGAATATGGCGGCACGGGTATGCAAGCTACCAACTGGACCTCGGTTCACTGGCTACGTGGCAGACAAACTACTGATGCCAATGGTTTGGTAACTTTTACTACGATATTTCCTGGTTGGTACTCAGGAAGGGCACCACACATACACGTACATGTGTACAACGCCAGTGGTAAATCACTTTTGGTAACTCAAATCGCGTTTGATAAAACAATTTGTGATACCGTATACACCACTGCTGCTGATTACATAAGTCACGGAAAACAGGATACCACAAATACAAGTGACAATGTTTTTGGAGATGGATTTGCCAATGAATTAGGAACATTTACTGGAAGCGTTACTGAAGGATACGTACTTACGCACAACGTGGTGGTGAGTGCATAAGCTATTGAAAAATAGTTAAATCAGTAAAGTGTCTGATTTTTAATTCTTTTCAAAAAAAAAGATTCGAACCTTTGATTGAGACGGGATTACATTTCTGCCTCTCGCCAATTACTCGAAAACAAATAATGAAGGAAATAACGCTACAATACAAGAAGATAATTGATAAAAACGCCATCAATAATTGGGACAAAGAGGTGTGGAACGAAACGTTTTTAGAGTATAGGATGAAATCTCAATATTATGATGCAGATCTTCAGTTTCCATTATTTCAGAATCTTGTTTTGGCTAAACCCGAGGCAGTAAAACTCCATTACTTGACGAGTTTGGGCTGTATTGGTCATATTCAAAGGCTCAATAATCTATTTCCAGACGTCACAGATACCTTGGGCAATAGAACGGTCCCTTTTGTCCATTACGATTTTAGAATATTGTCGGCCGATTTTAACCACAAGGAGAATTTTGTCATTCAGCTCGACTTCGTCTCTAAACCACTTTTGTATCTTGAATCCATTGGCGAAAATCTATTGTTGGGATTGCCAGAAACGAGATTAGCTCAAAAAATAGATACCATTATGGTGAAGTTGTTACCCAATCTAATGATAAATTCTCTGAAATATGAGTCATAAACATCTGCATTGGGCGAGTAACCGTACGGTTTCCGAAACTAATCAATTTAGAGTTCTGAGCTCGGAGCTTTCGGTTGGAGATACCTCTTCCGAAAAGGGCGTTTTAGGATTTTTGAATCAAATAAGCGATATCACTATAGCTCCCAATTGTAGCTTAAAACTACAAGTGGATAAAGATTCGGTAATTGTGATCATTCCTTTGGTAGGTTTTTTGGAAATATTTGAGAATAATGAGGCCGTTTTTCTCGAACCTTCGAAGTATTCCATAAAAATTATCGCAGCTAATGAGGTTTACGAAATAAGAAATCCATATGATACTGACCATGTCAATTTTATTCAGTTAAACTTATCCAAAGATATTTTCATTGGAAACTCAGAGGTTGTTTTAGGAGAATTTAACCTTGACGATAACCGCAATAATCTGGTAAGAATAGGATTGGATACTTTAAACTACGCTGAAGTTTACATGGGTAAATTTGGTTGTAAGAAAGAAAGCTTCTTGACAGATGAAGATTCATTCAACGCTTATTTTTTTGTTATAAATGGGTCTTTTGAGGTAAACGGAATGTTACTTCACCCAAGAGATAGTGCAAGTTTTGCTGAAATAAACATGCTTGATTTTGAGTCTTTAAGTGAAGAAAGTATGCTAATTGTTCTGATTAGTAGGTAGTCGAATGTCTGAACTTACCTTAGTTTTTCTATCAGAAAAGAAAACTTTCGAGCTACGGGTACCAACATATCGGTATGATTCAAATGCAGTTTGTATCCTTGGGCGTTTCCACTGACTTTTATCACGTGGTCGAGATTGGCAATGAACGAACGGTGCGTTCGAACAATGTTTTTATCTTCTATTTGTGATTCCAGTCTTGTGAGGCTGCTTCTGAGGAGCAGTTTCTCGGTTTTTTCGGCCTTAAGAAAATATATGGTGGAGTAATTGTCTGCCGATTCTATGTACAATAAATCTTTGTTTTTTAACTCAATATAATCCTTCTCGTTTTCGGCTATTAGTTTAAGTTTTTCATCTGCTTGGTTATCTTTAATTTCTTGAATGACAATAGGTTGAGAGTATTTTTTGAGTTGATAAATATAATCAGAGAGTACCCAAAAAACTGTCGGGAATATGCCAATACCAACTACCCAACTAAAGAATGTTAACCAATTGCTCAGTGTAAATCCCCACTTAAAAATAGCCGAGCCGTAGGCTACATTTCCGGTGGTTATTATAAGTAGCAGGAATAACACACCTACTATTTCCTTCCAAATTACCCAATTTTTTTCTTCATGAAATTTTGGGAAAATACTTGGCAGTATTTGCCGATGAAAATAAGTAGAAGCTGAAGTTACGAATGAGAAACCTAGGAGTTTGAAGTATTTGTTTGGGTCATTCCATTCCGAAATATCGAATGGCTCAAAAAGAACAAAGAAGAGATAGAGAAATACACCTTCGCCAAGAGAATGAATAAGGGCTTGGGTGTTGGTTCGCTCCCTTTGTGGGTACGGCTGAACAAATATGTCAAATATATTTTTCAGAATGAACCGAGAATTTGATTGAAGAAGCCTTTGATGGAATCAGGATAAACAACCATCATAAACACCACCCCCCAAAGACCTCCCCAAAGATGTGCCATGTGGTTGACATTATCACCTTGGCGTCTATCCATGTATACCGAATATGCCACATAAATCAATGCAAAAATGTAGGCGGGCATCGGAATAGGAATCGGAAACATCATTAGTTTGGTCATAGGCGACAAAATTATGCTCGCAAAAACAATAGAACTTACTCCGCCAGACGCACCAAGAGAGTTATAGAACGCCATGTTTTTGTATTTTATAACATCAGGAATGTTGGAAACTATGATGCCCAGTAAGTATAACAACATGAAATAGAGCTTCGCATTTCCTCCAAATAGATATTCGAAATAACTCTCCACAGCTCCTCCGAAAAGGTACAAAGCGTACATGTTTAGCAGCAGGTGCATGTAGTCTGCATGAATAAAGCCGCAAGTAAGTATGCGGTAGTATTCTTTGCGGTGACTTACGGAGTATGGGTTATGGATGAGTTTGTTCATCAGTCCTTTATCTCTAAAAGCCATGAAACTGATGATCACCGTGATCAATATGATTATTATACTTAAACTCATACGCTTAGTTTTCTCGTTTTTCTAATTGTTCAGCAAAAGATCTTATTAGTACTTTTTTGTCTTCGCTTACCGCTAATTTATTTAAGGCTTCCGCAGCTTTCTCAAAATATTTCTTCGCTTCGGCTTCCGCCTCTGCTCTTATTTCGAATTTATCGTAAATTCCCCTAATGGCTTCTACTTTTTCGGTAGCGTCAAATTTTTTCTTTTTCAACCAAGCCTCTAGTTTTTTACCGTCCTCAGTTCCCTTTGCTTTTTCTATGGCATCTAGGAGCAACCATGTTTTTTTATTTTCTATGATGTCTCCACCCACTTGTTTTCCAAATTTCTCTGGGTCGGCATAGACATCCAAGATATCGTCGTTCAGTTGGAAACCTAGACCGAGATTTACACCAATCTCATTCAACAATCTTACTGAGTCCTCATCGGCATCCGCCAAAATACCACCCAATTCCATAGCAAAACCCAATAGAACAGAAGTCTTTAGGCGGATCATTTCTATGTAATCCTCTTTTTTAACATCGGCTTTGGTCGCAAAAACCATGTCCAATTGTTGACCTTCGCATACTTCAGCGGCAGTTTTATTGAATCTCTTCACCACTAATTTGAAATGTCTATCTTCGGCAAATCCCAAGAGCTCATATGCTGCAACGAGCATCACGTCCCCCGAAAGTATGGCCGTGTTGGTATTCCATTTTTCATGTACTGTTTGCTGTCCTCTGCGGAGTGGAGCTTGGTCCATGATGTCATCGTGCATTAGCGTGAAATTATGAAAAACTTCAACCGCCATGGCTGGCTTTAGGACTTTTTGCCAGTTATATAGCCATAAATTGGCAGACATGAGCGTCAATAAAGGTCTAAGTCTTTTGCCACCTAAGGACATGATATACGATATGGGCTCGTATAATTCTGCAGGGTTTTCTCCGTATTTATGATTTTCGAACTCTTTGTTTAAGGCTTCTAGATAGGATTTAAAAGGCATTAATCGTTATTTTAGATTCAAACTAATAATCAAAAAACAAAGCTATGGCTTATTTTGTTAAAAGACGGCCAAAAATATTTAAATTTTGGTAGTCCAAACCTGTAATTTGTACAAAGGGTAACTGAAAACAAGGAATATAAGGGCAAATTGGCTACTTTTTAAATCTTGTAAAACCGCACCCACTAAAAACAAAATGGAACATACCAATAAAAAATAGGGCACAAATGGAAAGCCCGGAACTTTAAATGGTCTTGCCAAATGGGGTTCGGTTTTTCGAAGCTTAATCAGTGAAGCAAAACCTGCTGCGTAGCTCATAACGAAGAAAAACGTGGCAATATCCGATAAAACCCCACAGATTTCTTTCCCCGATATGATGAGTAAAATAGAACCAATACTGGTCAAGGGCATAGCTACCGAAGGTGTACCGGCTTTATTAACTTTTTGAACTGCTTTATGAAATAGTCCATCTCGGCTCATAGAAAATATGACTCTAGGGGCAAACATGGTTTGGGCATTGAGCATGCCAAGTATGGAAAGCATCAAGAAAAAAGTGACAATCTTGGCCGAATTTTCTCCAAATATTAATAAAACAGCATCTGCGGCTGCAAGTTTTGAATTGGCCAATAAATCCATCGGTATGACATACAGTATGGCGGCATTCACGAGTAAATAAATAACAATGACCATCAGAACTCCTAAAATCATCGATTTAGGGAGGCTTTTGGCAGGGTCAGCGTTTTCCTCAGAAAAATAGGAGGCGGTGTGCCAACCATCAAAAGTGTAAAAAATAGATTGTAAAGCCGCTATTATTCCAAAAAGTAGTGCCGGTTTCTGGACTTTCTCTGCAGTGGCTTTCAGTAGTGTGTAGTCTACGTTTTTGCCATAAACAAAACAAAGTATCACAAAAATTATCAAACCTACAGCTTTCAAAAACGAAAGGATTTCTTGCGATTTTCCGCCTGCCCAAGTACCTAAAAAGTGGAAGGAGGTTAGAACAACCAAAATGATGATGGCTATGATTTGTATATAGTTTTCTAGATTTGGCAATAGTAAAATAATATACTCGCTCATGGTGTAAGCTCCAAAGCCCAATGCTGCCACAGTCCCAAGCCAGCTTGTTAAACCCGTAATGAATCCAAAATAATTTCCAAATGCTCGTCGGGCGTACACATACCAAGATCCTGCTTGAGGAAGAGAAACACCGAGCTCAATGGCACACAAAACTCCCAAAAATGCATAAATACTTACCGCAATCCATATGAACATAATAATAATGGGGTCGCCTATCTGTGCGGCTATCGCCCCTGGTTTTCGCAAAATGCCTGTTCCTATGGTGCCTCCAATGGTCACGGCTATTCCAAAACCTACTCCAAGAAGCTTCAGTAATTGATTAGAAGTTTTGTTTGTCATAAAGTTTTTATTCTCTCGCAATATAAAAAGTAAACCTTTAAATAATATTTTTTAATACAAAGTCTTTGGTTTTTCGTATGTTTATAGAATGATATCAACGCGTTTCTGTAAAAAACCAAAACAATCTTTCGGTTTTTTGAGTTTTAGCAGGAAGAGTTATTTAAACATTTTTTTAACAAACAAAAATCTAAAATCATCATGATGAAAACTCTCCGATTATTAATGGGGCTGGTCTTTTTAGTTGGTCTGCAAACTTCTTATGGCCAACTAATGAAGGTTACCGGTAAAGTTACTTCCACAGAAGATGGAAGTGCCCTGCCAGGTGTAACTGTACAAATAAAAAGTACAAACAGAGGTACACAAACCGATGTTAACGGGGCCTTTTCTATCGAAGCCGGTCCTAAAGAAATTTTATCCTTCAGTTTTATTGGTTTACAACCCGTAGAGGTTACGGTTGGAAATCAAACGGTCATTAACGTAAATATGGCCAGCAGTGACAAATTTCTGAACGAAATAGTCGTAGTCGGTTATGGCCAACAGTCTAAAAAAATGAGTACGCAAACCATTTCGACTATTGGTTCAAAATCAATTGCCAACAGACCAGTGCTTGCTCCTCAGGATCTTTTGCAGGGACAAGCTGCCGGTGTTCAAATGGTAGGTTCTTCGGGTTTGTTGGGTGCTAACCCTGTTATCAGAATCAGAGGAGCGGCTTCTATTACGGGTGGTGGGCAGCCTTTGTTTGTAGTTGATGGTGTGCCTCTTAACGATGGAACCCTTTCTGCTGGTCAAGGAGCTCCAGTGGGTTTAAATCCACTTTTGAATATAAACCCACAAGATATAGAGTCAATGTCAGTACTGAAAGATGCAGCCGCTGTATCTATCTATGGTTCTCGTGGTGCCAACGGTGTAATTCTAATCAATACGAAAAAGGGGACTTCGGATCGTAAGACTGAAATTAATCTTGATACCTACACCGGATTCTCAAATGCTACTAACTTGATTCCGATGATGAATACTGAGCAGTTTAATACTTACTCAGCTGATTATAGAAAAGCTAGGAATTTAGCTGCGGTTACTAATCCAACGGACTACTTTGACTGGCCAACCAACGTGGTGCAACAAGGTAGAACCAATAATGTAAGTTTATCGGCAAGAGGTGGAAGTCAAAATACAACATTCTTTATAGGTGGTACGTATGCCACAGAATCTGGCTTCACTATCGGAAATGATTTAAGAAGATTGGCTGGTCGTTTGAATCTTGAGCATAAAGCAACTAAATATCTTACATTGGGTACCAACCTCTCGCTTTCGAACGTAGATATGGACAGAATTGGTGCGGAGAACAGCACTTTTGCTCCTCTTAC
Organism: Lacihabitans soyangensis; assembly: GCF_024343775.1. Lineage (GTDB taxonomy): Bacteria > Bacteroidota > Bacteroidia > Cytophagales > Spirosomataceae > Leadbetterella > Leadbetterella soyangensis. The sequence continues at coordinate 39,889 of NZ_RJUF01000015.1, read as the reverse complement.
CTCTTCTTACCTAATGCTTCCTTATGTTCTTCCACGTGATGCAGCTGGTAATTTTGTAAACACTGGATTTGTGCAGAACGTACTTGGTATAGAGGCTCTCAATACCAACCGTTTCGTGTCTAAAAGAACTACTGGTAATATTTATGCTGACTTCAAAATTATCAAGAATTTAACTTTCAGGACTGACTTTGGTATGGACTACAACTCGGGAGATTCAAAACAACGTCAGGTTGATTTGTTCACTCCAACGGGTTCAGCTTCTAGAGATTTTCAGTATGATAGCAAATGGCTAAGCACCAATACACTCAAATACAATACAGGTTTCGGAAAGAGTACAATTTCTGCTTTGGCAGGATATAGCTATGAAACAGCTCTTTTTGATAGGATTTTGGTGGCCGGTACAGGATTTGCATCAGACGGACTTCCTAACGTAGTGTCTGCCGCAACTCCAACATCTACAGTTGAAGAACGCTCTGAATGGGCGTTGGAGTCGCAGTTTGGTAGATTTAACTATGGTTTTGACAACAAATACCTTTTTGAGGCATCGGTTAGAAGAGATGGGTCTTCAAGGTTTGGAGCTGACAATCGTTATGCCTTGTTCTATGCAGTGAGCGGAGGCTGGGTAGTTTCAGAGGAGAAATTCTTGAAAAACCAGAAATTCATAAACTTCCTGAAACTAACGGCGAGTTATGGAACTGCTGGTAACGATCGTATCGGTAATTTCTCTTCTCTTGATCTCTATGGCGGTGGTGTATTGTCTGATTACGCCGGTTCACCTGGGCTTAGACCTACGCAAGTTCCAAACAGAAGTTTGACTTGGGAAGAAACGGCTCAATTGGATTTGGGAATCAACACTACCTTTTACAAAAACATGTTTACATTGTCAGTAAACTACTTTGATAAAATTACGTCTGGTATTTTGTTAGATGTTCCTTTTCCTTTCACCACTGGTTTTGCTAGTGCCTCAAGAAACATCGGTAAAATGCAAAACAAAGGAGTCGAGGTTGATTTGAATGTCAATATCATTAACAAAGGTGATTTAACATGGAGTTTCGGTCTTAATTCAGCTTATCTGAAAAATGAGGTATTAGAACTTCCTGACGCCTCAGTAGATGCCGATGGCAACAGATTTGTGGCTGGTTCTGGAGCCCAAAGAGCAGTGGTGGGTAGAACTTTAAATGAATTTTTCTTGGTAAAAGGTTTGGGTGTGAATCCTGCCACTGGAAATTATGAGTGGGCAAGTAAAGATGGCACTCCAACCACTACCTATAGTGCAAACAACAGAGTGTTCACAGGATCGGCTATACCAAAATGGACAGGAGGATTTAACACCAATGTAGCATATAAAGGTATTGACTTCTCTGCTCAGTTTAGTTACACTTATGGTAACAAAGTTTTGATTGACGGTTTAAGATTCACCGAAAATATGAACCCTGCAGCAGGATTCAACAAATCTACAACATTGTTAGATTATTGGAAACAAGCAGGTGATGTGGCTTTTGCTCCAAGTTTGGCTAGTACAACGGCACCTTTGTTCAATCAATTGTCGACTTTGCAGTTGCAGAACGGTTCATTCTTGAGACTTCGTAATGCAAGTTTAGGGTATACTATTCCGGCCAAATTGGTGGAGAAAGCAAAAGCCTTCAGAAGCGTGAGATTGTATGCTTTGGGTCAAAATCTTTGGTTGCTAAAAGATAAAAATTTTAGAGGTCCAGATCCTGAGGTTTCGGCTAACGGACCTAACAACCAGATCTTGGGAGAGTCATTCTTTGCATTGCCTCAGGCTCGTACAGTTACTTTTGGATTAAATTTAGGATTCTAAAATCATCAATTATTACCGAATAGAAGATATGAAAAATATAAAAATTTCGATATTAGCCTTTTTGGTTCTTGCTAACCTTAGCTGTTCAGATAGACTAGAGTTATTGCCTGAACAATCACTGGCAGGTTCTCAAGCTTTTTCAAGTGCGGCCAATGCCGAGGCCACTCTACGTGGCGTTTATTCACAAACCCAGTTATTGGATGTTTTTGGATCAGGGCCTCAGATCATTTATGACTTTCAAGCAGACAACACTGACTTTGTTGGTTCGTTTCCTACTTTGCAGGATATAAATGCCTATGTCACTACTTCGCCAAATGCAACTTTACAGGCCTACTGGCAAGTTCACTACAGAGTAATAAATGCAGCAAACTCTGTGATTGAAAATGTACCGAACATAAAAGATCCGAAGCTAACGCCAGAGATATCTAAGCGATTGGTGGCTGAAGCTAAGTTTTTGAGAGCTATCACACATTTCAATCTTTTGCACATGTTCGCTCAGCCTTATTCCGTTCAAAGTGGTGCAACACCCGGAGTGCCTTTGTTGTTAACTAGCTTTACAGGGGAAATTACATTTCCTGCAAGGGCAACAGTAGCAGCCACTTACGAGCAAATTAGGAAAGATTTGAACGAAGCTCTTACAGATTTGCCAGCAGTTACTACCCCTGCCTCAAGGGGTAGAGCGACAAAAGGAGCGGCTGCAGGATTTTTGTCTAGACTTCACCTATACAAAGGTGAATATCAGCTAGCTGCAGATTTTGCCAATCAAATAGTTGGAACGCCTGCCTCTTACGCATTGGCCACAAACTACTCTTTTTACGGAGCTACTCCTACTGCTGAACATATTTTTGCTATCATCAATAGTGCAACTGACAATGGTCGTACGGGTTCTGGTGGATGGGCATCTTACCACAGACCTGCTGCCAACGGTGGTAGAGGAGACTGTGCCATGACTGCGAGTCTTGAAACTTCTTTCAAAAAAGAAGAAACGGATAAGAGATATGTAGACTTAAGCACAATGGTGACAGCAGCTGATGGTCAGAGAAAAAGAATGACCTTGAAATTTCAGGATGCTGCAAATAACACAGATTTGGCTCCTCTGCTTCGTACATCAGAGGTTTATTTAACTCGTGCCGAGGCATTGGCAGAGTTGAATGGTATCAACGAAGAATCATTGAAACTTGTAAATGGAATTCGTTCTCGTGCAGGTTTACCAGCTTGGACAAGCACTACATTTACAACTAAAGAGGAGTTTGTATCGGCAATTTTGGAGGAGAGAAGAAAAGAGTTATGTTTTGAAGGTCACCGTAAAATGGACCTTCAAAGACGTGGACTGCCACTTCGCACAACAGGGCCTCAAGCTGCTTTGGCTGTATTTGGTGGACAGAAAACGGTTCTTCCATTACCGCAAAGAGAAATAGATTTGAATAAAAGCTTGGTACAGAACGCCGGTTATTAATTCGTTATTTCCAATAAAAATGCAGAGGCTATGTAAAGTCTCTGCATTTTTTATTTCAGCACAACTTAAATTTGGCAAGATTATTTTTCGAAATTTCAATGCAATTTTTTCTATTATTCAAGATTACTTCATTTGGAAAAACAACTCCAAATATTCTGCCTTTTGAGCTCCCGTTTTATTTTCTGAAACCTTTTCTGAACATACCCTACAGAATCTCGGTAAAGCTTAATTTTTGCTTGTTGTTTGAAAATTTGATTTCTCTAAGTTTTGTATTTTCAGACTAATGTTAATTCTTTTTTTGCCAAAGTTTCTTGGTGTTAAATTCTAGATTTTTGGAATTTTATGGAAATACTTGTCCTAAAACCCATAAAATATTCTGCTGAAAGGATTCACTTTCTACTATCAGGATTGCATTTTGTATTAAAATGTCATTAGAAAAAAGTTAGAAAAAAATTAGAATTTCGAAAATAGTAAACATTTCGTCTACAGACTTGCCCGAAATTTTAGATTCGTTTGTTTAGTTAATTTTTGGACTTTTACTTTGCAGGGTTTTTGAAAATTTAACAAACTAATAACAATTCAATTATGAAGAAAACTCTGCTTCTTATTTTGGGGCTGTTGTTTTTCATGGGTTTTAGCGAGTCATTCGCTCAATCAAGAAAAATAACAGGTAAAGTCACTTCCGCAGAAGATGGCTCAGCTTTGCCAGGTGTAACTGTGCAAGTAAAAAGTACCACCAGAGGTACACAAACAGATGCAAATGGAGCTTTCTCAATCGAGGCCGCATCCAACGAAACTTTGGTTTTTACCTTTATCGGAATGACTCCATCGGAGATTTCTGTGGGTAACAAGTCTATTATCAATGTAACATTGAGCAATGATGATCAACAGCTTGAGCAGTTGGTAGTTATTGGTTACGGCACTGAGAAAAGAGCAAACACCACGGGCTCCTTGACTTCAATCAAAGGGGACAAAATTTCTGGATTAATTACTCCGAACTTCGCTAACCAATTGGGTGGTAGAGCTGCTGGTGTCCAAGTTTCGGTACCAAACGGTTTATTGGGTCAGGCTCCAAGAATCAGAATTAGAGGTACCAACTCTATATCATCAGGTGCAGGTCCACTTATCGTTATTGATAACGTACCTGTAGCTACAAACCCTTATGGTGGTGTTGGTCCATCTGACCCACTTTCTGACATCAATCCAAATGATATTGAGTCGTTTGAGGTCTTAAAAGATGGTGCTGCTACTGCAATATTTGGTTCGAGAGCTGCGAATGGTGTGATTTTGATCACCACCAAAAAAGGTAAGGGTAATAAAGGAAAAATGGCGGTTAATTATGACGTAAATTTTGGTCAGAATCAGGCCGTTAGCAAGTTGGATTTGTTAAATGCAGCTGATTTTATTACAATAGCCAATGAGAAATATACCAATGCAGGTCAGCCTATTCAGGCTGTAGCTGACGGAAAAGGTACAGACACAGACTGGCAAGATGTTATTTTTAGAAAAGGAATGGTTCAAAGTCACAATTTGTCTCTAAATGGAGCAAATGACAAAACCAACTATTTCTTTTCGTTGGGTATGCTGAATAACGAAGGCTCTATTGTTAGTAATAACATGAAGCGTTACAATTTTAGAGCTAATCTAGACCATACCGTAAATAAGTGGTTGACATTAGGGACTAACTTAAGCTATACAAATAGTCAATTTACAAACTTGAACACTGGTTCCAATGCACTTTCTGGAAACGTTATCGGTGCTGCGAGATTACTTCCAAACGTTTCTCCTTTTGATGAAACAAATACTCTGTTTGAAGGATACAATGTAACACCAGACGGTGCTGCTTTGGGAAGAGGGGCCAACTTGCGTGCGGTTGACAATAACTTCACTAATATCGCCTTTGTGTTGGCAAATAACAAGTTTGTTACAAACAACAATCGTTTGATAGGAAATGCATATGGCGAAATCACCATTATTGAAGGCCTAAAATTAAGGTCTCAGATTGCAACTGACCTTTTGACTCAAGATGATTTCCAAAGTTTAGATTCACGTCATGGAGACGGAAGGGGTGCCAATGGTACCATTTTCCACAGATTCCGTCCTGTTCAACTTTGGAACTGGCAAAATACTGCTAGCTACAACAAAGCCTTTGGCAAACATTCAGTCAATGTAGTAGCTGGTTTGGAGTACCAAAAAAGAACTTCGAGATTCTTCGATGCACAAGGTCAAGGATTCTCCGAAATATTTTTCCAAGAAAACAACCTAATTAGTGGAAGCTTCGGTACACAATTGTCAGGTGGTGGATTTATACAAGACGCATTCGACTCTTATTTTGGTAGAGTAAACTATAACTATGCTAGCAAGTATTATTTAAGTTTAACTGCAAGGAACGACGGTTTGTCTTCTCTGCCATTGGCTAACCGCAGAGGCACATTCCCTGGTGGATCAGTAGCATATCGTATTTCGGAAGAAGGATTCTGGAAAGATAGTAAATTGGCTGAATACATTTCAGACTTCAGAGTGAAAGCGTCCTATGCAGTTGTTGGAAATACTAACATCGGATTTTTCCCTTATTTAGGAACTTTCGGAGCGGCCCAGTATGCTTCTCAAACTGGTATTGCATTTGACAACACGGGTAACCCTGACTTGAAATGGGAGAAAAGTACTAAAACTAACTTCGGTATTGATTTAGGTGTACTTAACAACAGAATTAAAATTGGTGCTGATTATTTTACCAACAAAGTATCTGACCTCGTATTATTTGCTCCAACAGCCAACTCTTTAGGTGTACCCGGAAACGGTATCAACAAAAACGTAGGTGCAATGGTGAACAAAGGAATCGAGCTTTCCATTGATGCTTCTGTCTTGAAAAAAGGTGCGTTTGAGTGGGATATGAATGTTAATTTTTCGAAAATTAATAACGAAATCACCGCTCTAAACAACAACGAAGACATCATTGGTACTTATCACATCAACAGAGTTGGATATTCTATTGGTTCGTTCTTTGGATATACTTCTGCTGGCGTAAACCCAGCAAATGGTAACCCTATGTGGTACAAAGGTGACGGAAAAGGTAACTTAACTTCAACCATTGTTCAGTACAATATTGCTGGTAACAACTACAGAGAATTTAATCCAGCCGAACCAAGTGATGTTTCTAAAGCTTCTACCTTGAGTGCGACCACAGATAGAATTATACTTGGTAACTCTAATCCACTTTGGTTAGGTGGATGGTCAAACAACTTCCGTTTCAAAGGATTTGATTTCGAAATTTTCTCAAGATTCCAAGGCGGAAATATGGTAATGAATGTTACGAAACAAGAAACCTTACTAAATATGGGCTTCCAAAACAACGGACAGATTATCATGGACAGATGGACAACAGCTGGACAAGTTACTGAAATTCCAAGGGTATGGACCGGTCGTGAAGCTGCCATCAATACTACAGGTGCAGCATCTACAAGATTTTTGGAGAAAGGTGATTTCTTCAGAATCCAAAATATAATTTTGGGTTACAGATTGCCTGCAAGCTTACTTACCAAAATAGAAAAGGCGGGTATCAGAAGCCTAAGAGTGTATGCTCAAATCCAAAACCCATTGATATTTACAAAATACAGTGGTTTGGATCCTGAAATTAGCACAAACACGGGTAACAGTGACTTTGGAGTGGATGCAAATGCCAACCCAATTATCAAAACTACGTCAATAGGAATTAATCTTGGACTGTAAAACTTCAAATTTTAGAAATCATGAAATTAAAAAATAATATATTGAAATTTGGTTTGGCAGCTGGACTTTGCGTTTTAGCAACTACTTCTTGCCAAGACCTAACCGATTTACAGCCAGCCGATTCGTTTTCAGAAGCGTCGGCATTTACATCAGCAAAAAGAGCTGAGTTGGCTGTTATAGGTATGTACAACGCAGCTCAGTCAGGTAGCTATGCAGGTGGTGCCGTTCGTGGATATCCATTTGGTGCGGCATCTATTCAGCAAGGTGACATGCGTGGAGAAGACATGGTGAATCAGGCCTTATTTTTTGCCATCACCAATGAGGCAACTTATACGCCAACTACGGCCAACAACGTGTGGATGTGGAATACTTTATTTGCTCTTATCAATCAAACCAATATTACTATTGAGGGTGTCCAAAAGGCAGCAAAAGATGGATTGATAACTAACGAAGCAGCTTTGGCCTATGAAGGTGAAGCGAAATTTTTAAGAGCATTGGCAAATCATGAATTGCTTTTAAATTTTGCAAGACCATACGCTGACAATAAAGGTGCTTCAGCTGGTGTTCCTATTCGTGATTTCGCTGTGAACTCACCAGCAACAGTTGAAAAGGCTGTATCTACAGGAAGGAATACTGTAGCAGAGGTTTATGCCTTCATTTTGAAAGACTTGGACTTCGCCGAAACCAATCTTCCAGCACTGAGAACGGGTAATCTTAAAATAGTAAGAGCTTCTAAAGGTGCTGCTATTGGATTGAAAACTAGAGTGAAGCTGCACATGCAGGATTGGAGCGGAGTGGTAACAGAGGCAAATAAAATTGTTTCTACTGCCGCACCATTTACTAGTCCGATAGGTGCTTACAAATTAACAGCTACGGCTGATGGTCCTTTCAAGAACACTTATTCAGAGGAGGCATTGTTCTCTATTGAAAACAATGCTCAAGACAATGGTAGCGTGAACGGTGCATTGGCTGCTATGGCTGGAAATCCGGCACTGGGTGGAAGAGGTTTGATTGTAGTCAGCCCAATAATTTTTAATCATCCTGCTTTTAAAGCTGAAGATGCTCGTAGAAATTTAATGGTAAATAATGGAAGAAGTTACTATACTACAAAGTATACCGACTATACCAACCGTTCTGATAATGCTCCAATATTGAGATATGCCGAAGTATTACTTAACCTTGCAGAAGCTGAGGCAAGAATTGGTGGAGTTTCAGCGAGAGCCATTAGCCTTTTAAATGCAGTTAGAGGTAGAGCAATTGCTACAGGTACTTATGCTGCGGCTGATTTTGCGGCAGGTAAAGATTTGATAGGAGCCATCTTAAATGAAAGACGAATTGAGTTTATGGCCGAAGGTCGTAGATGGGCTGATATTCATCGCTTGGCTTTGGATGCAGACTTTACAACCAATGGAATTCCTTCCAAGATGGCATTCGGGAATGCAACATTTGCAACTTATAATTTTGTGACTAATCCTACATTGGTGAGAAACATACCAACCGTACCATATGCTGATTATAAATTTTTGTGGCCGATTCCTGCAGATGAGTTAGCCAGAAATCCAACTTTAGCAACGCAGCAGAATCCGGGATATTGATTTAGTTGTGATTTGATATTTTTGAAAACGTCCAATTTATTGGACGTTTTTTTTATGCCCAAAAACAAAAAAGACCTCAGCAGGGCCGAGGTCATTTTGATTCATCATAGGTTCTATTAAATATCTTTCTTACTTGAGTAATGCAAATTTATGCAAAGTTTTTTTATTTATACAAACTTTATGTGCAATATTTTGCAAATATTTGCAAGTATTTTCAAAAAGTACTACTTTTACCTCAATCGGTTCATTATTATCAGATTAAAGAAGTCCAAAGATGCTTAAAGAAGAAAGACAACAACTCATATTGGATCATTTGAAAACGGCCAAGAAAATCAACTTGGGCGATTTAAGTAGCATGCTCACAGTTTCTTATGATAGCGTTCGCCGTGATGTTATTGAGCTGGAGGATAAAGGACTTTTGAAAAAAGTCCATGGTGGAGTTGTTTCCAATAGTTACCTCAATATCCTGTCAGGTCAAAGAAAAGGAGTAAAAAAAGGTGGAGATTTAGAAATCGTGATAAAAAAAGCCATTTCTTTTTTAAAAGATAATCAAATCGTTATTCTTGACGGGGGCACAACTAATTTCTTTTTGGCTGAACAAATACCAAAAAATCTCACGTTAACAGTAATAACCAACTCACCACCACTGGCAATGGCTCTCAATGAACACTCCAACGTAGAGGTTATACTGCTCGGTGGTAGATATTACAAAAGATATCAAATAGCCATGGGGCCTGAAGTGAGTAATCAACTCAAAAGATTCAATGCAGATATTTACTTTATGGGTGTAAATGGATTGGACGTAGACAAGGGACTAACACTCAGAAATTATGAAGAATCGATTCTTAAGCAACAAATGATGGCGTCATCGAAAAGTACGATTTGTTGCGTAGTTGAAGAAAAAATAGGAGTGGTGGAAGCTTACCAAATTTGCCCCTATACAAAAATTGATAAGTTAATTACGAACATTGAACCTGATAGTATTGAGCTCCTAGGATTTGATGGATTGGAAAAGGTTTAACGTTTATTTCTTTTTTTGTTAGAATGGTCTGACGAAAGTCGGACCTGTAGAGTAAGTTTTCACTAACAAATTATACTTTCAAAAGGCTGCAACAGGCAGTCAGCCGAGCCAGAGTCATATTAACAGCTTTTTCAAGCGGATTTCGCTATTCATTCATTATACTCAGAAAATCATTAACCTAAAATACCCCCACTTTAGTAACCAAAGTGAGGGTGATTTGTATTGTGGCTATAAAGAAAATTAGAACCTAAGTCTCAGCCCTGCGAGGAAGTTGACTCCTGCTTGTGGGAATACAAAGTTTTCGGTAATCTTGCCTTCATATAAATAACTGTAGGTGTAGCCATTGGACTCATACTCATGGTTAAATATATTGTTGATTAATAAGCTGAAATTCAAATCCTTAAATGCCTTGGTTTTTGGAGTAAAGCCGATACGAAGATCATTCACAAAAAACGCATCTAGTTTTTTATTATCAGAGGAAGTATTGTCTAGGTATTGACTACCGACATATTTGGGTAAAAGACTAATTTCTAATGTTTTGCAGGGGTGAAAGTTTAGGCTACCACCCATTATCACATTTGGTGAAAATGAAATATCTGTGTCGGTAAGGTTATTTACTTCATCAGGAGTGCCATCGTAGCTTGGTACTACTTCTGTAAAATCTTGGATTTTGTTTTGACTAAATGTAGCATTGGCGGCCAGCGTAAATTTTTCCGATATTTTTCCGGAAATTTGCAATTCCACACCTCTTCTAAAGCTTTTCTCTACATTGGTTCTGATGGCCTCACCTGTAAGGTTTACTTTTCCGGTTAGTACCAGCTGATCTCTGTAGGACATATTATACAATCCAATTTCACCTGTCCAATTGCCTCTGTTGAGTTTTATTCCACCTTCAAAATCATTCAAATGTTCGGCTTTAGGCAGATTTCCTGGGTTGTCAACAAAGTCTTGGCGACTAGGTTCTTTACTGCCTTTGGCATAGCTAAAGTAAGCTGAGGCAGAGGGATTAAAGGTATAATTTAATCCAAGTTTGGGATTGAAGAAGGCATATTTGTTGGAGGAATTAAACATTTGATATGGATCCAAAGAGCCTTTGGTTTCGAAGTTTACAGTTCTGTATTGTAAATCAAGGTAAGAATCTAATTTGCTCGAAAGTGCATAATACAATTTTCCATATATGTTAAAATCCGTTTTCACACTTTCGTTTTCGTAAAAACGATGCCTGATGTTGCTCTCAGAGGCAAATTTAGACCAAATAACCTCTCCAAAATGATCGCCAAGGTACTGGTTCCAGCCACCGCCAATGTTTCCTTTTAATTTTCCAGAACCTTCATAATCTAGCGACCAAACTCCTCCGAAGAAATCATTGTCAAGCCATCTTCTCCTGATGAGGTCTGTTTCCGTGATTACCATTTCGCCTATTGTTACTGGTTTGATGTTATAATCCTCCAGGTTTTCGCCATACTTGAACTGCTCGTAGAAACCTTTCCCTTTGGTGTAGTGAAGGGTAGGGTTAAACCTCCATTTTTCATTCAGTTTCCATGATGAAATGAGTTGGTAATTGTCCTGCTTATAGTCGTCGACCTCGTTTTCGTAATTGTAAAAATTAAATCTTCTACCACTTGCGAGCATCTGTTGCTTGAAGTTTTCTTCGTAGAAATTTCTTGCCACAAAATCGTCTATTCCTTTTGAATCGCCTTTTGCAAGAGCTTCTGGTATTCCGTTCCAAGCTTGGTAGGTTTTTTCGTGCCCAGAGAAGGCATTGAATCTAATGAATGAATTTTTAAGATAATATCCCCCAGAGAGATAATAGGATTGAAGATTCGAGGAGGCTCTATCCACAAATCCATCAGAAACTATTCTGGAAAGCCTGGCGTCAAAAACAAACTTCTCATTTAATAAGCCTGTAGAGGCCAAAAAGTTGGTCTTCAGCGTATTAAACGAACCTGCCGACACATTTACCTCACCGAAAGCTTCGCGGTTGAGTTGGAGGGTGTTTACATTTATACTACCTCCAAACGCACCCACACCGTTGGTAGATGTACCTACGCCACGCTGGATTTGAATACTTTGCACCGACGATGCAAAGTCTGGCATATTTACCCAATACACACCTTGCGACTCGGAGTCGTTATAAGGTATGCCATTGAGCGTAACATTGATACGGGTCGGGTCAGTACCTCTAATGCGTATTCCAGTGTAACCTACACCTGCACCGGCGTCGGAACTTACCACCACTGATGGCATTTGGTTCAGCAAAAAAGGCAAGTCTTGCCCAAGGTTTTGTTTCTTGATATCTTTTTGAGAAACATTACTAAACGACATCCCTGAGTTTTCTCTTGCTCTGGTGGCGTTTACCACTACTTCGTTAAGTGTTTGAGCATCAGTAGAGTCTTTGCCTTTTTGGGCAAAAAGCATAGTGCTTGAAAAATGGACCAAGAGTCCGATGAAAGATAGAATGGTTAATTGTTTCATAACAATTTTTTTTAAAATTATTACGAAGCAGAAAAAGGAGCAAAATACTGTCTTCGGGCCTAATGGCCTTGTTAAACTTAATTTCACTATTGAAATTTCTGAGCAACGATGCTTTTTAACCGGTATTATTAGCAAAGTTTCGGCTCAAATCCCTTCGTCGGTACTAACCGCATCAGGTTCAATGGGTATGATCTCAGCCCGTTGTTTTCAGGCACCCCTTTTATGAGATTTCGGGTGCAAAGGTAGAAATGATTTTGGTAATGTCAAGCAGTTTTTTTCCTATTCGCCATACCCAAACTTAAGATTCCGCCCGCAGTGAGGTAATGGAAAATATCAATGGTGAGGTCACCTTTGCCAAATATTTGTGTTCGGAAAGTTCCTAAGGCAAAAAATGCAACTCCGATTAATAGCCAAACAGAAACCATGGTTTTTCCTTTGGTAAAGCCCAATATGGCCAAAATTACAACTAAACTCATGGCGACAATTGGTGTATAAGCTCCAATTTTGGTTAAACCAAAACCCTCTGAAAGTGCGAAAAGGAAAAATCCTATGGTTAACAAGGTATAACAGGCTATTTTAGATAAATCGCTGCCCGAAACCAAGGCAAAAGTAGCCCCTACGAGTCCAACTCCACCAGTGATGGTGGCCAATTTTTGGAAGAATAATGATATTGGATTGGCGTCAGGGTAACCAGCGAAAGTAATGGCACCAAAAATGGCAGCCGCGGTAACTGATAAAACGAATGATTCCCAAAGAACTGTGCTGGTGAGATTGAGTTTTGAGAGATAAACAAAAAATACATAAATACCGATTGCAGCCAAAATGACATCAGAAATTACGTGGCTTATTTGCATAGTTTTATAAGGTTTATTCGTTCAAAAATAGTTATTATTCGGACTAAAACCATTTTTTTATGAAATAAAATTCACCTCAGGGTTTATAGTAATTCCAAATTTTTCTAAAACCGAAGCTTGAATATCGTACGCTAAATTGGCAATTTCCTGGCCCTTACCGCCGCCATAGTTAACCAATACCAAGGCTTGTTTGGCATGTACACCGATATCCCCAATACGTTTTCCTTTCCAACCGGCTTGTTCTATCAGCCAGCCTGCGGGTACTTTTACGGTGTTTTCGTCAATTGGATAGGACGGAATACTTGGATATTGCTGTTTTACTTCATCATAAAGGCTTTTTTCGATTTCTGGATTTTTGAAAAAACTTCCTGAATTACCGATTTCTGCTGGATCAGGTAGTTTGCTTTTTCGGATGGCAATTACGGCATCGCTGATCGCTTTGGTGGAGAGTTCTTTTACGCCCATTTCGTTCAAAGTGTCTTGAATAGCACCGTATGAAACATTGAAATTGGGGATTTTCGAGAGCTCAAAACTTACATTGAGAATAACATACTTGCCTTTGCCTTCATGCTTGAAATAACTCTCTCTGTAGCCAAAATTGCATTTTGCTTTGTCAAATCTTTCTATCTCAAAAGTTTCCAGATTTAATGCCTCCAATTCTACAAACACATCTTTGATTTCTACGCCATAAGCACCAATGTTTTGCATAGGTGCTGCACCCACAGTTCCGGGAATTAAGGATAAGTTTTCAATACCAGAAAGATTTCGTTCGATGGTATCCAATACAAAAGAATGCCAATTCTCGCCACCACCGGCCTTTAGAATGGCTTTTTCTGAATTTTCTGAAGTGATTTCTATTCCTTTTATTTCGTTTTTTAAAACCAAACCATCGAAATCGTTCATTAACAAAATATTGCTGCCGCCCCCAAGAAGGAGTTTCTTTTCTTTTTTAAATCTTTGATCTTGCAGAATATCTTTCAAATCTTCAACTGACTCGAAAATTGCAAAATACTTGGCCTTGGCTTCTAATCCGAAGGTATTGTAGGGTTTTAATGATATGGTTTCTTTGATTTCGGGCATTATTTCGAATTTGTACGCAATTTAGGGGATTTTAATTTTATAAACACATAGGCACATAGGTCAGGTAGGATGCCTAAAAAGAAATTTTTTGAATAAGTCAAGGCAAATATGAAATCTAATCTACGAGAATTTGAATATTGCATCAATTAGGAATTCAATCATTCAAATATTCTGTCATTCAAGTATTATATCATTCATTCATCAATACCAAATTAACAAACTCAATGTCCCGTCAACGGTACTTTTTCACCTGCTTCTATTCTGACTTTTAGGTGGTTTTCCTTAGGGGGAATGGGACAATTCCAGCCATCCGAAAATGCACAATATGGATTGTAGGCTTTGTTGAAGTCCATTATCACTTTTCCGTCCTTGAAATCGTTGACGTCCATGTCCATGTATCTTCCGCCACCGTAGGTCTCATTGGGTGCTGTGGGGTCTTTAAATGGTACAAATACCAGATTTTTGTAAAGGGGTAAAACGGGTGACTGTCGGTAAGTCATTATTTTATGTTTCTGGCCATCAACTTCGAAGGTAACTAGGGCATACTCAGTGTAATCTTTGATTTTTACCCCAGATGTCGGTACCGAAATAGTTTTTGATTTTCGTGGTTTCTTGTAGGTGGCGGCAATTCTAAATTTGGCTTTTGCCTCATAGAAATCCTGTACTTGATCAGGAAATCTACCCTTTGTTTCGGTTTTGTATTTTTCTCGGTGTGCAGCGAGTTCAGACTCAAAATCTTGACAAAATCCATTTTCTATCAAAACGAACATAAATAAGAAAAACGGAATGGATACTATTTTTTTCATGTCAGATTAATCTTTTAGCCCGTGGCAAACAAATGACCACTATTTTTAAATTCTTCGAAATTTAATACATCATTTTCAAAGTATATCATAAAATTTTCAAGAGAATTATTAACTTTGCGTTTATCAAATTTTTATAGAACCTGACCATGTTTTAAGGTTAAAATTAGTCTTCAAAATCTCCTTTTCTTATTATGACACAAGTAGCAAAGATAATTTACACTATTACAGACGAAGCACCAGCCTTGGCCACGTACTCGTTTTTACCAATAGTGGAGGCATTTTCAAAACCCGCCAATGTAGTAATCGAAACCCGCGATATATCTCTCTCTGGAAGAATTTTAGCGGTGTTTTCTGAATACCTTACCGATGAGCAAAAAGTTTCAGATGACTTGGCGTATTTGGGTGCTTTGGCTACTGCACCAGATGCAAACATCATAAAACTGCCGAATGTGAGTGCCTCAATGCCTCAGTTGACTGCAGCCATTTCGGAACTTCAAGAAAAAGGATATAAAATTCCTTCTTATCCTGAGGAGCCTGTTACTGATGAAGAAAAAGTTGCAAAAGCTAAATACGATAAAATAAAAGGTAGTGCTGTAAACCCAGTTTTACGTGAGGGTAACTCTGACCGAAGAGCTCCGAAAGCGGTTAAGGAATATGCCCGTAAACACCCACACAGCATGGGAGCATGGAGTGCTGACTCTAAGTCGCACGTGGCCACCATGTCTGAGGGAGATTTCTACGGAAGCGAAAAATCGGTGGTAGTAGAAAAAGCTACTTCTGTGAAAATAACTTTTGTTGGTGCCGATGGCAGCGAAAAAATATTGAAAGAAAAAACTGCTCTCAAAGATGGCGAAATCATCGACTCATCGGTTATGAGTTTGAGCAAGCTCAAGTCTTTTTTAGCCAAAGAGGTGGCTGATGCGAAAGAGAAAGATTTGTTGTTTTCAATACACTTGAAAGCCACCATGATGAAGGTTTCTGACCCAATTCTTTTTGGTGCAGCTGTTTCTGTTTATTTTAAAGACGTTTTCGAAAAACACGCAGCGGTTTTCGACCAATTGAATGTAAACCCAAACAATGGAGTGGGGGATTTGCTTATCAAACTGGAGAGCCTAGATGCCGCAAAGAAAGCAGAAATTTTGGCAGATATAGACGCTGTTTATGCTAAAAACCCTGCATTGGCGATGGTAAATTCTGATAAGGGTATTACCAATTTGCATGTTCCATCTGATGTAATTATTGATGCCTCAATGCCTGCCGCTATACGTACTTCTGGTCAAATGTGGGGTCCGGACGGCAAAGGAAAAGATACTAAATATGTGATTCCAGATCGTTGTTACTCTGGTATTTACCAAGTTGTGATAGATTTTTGTAAGAAAAACGGTGCCTTGAATCCCGTAACTATGGGAAGTGTGTCAAACGTAGGTTTGATGGCTCAAGCCGCCGAAGAGTATGGCTCGCACGACAAGACATTCCAGATGAGTGCTGCTGGTAAAGTTGTAGTAACTGACGAATCGGGTGTAGTATTGATGGAGCAAGCTGTGGAGGCTGGAGATATTTTCCGTATGTGCCAAACCAAAGACTTGCCGATTCAGGATTGGGTGAAGCTAGCAGTAAACAGAGCAAAAGCCACAGGTACACCGGCCATTTTCTGGCTCGATAAAAACCGTGCACACGATGCTCAAATCATAGCAAAAGTAAACAAATACCTTCTTAACCACGATACTGCTGGATTGGACATCAGAATCATGACTCCGATGGAAGCTACTCAGTTTTCGTTAGAAAGAATCGTACAAGGTTTAGATACCATTTCGGTAACTGGAAACGTATTGCGTGACTACAACACCGACCTTTTCCCAATTTTGGAAGTGGGTACCTCTGCCAAAATGCTTTCAATAGTACCACTGATGAATGGAGGTGGCTTGTTTGAAACGGGAGCGGGTGGTTCGGCTCCAAAGCACGTGCAACAGTTCTTGGAAGAAGGTTACCTGCGTTGGGATTCACTCGGTGAGTTCTTGGCTTTGGCACCTTCTTATGAGCATCTTTCTAACACCTTTGGAAATCCGAAGGCACAGGTTTTGGCAGATACTTTGGACGAAGCAACAGGCAAATTCTTAGATAACGACAAATCTCCTGCTCGTAAAGTAGGACAAATAGATAACAGGGGCAGTCATTTTTACTTGGCTTTGTATTGGGCACAAGCTTTGGCCGCTCAGGACAAAGACGCCGAATTGAAAGCTATCTTTACGCCAATTGCCGCTGAATTGACAGCCAACGAAGCCAAAATTGATGCAGAATTGATTGGCTCTCAAGGCAAACCACAGGACACAGGCGGATACTACAAGCCGGATTTCGAAAAAGCCTCAGCCGCCATGCGTCCGAGTGCTACTTTCAATGCTATTTTGGCGAAGATTTGATAGAAATTTAAGTCTACTACTATATGGGCCTCAGAATGTAATCGTTCTGGGGCTTTTTTATAGTTTTACTATTCCCGATTTTATAGCATACATAGCAAGTCCTACTCTTGTTTTTATCATTAGTTTTTCAAAAAGGGAATCCCTGTAGCCTTCTACCGTACGAGGACTACAACACATGATGTCGGCAATCTCTTTATATGTCAGCTCACTACAAGTATGCTTGAGAAATTCCATCTCTCTGTCGTTTATTTTTATTTCTGCAATTGAGTTCGTAGTATCTTTTTTAGAAATGTTAGCAAAGACTTTGCTTGTTGCCCAATTTGGGAAATACATTCCTCTGTCAATAATCGTTTTTAAGGCGAGTTCTAATTCTGCTGGATGTACATTTTTATGTAAATAGCCTTTCGCTCCCGCTTTTATCATTTTTATTAAGGAATCTTCATCATCTTGCACGGAAAGAGCCATAACTGTAATTTCAGGATGTTGCTCAGTTAGCCATTCTGTGGTTTCAAAGCCATTCATTTCGGGCATTGAGATATCCATAAGTATTAGTTCGGGCTTATTAGAATTGTTTTTAAGTTTTTCTATTAAAACCTTCCCATTTTCTACTTCATAAATGGTCTCAAAACCACTAAAGTTATTGATAATAGAGCCTATGGCTTTGGCTATAAGCAAGTGGTCATCTACTATAGCGACTTGATGTTTCATAATTCTAGAATAATATTCAATTTTGTGCCAATTCCTATTTCAGAGCTATATTCCAGTGACGCATTTAATTCTTTCGCTCTTCTTTTAATATTACTTAATCCTATTCCTTCCGATATTTTATCTAAGTCAAATCCCTTTCCATCGTCCCATGAAAAAATTTCAAGGCTAGATTTGCTTTCATTTATTTGAATGGTTATAAGTTTTCCTCCCGAATGTTTAAGGCTATTTTGTATAAATTCCTGCAATATTCTAAAAATTCCTTGCTTTAGTTTAAAATCCAACTTGATAGATTTTGTGGCACAAATAATCTTCAACTTCATTGTACCACTAAGATTAATCAAATGAGCTTCGTCTTCCAACAGTTCTTGTAGACTTTTTTCTTTGAAATCATTGTTAACTAGAGACTTAGATAGTTTTCTCAAATCTAATAATGACTGGTCTATTAGTTTTGTCACTTCGGCTAGCCTATCATTTTCGAAAGGATTTGATTGGGTTACTTGATTAGAATAAATGGAAGCCAATGTAAGTTTTTGACCAACGTTATCATGAATTTCTCGGCCTATCTCTTGCATGGTTTGTAACTGTATCGCTATTCGTTCAGAATAAAGTTGGTTTTCATGTTTTATTTCCATTTCTAGTGTTTTTTGGAGATGCTCAAGTTTTCTTTTTCTATATTGGAAAACAAACACAACCAAACCAATTATAAACACCAAGAATACCAGATTGGAAATTATGATGAAAATAATTATTCCTTCCCTATTCATATTTCATAAGGTTAATAGCTTTTCTAAATGAAACAAAGTAAAGAATATTTGCTCCTATCGCCAAAGTAGTGGTTATCCAAGTATAGATTACTAAAATATCAAAATATTGATTTAACATAACATTGTAAAGTCCCCAATAAGGAAAAGTTCCTAGATAGTAAACCAAGCAACCACTAGCAATCCAAAACATAGGTTCCTCGTAAAATTTGAGAAAATTGGCACTTTTAGTCAATTTAAAAAAGTATATGAATGTCAATATTAGCAAAAAAAGACATCCAACGGAATTTGTCATGGACTTGAAATTAATTTCTATTGTTTTAGCTCCCCAAAGAGGTTCAATGACAAAGAAAATTAACAAAGTTAAAGAACTAATAATTGAAAACCATTTATTGGACATGTCAAACAAATAAAATACAAAAAATAATCCACAGAATTCTAATAACCCAACTATGATGTAGATAATATTAATAATTTGGCGAGGTATCGGAAAACGACCCACTAAATCAAGTATTAGAATGATACCGGTAAAAATAATAAACGCTCGTAAATAGTGGAGTGTAATCTTTTTGAAATGCCAAAAGGCAAACAAAAAGACTACAATCTCCACAAACATCATAAAGTTTTTGTAAACTAATAAATATCTCATTGGTCTTAAAACGATGAACCAGGGCAATTTACTGGTGGGCATAATGACCCTTTATTCTGCATACCATTTGGATCATCAGCGGCAACTGCTGTTAACCTAGAAATAGGCGATATAAGTCTTTGGTCTCTTAATGTATTTAAAGTTTTAGGCTTGCAGGACTTATTGCTAGGATTACTTGCCCATATTGGGTCAAAGTCTGTATTCGCACTTGTAGTACCATCAAAGTAAGTAGGGATAATAAATAGTGTAGTTTTACCCATTTGCTGAGGTACGGTGTTCAAAAAAGTAAAATAGGAACCACTATTAACAGGGCCAGTAGGGTATTTGCCAAAATAAAATCTTAATCCCAAATTTTGTGCTTGTGTTTCTGTGCAGTTCAAGGAGCAGGCAGATCTTTCAACTTGATAAATAAGTTTTTTCATTCTTTCTAAACTAAACCATACTGAACGGGTTGCGTTTGAATCTAGAACTCCTCCTACTGAAATGGAATTTTTAAATTCATTGGCTAAAGTGTCTGCCGCACCCAAGGTGAGTTCATTGAATCTTTCTTTACTGTAATCGTAGCAAAACTTGTTGCATGAGGTCTTATCTTCCAATTTGCAATTTTTGGTAAGATAGAAATACATGAATCCTAGAATTGACAACCAAAAAACACTTGTAATCAAAATGGTCTTCTTCATTTTTTATAGGTTTTGTGTAATAAATTTTATTTAACGGTTGTAAAGCTATTCACAATTTTGATAAAACCAAATAGTTTGAAAAAAGTACTCTTTTGTAAATAATTGATTATTAGCTACTTAGTTTTGTTTTCTTTCGTAAAATTGGGTCTTTAGGGTAAATTATACCGTTATTAAACGGTTTTACCGACCGTTTAATAAGATTTAAATTCCAGTTGATTGCGTATGGTTTGGAGTAAATAATTATGAGTGTTTTGCATTGTCAAAATGTATATAAATTATTATGGAAACACAAATACCAATAGGAGGAAGAAAAACGGTCAATCCTCGTGATGTAATCAGCCTCAAAGGCGATGTAAACTACACCACTGTGGTTTTTCAAAACGGCAGACGAAAGGAAACCGTGGCCACCACGCTCAAAAGAATCCAAGAACAACTTCAGCCTTTCCCAAACTTCTATAGAGTTACTAAATCCACCATCATAAACCTCGATTGCATAGAATGTATTAAAAACAACCAAATCTATTTGATAAATGGGGAAGTAATTATTCCCTCAAGAAGAAGAGGGAAGATGTTTTTTGAAACGATAAGAGGCAGGAATTAACTTTTTGGACCGGCTGATGGTAAATGTATTTTTGGGAGCATGGAGTTTTAATATCTATTTTAATATTTAAAGAATCCATTTATCAACTCCCTATTTCAATGGTGCCACGGCGGAACAAATTTATTTCGGAGTTTTAAATTCAAAATTTACCTTTTGAATTTCTATTTAATTTAAAAATAGCTGAATTGGAAATACCTGTTGATGCCTCTTAAACCCAAACTAATAATTTAATCAATGATCATCAATGGTATTTTAAGGTGTTGGTTGGAAGATTTAGATAGAGATTATTATTCTGGAAAACATAAGATTTATTTTTTTTCAATTATTAACATTCTTTGATAAAGTCGAATAACTTAAAATTTTATACTAAAAAAAATAGCAGAATAAATTTATTAAACATTATGAAAAAAATATCCCTTTTAGTTAGCTGCCTTTGTTTGATTTTCTCCATTTCTTTTAGTCAAACTGTTACATTGGAGTCACTACCTATGCCTGCTTCTACAATTTTTCCAGGAGAGCAAGTAGCGGTTTACAAGTTTAAATTGTTGCATAATACAGGAAACTTAAACTTCCAAAATATTAGTTTTACCACATCTGGTACATATACATCATCTGATGTACAATCATTTTCTCTTTCAATTACCGGAACTGGGTTTAGTACCTGCTTCATTTCTTCAGTTACTCCTGCAACCCCTTCAGCTGGAGAGACTATTACTTTTACATTACCGTCTCCATCAAGTTGCTATACTATTGCACCAACTGTTAATTCCATGGAAATAACTTTGATTGCTAATCTCAAACCTGGGGCAGTAGCAGGAAGAACTATTTTTGTAAACGGAGCGGTGGATCCAGCAATTGTTACGTTTTCCACGGCTGGTGCAATTTCTACGAATTTGCAATCTAATTTAACAGGTGTTCAAACTGTCGGCACTAGGGCTATTACTTTGAGCACCGAGGCCGCTCCATCCGGCATATTATATGCCGGACTAAATAACTTGGTGCACGTACTAAAAGTGACCTCAAATGGTGGATCACAAAGAATTTCAACAATGACCATCCCATTTTCAGGAACATTACTACCATCGGATATTGAATCCGTCGAGTTATATGAAAACACCACCAATTCTTTGGCTACCGCAGTAAAAGTTAATTTTTTGAATGTTGGCCTAACAAGTGGTCAAATTACACTATCAAGCAGTTTCATTATTCTGTCAAACATTCCTAACGGCACAAGTAAATATTATTTTATAAAGTTGAAAGTAAAACCGGGTACTTCGGTCGGGAAAACCTTTAAAATAAATGGATTATCTGGTCCCTTGTCGTTGACGATGTTAAATTATACAAATACTATCCCTTTGGTACCAACAGTTACAAATAGCCAAACTGACCTTTCGGATGTACATACAGTTGGTTCACCAACCGTGACCCATACCACAGAATCTGTACCACCAATAAATATATATAGAAGCGGTGCGGCTGTAATTTATAAAATGAAAATTGACCCTTCATCAACCACTGCCGTAATTACTGCTCTTTCTGTAACCACTTCAGGAACGTATGCATCAGGAGATATAACCAATTTTTCATTATATTCCGGTGATGCAAGCACCTATTCCACAGCATTATTAGGTACATCAGCTACCTCAACAGGGGCCACAGAAGTTGTAAATTTTACCGGCTTATCTACAGTATTGTCGGGTAGTCCTACCTATCTGTATATTATAGCCAATGTAAAAAATACAGCCATTATAGGAAATACCATAAAAATCAATGGAGCTCTTAATCCTGTTGCAGTTACTTACTCCATGCCGAGTACCGTAGTTACTAATTCACAATCCAATTTGGCCGGCACTATGGTCATATCAAGTTCTAACGTAACTTACACAGCATTGCCGGTACCGGCAGGTAATCTTCCACAAGGCCTTTCGGGAATGGTAGCCCCTCATAATATTATATATCAAGCCAAAATAAGCTCAGCAAATGGGCCCGTTAAATTGAGTGCCTTAACCTTTACCACCTCAGGAACTTATGTAAATGGGGATTTTGGACAAATACATATGCGAGTTTCTAATAGTACTAGTTCCAGTTATTTTTGGTCTTTCACTCCGACTATTTACAATGATTTTAGAGATTACTTTTTTTTTACGAACGGTATAAAATCAACTTCTAATTTATCAGGAAATGGAGAACTTGTGAGTTTTACAGGTTTACCCACAATCAGTGGAGATGTATATATTACACTTACCGTGGAAGTTAAAAATGCAGCTGTTAATGGCCATACCATTAAAATAAATGCGGCCAGCAATCCTACCTCTATAGCTTTTGCTGAAATTCCTATCCTTACTCAGGTATTGGGTGATGTGGCAGATTTTCAAACTATTACAGCCAATAATGTAATAATTAGTTCTTTGACAACACCAGCGAATACAACCTCCTATGGGTCTGCTCTCCAATCAGTTTACACCTTCAAAGTAGAATCTCCAATATTTCCATCAACAATCAGAAACATTAAGGTTCAGACTTCAGGGACTGCAACTGCCTCTGACGGGGAGTATCTATTGTATAAAAATAGTGTAAATGATCTTAATACTGCTACACTTATAACCAGTAATCATACCAGTGGAACTAGCAGTAATTTGAATTTTCAATTTTATGGAGCCAGTTCTTATTTTTACGAGTCCATATCTGCAGGGAGTTCTAAATACTTTTTTGTAGTACCTGTAGCAAAATCTAGTGCTATAAATGGCCGGACATTTAAAGTAGATGGCTCGGCAAATCCAATAGTTTTAACTTTTGCAAATGCAGATGTATTGAACATCATAAATAACCAGACAGACATTGGAGGACCTATCACAATATTGATGCCCACAGCAACAGTAGTTTCGGCTCCTATTTTATCTACGTCCTCTACTTCCTCATGTATAGGTAATGCACCAAGTGGACCAACGCTTACGGGAAGTGGTTGTCCAGCTGGAAGTCAAACGGTTTGGTTTTTAGGTGGAAGTACCATTGCGTTTGCATCAACTAATGGTTCAATAAATGTTTCGCCCACGATACCTTCCACGTACACTGTTTCGTGTATGGGCAATGGTGTATCATCACCAGTTTCTAGTTCTATTACTATATACCCAATAATAATTAATCAACCGACAAGCCTTACAGCTTCGCCAACATTTTCACCATCGACGGGTTCGCCAGTTGTACTGACGGCCACAGGATGCGGCACTCAAACTGTGGTATGGGAAAACCTAAGTACCACAAATCCTCGAACCGTAACGCCGTCGGTAGATAAAGTCTATAGTTTTAGGTGTTCCAATGGCCCCTGCACATCTACTGGAGAGATGAGTTATGCATTAACAATAGGCCCATGTTTACTTACACATACGCTGGGGAGCCCTACTGATGACGTGAGTACGGGGGTGTTCACTAAAATAGCCTCGGCAAATATTTCAGGAAAAGTTACAGCCACGAATAAGATTACCGGCACGGCCAAATCCAGCTACACTGCTCGAGTAATTGAACTACAACCTGGTTTCTTAGCTGATACTGGAACATTGTTTTTGGCGAATACTGGCGGCTGTTTTTAATAAAAAATGGAAACCAATTTTTTTGTTGGTTTCCATTTTTACAAAGACGATATTGTTATAAGATTTATGCTTCCCACCCTCAAGGACACAAATAAATATTGATTTATGAAAAAAAGCTCTCTTGTTTTTTTTGTTTTGCTAAGCTTGATACCACTGTTTTTTTTCAAAAAGTATGATTTTGGCTACCATACTCCCAAAGTCCTAGCCTTTTGGTTTATGATAGTGGTCTTTGGGGTTGTCAAGGGATTCGATGTTCTTAAATCCCAATTTTTAGATTTCAAAATCAACTTTATTGGGGTAGCACTGTTGCTTAATTTGCTCTTAGTCGCTGTTTCTGGTCTTGTTTCGGTTAGCCCAACGCTGAGTTTTTACTCCACCTTTGAGCGAATGGATGGAGTCGTGGCTTTTATGTTCTTCGTCGTTTTTTATTTAATGTTTTCTCAGAAGAAAATTGAAAACAGTACTTGGCAAAGTATTGGTTTTGTGTCGGTTATTGTGGCTTGTATAGTTTCTATAGTGGCCTTTTTTCAATATGCCGGTAAAGATTTCACACGGGCACAGGGAACATTTGCTAATCCGCTAACTCTGGCATTTTACTTGATTTTTCATTTTATTTTGCTTTGGAGTTATTTCATTTCCATAATTATAGGCGATGGTAAGAACAAAGTTGTTATTTCATCTATTTGTGGCTTGGGTTTGTTGCTTTTCGGACTTGGTATCATAAGTACAGGCTCGAGGGGAGCCTTTGTGGCCTTGTTTGCGAGCCTATTTGTCTCTGCGTTATATTTTTGGAATGTTTTTAAACACAGTAGGAAAGCTTTAGGCTTGACTTATACTGTGGTAGTGGTTGTGGGTGTATTGGTATTCATTAAACTCATAGGTTTAAAAAGTGGTTTTGCCAGGATTACAAATTTCTCTATAAATGACAACAGTACTTTTATACGCGTTTATATATGGAAAACCATTGCACTTTTTTGGCACGAAAAACCATTTTTGGGCTGGGGGAAAGAACACTTTGTTTACTTTTTTACGGAACATTATCAAAACGCATTTCATAATTCCGATGATTGGTACGACCGCTCTCATAATTTCTTACTAGACAAATTGGTTGACACAGGTCTGTTGGGTTTATTAAGCTATTTAGCTCTCATATTCGCAACATTGTTGGTGTTGTTTCGGAAAAAATCAAATATAGGCCATCTTCAAAAAGGGATGATTTTGGCAGTGATTGTGGCTTATGTGGGTTTTCACTTTACTAATTTCGAAGGCCTTATTTCTCAGTTAATACTTTTTACATTACTTATTTTTATATCTCAAAATTCGGAAAGTAAGACTTTTATAATTTCGAAAGCCCAAAAAATATTTGGGATTGGTATGGTGTTGTTATTTTCTTTGTTAGGCTATCAGTTAGTGTTCAAAACTTTTGACAATTACAAAACATGGAACAATATTAAACTTCAAACTGACAACGTATTTCTTATTAATCAATACGATGAGCTCCTAGAAAACACAACCATAGGTAAATACGATATGCTCTTGAAAAACGGTTTGATTCGAAGCACTCTGATGGCTGAGCCTTCAATGGCCAACCTAAGACAAGAGCATTACAAGAGCCTGGTAAAACACTTTAAGAATCAACTGACTATCATGCCCGATCACCCAATTTTGCTTTCACAGCTAGGGTTGATACAGTTTGAAAGTGGCCAAAATGCAGCTGGCATAGAAACTTATGAAAAACTGCGATCTATAGCTCCAAGAAAGCATACCAATATTTTGGACTTGGCCACCATGTATATGTTGGATAAACGGTACGAAAAAGCTTTGGAACTTTATGATTATGTGCTGTCTTTTGACAATATGTACCAGTTGACTTATCTCAACAAGACGTATTGCTTGGCACTAATGGGAGACAAGAAAGCTGCTCAAAAATGCTTGCAAAATGTAACTAAGGCGACTGTTGAAAACAATCGCTTAAAGTATGATTCTATTATGGGAATTTTAAACCAAAACTGAAATTTTCAATGGTCCAAAATGTTGTCAGATATTGATATTTTGTGAGAAGACCTGTCAAGGGTCATTTTTTTTTAGCTCTTAAATATTTAAATTTCTATTTGAAGAAACAATCTTAATTATCAAACTATGAAATCATTAAAATTTCTGGCAGTACTCTTATTGGTTTCTACGAAATTATTGATGGCTCAAATGCCCCTGAATTTTGGTTCCATAGGTTGGAAGTATTTCAGCAATGTAGTTTATACCGGTCCTGACGATTATAACACCGGTACTTCTGCAGGAATCGTAAATTGGACGTCACCACTATACAATACCTTTGTTCCGGCTGGTTGGGATAATAGCCCATCAAATATTTTGCCGCTAGGTTATAAAGCTGGAAGTAGTTCTTATGCGGCTACAGTTCCTTTTTCATCTACAGCTCAAATTCCCTATGGAAGTGATGCCACTCAAAAACCACTGGTTACCTATTACAGAAAGTCTATTGTTGTTGACATCGCCAATGGAGGGCATAATTTGGCAGACTACAGTTCATTTAATTTGAAACTAAAAGCAGACGACGGAGCCGTGGTTTATTTTAATGGAGCGGAGGTCTACAGGGTAAATCTGCCAAGCGGAGTGATAACTAATTCCACTCCCGTAATAAATCCGAACATCAACGAAACTAATTTCTGGTGGCCTTCAAGTTCAATAAGTCATAATATACCGAACGGTAGTTTTCCTTTACATCCAACTATTAATACGATCACTATTACGGTAGAAATACATCAAGGAGCAAATTCAACCACAACTTTGCCTGCCTATACTACCTCTTCTTCTGATTCTTTTTTTGACATAGAGTTAACTGGTGTGGTAGGCCCACTTACCCCAGCCATCACCCGTGGGCCTTATTTGCAGTTAGCCAATGATGGTACAACAGCCAATAGTAGACCTTCAGAAATTACCAAACAAATAAGATGGACAACAAATCTGGCTGCTGTTGGGGTTGTTAAAATTTGGAAATCAACAGATTTGCCTTCAACCGCAACAGTTTGGACTGGAGTATCCACCAATGATCATATCATAAATATAACTGGCCTTATTCCTAACACAAAATATTTCTATGAAATTGGGGTTAACAATCCGGCATTCACAAGCTTGGAGGTGGGACCCAATAATTATTTTGTTACCGGCCCTATCACCGCAGCTCAGGTTAAATCTAAAAAAACAAGAATATGGGTAACAGGAGATGCGGGTTACAGTCAAAACGGCGATGTTGATTATCCAAATCCCGGAATGCCATATGCACCAACTGCCACAAATTATAATGAGGTTCAGAGTTCTGTATTGACGGGTTTCAATAATTGGATGACGGCTAATGGTAATCCTCAATTAGATTTTTGGATGCTACTTGGAGATAATGCCTATCTGAACGGTACGAATTCAGAATATCAAAATTATTTCTTCAATCCTTTTCAAGGTTCAAAAATGATGAAACAGGCCACTATTTTTTCTTGTCCTGGAAATCACGACTATTATGAGTCTAGAGGGAGTGGGCTGAAAAATTCTATTCGGAATAGTATCCCTTACAGTTACACCAATATATATCCTGGCATAGGTCCTTCAACAGATATTGTTGACGCCAATTCTAGGAATTATTCTTTTTTCGAAATTTTTCAAAATCTAGAAAAAGGGCAGTCGGGAGGTGTACCGTCTAATGCCAAGGGTTATTATTCATTTAATTATGGAAACATCCATTTTGTTAGTTTGGATAGTTACGGCTCAGAGGGTAATGTTAAACTTAGCGAAACGCTAGCGAGTGCTCAAAAATCATGGCTTATGGCAGATTTAACAGCCAATGACGCCAATCCTTCAATCAAATGGACAGTTGTTATTTTTCACCATCCACCTTATACCAAAGGTTCTTATGATTCAGATACCCGAAAGGAATTGCTAGATTTAGCTAACAATCTCGTTCCTGTTTTTGAAGCACATAAGGTTGACTTAGTTCTTAACGGTCATAGCCACGTATATGAGCGTTCAAAGCAGTTAAAGAATTTGTTTGGTTCACCGACATTTCTTCCACATGCTAACTTTAATGCCTCAACGCATAATATAAATTCTTCTTCGGGGAAATTTGATGGTAGTTCTGACTCATGTCCTTATGTTACTACATCATCAAACACTGCCTCAGTTAATGGAATAGTCTATGCCATTGTTGGTTCGTCCTCTACTGTTCAATCTAGTTCTACAATTAGTAGTCTGTCTGGACACCATGCAATGCCCTTTAAGGATTACACAAATGGAGGTACTATGCTTTTGGAAATTGAGAATAATCGTCTCGACGCTAAATTTATTAATGAGTTAGGTAACGTCGGAGATCAGTTCACAATCCTTAAGGATGTAAGCACTTCATCGCCAATTACAAAACTTATAAGTCCAAATGAGTTGCCAATTCAGACTCCAGATTTGCAGATTTTACCTTCGCCAACGTGGTCAGGCATTACGAATTTTACGATTTCAGGCCCAACAATTTCAAGTGCCACTCCTTTTTCAGGAGCCTCTGTACCTGTCAGCACTCCAGAGGTAGGCCCTGTTTACACTATAAAAGATGCCACTGGTTGTTTAAGTCAAACGTACAAATTCTTGTTTGATGGTTTTTGTTGGCCAGATATAACAATAAAAAATACCATTGATACACCCATTTATCAACAGATTAGTTCAACAGGAAGAATCACGGCTAAAAATCTGATTAGACTGGGTTCAAACGTTATGTATCGTTCTCGATATGCCATTAACCTTAATCATAATGGCGTTTCAGGCCCCCCTCTTTTTGAGGTTCAACAAAGTCCACTTATTCCGACAAGGTTTCAGGCATTGATAATTCCAACTATTTTATCTACTTGCCCGGCAATCTTTGTTCCACCTCTAAGTCCTACTGAGTAATTCAATTACAAGGCCTTTTTCTTTTTGTTCTCGAAAAAGTCTTTCATGGTAGTTCTTGTTAAATTCATAGCCTTTTCTATACTCAAGAGCCATCAAATTGCGTTAGAAATATTTTGTAAGTGCTTTTTAACGATTCAAGTTTCTCAAAAAACTGCCCAAAAGCATTGAAAATGCGGTTTTCAATCGTTACAATTGCATCGTAATAAATCAAACCAATTATTTTATATGTACAAAATCACAGGAATTTTACTTTTCTTACTTTCTTCAGTTTGTTTTTCAAGCCAAGCACAGTCATTTGAAAAAGGCACTAAAACGGCCAACCTTGGTTTAGGCCTTGGCTACGGTGGCCTAGGTGTATTGGGTTCGGTAGAAGTGGGCTTGGTTGATGATGTCAGTGTGGGTTTGGTGGGCGGTATTACCCGACGAAACTACGGTTATTTTGGTTCAAATTGGGGTGTAAATGTTATTGCAGTAGGGGGTAGGGCCTCCTATCATTTCAATAAAATCCTCAAAGAATTTGATGTGGTTGTTGATAAACTTGATCCTTACGTGGGTGTTACAGTGGGTTTTAGAGGGGTAAGTTACGATAATGGTTTCTCAGGATACAATGGTGTAAACGCAGGCCCATTCTACGGTGGTTATTTGGGAGCGAGATATCAGCTGAAAAATAATCTGGGTGTGATGGTGGAGTTGGGAGCACCTTTTTCGAGTGCCGGAGTTACTTTTAAATTTTAAAAGTTTTGGGCTATTTTATAATCGAAAATACCTCTAAATAAAAAATTGAGTTGATTTTTGAAGGTATAATTCCATTTAAGCTTCATTTCTTATTCATTTGTGAAAAAAAAATTGAGCATTTAAAAGTTCATATTTTTTTAATCTTTAATATTGTAAAACGTTAAACATCTAAATTTTTTAAATCATGAAAAGAATCCTTTCCCTAATCACCATTTTGGCAATGAGCTTTACTGTGGCCACAGCAGCCGAGCCAATCAATTTTGACGCAAAAACTATCGATTCAGAGTTTGAGCAATTGAATAAAATCGAGAAATTCGTTCAAAATAATGAAGGTACTACGTTAGATAATTTGAAGTCTCAAAACTCTGAATTATTGACCGATATCAACATCGAAGCTGATACAGCATCTGCTGTAGCCTCTTCTGATCTTCCTGCCGGAATTCCTGCTTTCTGGTGGGGATGTGTATTGAGCTGGATAGGTTTGATATTGGTTTATGTATTGACAGATAAAGATAGTGCTCAAACTAAGAAAGCCCTCCTAGGTTGTTTGGTAGGTGCTGGTGTTTGGGTAATTTACTATGTTTTGGTTGTGTCAATCAGCATTTTCTAAGATTCAAGAAAAGCATTTATAAAAGGACCCACCCAACGGTGGGTTTTTTTATGCCCAAAAATGAGGTTTTCCAGTGCAGTAATTTATATTTCGAAGAAAAAACGCTCTGAAAATCTTTTTTGCATGACTTTTGCAGTAAACCTTAGAAAGTATTTCTCATCCATAAAATTATAATTCATGACAAGAATCCTTACTATCTTCTTCTGCGTGTGTATATATGTATGTTCGTTTGCCAAAGAGCCCTTACAAAACGAAGACTTCACTTCAGAGTTTAAAAAGTTAAACCAACTGGAGTCAATTATAATGGCCAATCCTAACTTTACAGTAGACAGTGTTATCAAAGAGCAGCCACAGCTACTCAAAGATCTGGGCATCAATTCAGAAACAAAATCAAACATAGGAGATGACGATCCCATGAAACCTGCAGGTTTTCCCGCATTTTGGTGGGGTTTCTGTTTGGGTATATGGGGAATTCTAATTGTTTATCTGATTACCGATAACAATAAAGCTGCCCTAAATAAGACCGTGAAGGGTTGCATAACGGCTACGGCCATAGGCCTGGGGGTTTACGTAATAGCAATAGTGGGTAGTTTAATTGCGGCAGCAGCAACCTCACCCTATTGATTTTCTTAAAATAAAAAACCTGCATATTTTTTATAGAAATAGCCCAAACTTAGAAACCTTGGGCTATTTTTGTATATCATAATTTCTAAACGATTGAATTTTAGGACCTTTTTGTTTTTGACTTTTCTTTTGCCAAGTATCTCATTTGGTCAACAATTTTATCGGTTCAGGGCCGACGTTTCTATAAAAGACAAACTCTCCAATGGGAGCTACAGGCTCACCATGGGTAAAATATATTACGATAAAATCTATAAGAAAATCGTTTACAAGCTTATTTTTCCTAAAAAGGAAACCATGGTTGTGCAAGACACCACCATGTTTTCTATCAACGACAAAAATATCGTTACTGGCACTACCAGGACTTTCTTGATTCCCGAGTTTACAGCTTTCCATCTTGCACTTACAGGACAATTATCAGACTACGGTTTAAGACCAAAAAACAATGAAAAGGCTATCTACAAGATAGGTAAGGTGGAAAAAACACCTACTGGGGTTATAACCACTTGGGTGGCTTCTGAAGAACAATACAAGAAGGTATTTGGCAACATAAGGATGCAAACCGTGAATAAACGGCTCGACGCCATGGTCTTTTACAATGCCAAAGGAGTGGTGGTGAGTCAACAATACTTCAAAAAATACGTTAATGTCAAAGGTGTGGAGTTTCCGACCGAAGTGACTATGGTGAGTATTAGTGAAAAAGGCGAGAAAAATATTCAGCTGACTACCTATAAAAATGTTACCATCGACCAAAACACAGAAGATGAAATATATCGTTATAAAATTCCTCTTACTAAGTCTGCTGCTGCTAAGAAATGAAGCAAACGCCCAGGTAAGTCTGTATAGAAACGTATTGCCCAACGGCAACATAAAGAAAGAATATGTAGAAGCTAAGAACAACAAGAACGAGGTTCAAGTGGTTTTTTCGGGCTTGTTTTTGTTCTATAAAACCTTTTTTTCATCGCAAGACTTAACCGTTTGCACGTTTACACCATCCTGTTCGGAGTATGGCATCTTGGCCGTTAAGAAGTTTGGAATGGTGAAAGGCGGCATTATGACCATGGATAGACTTACCCGTTGCAATGGCCTCTCACCGCAAAATTATGAGTTTGACAAAACCAACATGCTTCTCAAAGACGACCCAAGAGTAATACCCACCGTACCCGTGGTTTCAACCATCAAATAACATTCATGAGAATATTAGTACTGCTTTTTATTAGTTTCGCTACGTTTGGTCAGGATATTTTTAATTATGAAAATTCAAGAAAGTACGGCGACTATTTGTTGAAATCTGGTCAGTTTGAATTGGCAGGCAAGGAGTTTGAGCGATTGGTTTATTTTGCACCAGACAACGACACCCTCAAAACCAACCTTTTAAGAGCCTACCGATTGTCAAATCAGACTTCCTTGGGTATAGCAAAACTACCCGTTCTGTATAATAATCCTTCGAAGGTGCCGTTTTCGTCGGCTCTGGAATATGCCAAACTTCAAATGCAAAACCAATCTTGGTCCGCTGCGAGGGATTTCTGGAATCAAAACGAGAACTTTTCGGCTGACGACAAAGTGCTACTGAATGTAACCTCCGATATATTCAATAATAACTTTAAAGAGGCCAGAACAACTTTGGCACTTATTAAAAGCACAGATAATGAACTGGGTGTGGGCTACAAGTCTATTCTAGAAAAAGAAACTCATAAGAAAAGTCCGGGTTTGGCTGCTTTGATGTCGGCTGTGGTTCCTGGCTCAGGAAAGGCTTATTCAAAGAATTGGAAAGATGGTATCGTTTCGCTCTTCTTCACCGCAGGTATGGCTTTTCAGTCCTACAGGAGTTTCAACAAATTCGGTGTTAACAATCACAGGGGTTGGATTTATGGCGGTATTGGCCTGGGTTTTTATTTAGGCAATATTTACGGTGGCGTAAAATCCACCAAAGACTTTAATCGTAAAAAAATAAACGCATTACAGCATGAAGCGAGTGCTCTTTTTAATACTTATTACTAATGCGTTTGGGAGTTTTGGCCAGGGTTTAGAATCTACTTTCAGGTTTGCCAATACCCTTTACGAGCAAAAAAGCTATCAAAATGCCGTGGAGGCTTATAAGCGGGTATTGTTTTTCGACACCCTATCGGTTTATGGGCCGGAGGTTTACCCCAAAATAGCCGACTGTCTTTTTAGTTTAAAGAAATATCAAGAATCGGCCAGCTATTTCGATTTGGCCTACTTTAGCACGCAGGATTCTGTATTGAAGGATGCCTACATTCTTAAGAAAATCTCGTGTTTTTTGATATTACAGCAATACGACTACGCCGAAGTTGAACTTTTGGGTATGGATGAGACCACAGACCCGAAACAACAAGCAGACAAAGACTTTAATGAGGCCATTTTGCGGTTTGCAAAGCAAGAGTATGACCTTTCAGAGCAAATGTTTAAGAAAATTGTGGCAGATACGTCTTTGGTCAATGAGCTTTTTGAAAAAAACAAAAAAATTAGTAAAATCAGTCCTAAAAAGGCCAAAGTTCTGAGCATGATTATGCCCGGTCTGGGTCAGTTGTATGTTGGTGATGTCAAAAATGGCTTGAATTCATTCTTGCTTTCCACTGGTTTGTTGGCCTTGGGCTTACGTTCTGCCTTTATCAACAACCCACTGGATGCGGCCATAGCCACTTTACCATGGTTTCAGCGGTATTATCAGGGTGGTTATAAAAAAGCTGAACTCATTGCTGTTGCTAAAATTCAAGAAAAACGATACAAGATTTATAATCAATTACTCGACGAGGTGGATAAGAATGCTACGCTCAGTAAATAGTTTGGTTTAAAATTTATCATAACATCCATAGAGACATTAAAAAAAGCTTACAGAAAGATTGTGATCTTATCTGTAAGCTTTTAAACTTTTGAGTTTCTCCTGTTTATTCTTTAACGAACTTCAGTGTTTTGCTTTTTTTGCCATTTTCTAACTTCAAGAAATACACGGCTGGTACATAATTGGACACATCTATGCCGTATGCATTATGGTCTTCGGTGAGTAAGGTCTTGTATCTTTCAACTCCTTTAGCATCCATTATTGATATTTGCATGTTTTTGGATGACTGATTTTTGAAATCTATGAACAATTCTGAACTCGTTGGATTAGGGTAAATCCTAGCCTGTAAATCCGTTAAAGTGGCCTCTTCATTATTTATTTCAGATGAAACCTTAGCTCCAGCCAACTCTTGTTTGTTGCTCGTGGCGGTTACAATATTTACGGTGTAATCTTCTACTTCGCCATAGGTAAATGTCTCACAAGAAGTACTGTATGCATTGTATTTCATAGAAACTCTGATGCGGGTTTGGCCTGTAAGGGCGGCTGCTGGCACCGTGAAGTTGGCATTATAAATACCCGCTCCGGTGGTAGATTGGCTTACAATTTGTTCTCCAGCATCCACAAAGTCACCGTCCTTGTTGTAGTCAATCCATACTCTCCAGTACACCCTATACACGGTGCTAGTATAGCCTGGTGAAAATGATACCGTATTTGCGGTGCCTCGGGTGAGGTTCGTCACGGAGGCAGTTCCGTTGAAGTATCCTGCATCAGCACCAGATGTTCTTGTGATGGTGCCGAGTTTAAAATAATCCACCCAGAAGAAACTCACGTTGTTTCCTATGCTAGCACAGTACGTGGTAGTTTGTACGGCAGTTGTAAACTGAGTTGAAGTATAGATTGAACTTCCTGAGGTACAGTTGGTTCGTACTTGTACGTCGTATAGCGTATTCGCGGCCAAGCCAGTCAAAGAATAGCTGGTAGTGGTGTTGGCATTGGTGGCTGTTAGCCAAGTGCTGCTAGTTGCCAGTTTATATTGTACTTGATAGTTAGTGGCTCCTGCCACAGCTGTCCAACTGATAGCTGCCCCACTCGAGGTTATATTACTTACTGATACGCTCGCCGGATTTGTACATGGCAATTGTGTTGTAAATGTGGCAGTACCATAAGTATTACAAACGTCTGTTCGTACTCGCCAGTTGTAAACCGTCCCTTGTGTCAGACCCGATAGTCCAACGCTGGTTACGGATACAAGGGAATCAGCCGACCATGAACTACTGGCTGCGGTTTTGTATGAAAAATAATAACCCGTTGCTCCTGCAACAGCAGTCCAACTGGCCGTGGCCGAGCTTGTGGTTACCGCTGTGCTTTGGAGGTTACTAGGTGTTGAACAATCATAAATGATGGTTACTGTTTTCGTAACGGGAGAATGACCGTTGTCTAAAGTTAAGGTAAAATTTATTGGAGTACCCACAGGTGTGGTTGGTGATAAGGTAAAGGCCGCAAGACCTGATGTGGTCTGAAATAGTGTCATATTATTGAAGGATTGCGTTCCTGGTAACGACAATACATACGGGCTTGTACTACTCACACTAACCGTGTAACTGGGATTTCGTAGACTTGAATTTTTAACACTGAATGGGATATTTCCTGTGAGTGAAGTTACACTAGTGGGTGCTGTGGTTGTTAATTCTGCAAATTTTGACGAAAGCTTCAATATCTTACGATTCATCTGTAAGGTTGACTCGCACAATGGAATAATTCTGCTTTGTGCAGGGTAAAAACCGTCTGTAGAAGCTCCCACTTCTGGTGTGAAGCTGTAAATTTTGTTCTTGGTAGTTTGTTCTCCATATTTCCAGTCGTCGCCAGCACCATTTGCCGTGTAATTTACCGTCTGAACGGCATTGCCGTATACGAAGCCATTTTCAGCAGTCAAATAGGCACCCATTTGTTGGAAAAGTGGCAACTCAGGGTTGCTATTGGTAGTTGCATAGCCGTATGGGTAAATGCAATAGTTGCCAAAAGAATGAAAATCCATCGATGCCACGAAGTCATGAGCATTACAGAAATTTCTCACTGCTTGTGTTTCTGGCTCAGAAAAGGCACTCGGGCCTCTGTAGGTATCAGAGCTAGTGGTTGGTGAAGAACCAGTATTGTCGTAACCCCACTGAAAGCCATAGTTACGGTTAATATCTACTCCAAAAGTACCATTACCATTGTTTTTACGGTTTTTACGCCACATTCCACCCCCGTTGGGATTCGTGTTTAAGTTTTGCTGATATCCATCGGGGTTCACCATAGGTACAATGTACATTTCGGTGCTGTTCAGTAAGGTGGTGATTTCTGGGTCAGTACCATAACTTTCTAAAACATGCCACATGAAATAGATTAATTGGCTCAAACTCATGGGCTCGCGGGCGTGGTGAACTGCATTTAAAAATAGCTCAGATTCTGGTTCGTCAATGTCAGGATTGTCGCTTATTTTTAACATATATATGGGTCTACCTTCCACCGTAGTACCTATCGAGGTTTTGGCTGTTACCAAATTAGGATAAAGCACACGCATTTGATCAAGAATATTATGGAGCTGCGTCATGGTGAAAAAGCCACCATAAGAACCTAGAGTAAAATTGGCAGGAGTAGCGGCCGTACGGAGGTTTTTACCTGCATTTTGTTTGTCAATGGCTTTATTAACCTTGGCTAAATTCTTTTCAAGGTCTTTGATCAAGTATTGAAATTTGATGTTTTGCTTTTTAAATAAGGCTACATCTGCATCAGAAACTTCGGCCGTAAAAACGCCATTTTCAAGATGGAAATGGTCAGCTTCGAAACCGTTTTTGTAGAGTATATCAATCTTTTCTTGATTGATATTTGCTTTGATTCTGTGATACTTTTGAGCGTAACCTTTTTGAATTAAGCCAAATAAAAATAGTGTAATAATAAGTAGAGTTCTTTTCATTTGTTTGCATTTTTAATGGCATAAAGTTGTTTTAAGTTGATTTAAAAACCAATTAATTATCCTTAAACTTATTCAAAGGTGTCACCATTAACTGTATTAATAACAGTACAATCATAGTCCAAAGAATGGCCATTAAGATGCTTGTTTTTTATTAAATGGTTTTATGGTATAGATATTGAATTCTCGAATTAATTAAAAAATTCCAAGATTTATTGTGAATTTTCACAAAGATTTGAGTGCATGTATCCGCTTGCTAAGATTAATGTAAAATACGATTATCAGGTATAGTGTTTGTATCTGTTTTGGAAAGTTCGGAGAAAAGCTTTCCTTTATTATGATACGAAAATTACAAAGTAAATCACTTAACGTATTTACGCAGAACCCAAGTTTAAAAAAACATCTCATTTCGAAAAAGCTGTTTTTAAATTTCGCCATAATTTTCATTGTGTTATTTTATGCATTACCCCTAAAGGTTTTTGCGGAAGGAACCAAAGAAATTTCACCCGTTTCAACTGCAATTACAGCACTTGCATATATGCCAAGTATAAACTCTGGCCCATATTTCAATGCTCCCGAGGACAATAGGTTGTACTTCAATATAAAGGATTTCAACAATGAAAGACTTTATTTTGGATTTAATTGGACTGATTACAATGGATTTACCAATACCACCAACATGTATTATAGAATTCACAGACCAGACGGAACAGTGGTTTTGGGGCCTACTTTATGGTCTGCCTCAGGTAATGGATACATTGATACTTATGCAAAGGCCGTAGCTGGGCCAAATATTGGAGGGTTGACACCAAGTGGATATGCACCATTAACATTTACTCCCGCCCAAAACGGTGAATATTGGATTGAGATTTATCGATCAAATGATGGTGGGGTAAGCCAGGTTACACCAACTAATGCAACATGGGCAAAATCCGCCTATTTTGACTTGACGGTAGCAACAGCAGCAAATACAAAATTCCCTGGAAGAGTGCACAGTGATAAATGGGGCTTGGTATGTATTACCCCGGCCACATGGATTCCAGAAGGTCCAGCTTCTTCAGAGGCGGCTTTTTATGCTTATACTACTGATAGGTCAGTGATAAAGATAGATCTCAGGACTGGCTTTAGGCCAATTGCATTTAATGTTGCTATGAACAGCTATGGCGTTGTAAATGCTGGTAACTGGTTTGTTGATAGGAATTCAAGAAATGATGCCACTGCCCCTAGTTTATCTAATGGTTATAAAATATTCTTGAATCAACCAGATGCTACAATTTACCCATATGCGACTATTCCTTTACAACCATATTTTAATACCCCTGCTGTATCAGGTTGTGGGCCTTATTTTTTAAATTTTACTATTGACCAACCTGGTGATGTTAAAATATTTTTTGATTTAAACGGTACCTCTGGATTTCAGGTGGGTACTGCAGATAGATTGTTAGAGTTTTTGGATTTACCACAAGGTGCAAATTCGGTTCCTTGGGATGGAAATGACGGTTTAGGAAATGCTTTACTAGATGGACAAGATCTGAATTTGAAATTAATTTATATGAATGGTAGGTTTAACCTTCCACTTTATGATGCGGAAATAAATGCCAATGGTATTATAGTGGAAACGGTAGCTCCTTTGGTCTCAACTTCGACAAGGTTATATTGGAATGATTCAGGTTTAACAAATATTGGTACAACTTGTAATCCTACTTTAAACCCTGCTGATAATGCAAACAATATTAGTGGTAGTGGTATTAATAACTCTATTTTGGGTACTATTTCACCTGCTCACGCATGGAATGGAAGTGGAAACCCCGCTCAAATTATTCCTGCACCAAGCGTTAGCGGAAATGATGCTGATAATAATCAATGTAATGATTTTGGTAATGTAAGAACTATTAATACTTGGGGCTGGGGCTACGTTTCTAACGAAATAAACTTTTTTGTAAAAAAAGGGTGTCCAAATTTGTCAATTGAAAAAACGGTTAACCCTACTATAGCCGCCGTTGGTTCAAATGTTCAATTTACCTTACTTGCAAGGAACTTAGGAACCATTGACGCGTCTCAGGTTATTGTGGGAGACACCTTACCAAGTGGTTATATATATGTGTCATCATCTGCATCTGTTGGCTCGTACGACAATGTAACAGGTATATGGAGCATTGGGTCATTGGCTAATCTGGGCAATGAAACACTTACTATTACTGCCAGTGTTAACGCTTCAGGTGATCATTTGAACCTTTCTAAAATTTCTGGAAAAGAATTTGATCAAGTCTTAGCGAATAATAACTCTTCAGCAAGTGTTTTGCCAGTTTATCCACCAGTGGCAATTCCAGATTCTAGTATAGGTAATTCAGTAGGGGCTACGGTTTCAAAAAATATTATTTCGAATGACACTTTGCAAAATGGAAATGTTCCCCTAGCAAGTGAAGTAATAATAGATTTGAATCCATTCAATCTTGGAATAGACGTAATTTTAAACGTACCTGGTGAGGGTACTTGGAGTCTAAATCCTAGTACAGGAATAATTAGCTTCACTCCATTATCAACATTTAAACTTGATCCAACTCCTATCGATTATAAACTTACCGAAATTAGCACAGGATTATCTGATACAACAAAAGTAAAAGTAGATTACGTAGCGATAGCAGAAAATGACACGGCCGACTATGCAGGCACGCCAGTGACGGTGAATGTAACGACCAACGATACAGGTGGCGATACGGTAGACCCCACTACGGTGACCTTGTTAGACCCTGCAAACCCGACCGTACCAGCAACTACCGTAACTGTAGCAGGCGAGGGCACCTGGACGGTGAACCCGACGACAGGAGCGGTGACCTTCACGCCAGTGCCAGGGTTTGTGTCAGCACCTGTAACGACCAACGATACAGGTGGCGATACGGTAGACCCCACTACGGTGACCTTGTTAGACCCTGCAAACCCGACCGTACCAGCAACTACCGTAACTGTAGCAGGCGAGGGCACCTGGACGGT
>NZ_RJUF01000014.1 GCF_024343775.1 Lacihabitans soyangensis | reverse complement strand
TTTCCCCCCTCTAGCAGACTTCATAAACGGGGTTGATTTTAAGTCAACTCCTTTTTGAAGTAAATATTCATAAGGACTGATAAAACCAATACCTCCATGAATTCTTTCAAAGTTATAGAATTCTCTGAATTCGTCTATTGTTCTTTTTGCTATTTTTATATTTTCAAACTCAAACCTCTGACAGACAGTTCTTTCCATAATTGAATGATAAGATTCAATATGAGCATTTTGTTGCGGTGTACCTGGTTTTGTAAATTCCTGTGTAATGCCATTGTTTTTTAGAAAATCTTGCACCACACTTGCTATAAATTGACTACCGTTATCGTTTCTTACTATAAAATTTTTAGGCAATCCAAACTCAGCAATGACCTTTTCAAATAGCTTTATTACATCTTCTTTTTTTATATTGTAAGCCATGTAATGGCCAATATTAAATCTACTGAATATATCTAAGATCGTTAATACTTGCATACTTTTACGTTGGCCACTTACCCAGACATATTTAATGTCAAATTCAAAAAAACTAAACTCTGTCTCCACTTTGGGAATCAAATCTTTTACTCGGTTTCGATTTGATTTTTTACTCGAAATCGGATTGCTTCCTCTAAGTAAATTGTTGATTTTCATTAATTTATAAACATAGTGTTTGCTTATTCTATATTTTTCTTTGTCCACTAAATGACGAAACGTTTTATAAGCTCCATAGTCAACAAAAGGCTTGGCGAACAATAACTTAATACGTCCAACAATTGCTGATTCTGTCACTTCTCTACCTTTAGAATCATATATAGTCGCATAAGGTTTTCTTCCAGCTTTGCCATCTGAGGGTTTATAATAAAATGAACTCTTCGATAATCCACAATGGCTCAAGACGTTTCTAATTGGAAATCCCTGGCTAATAAATTCAATAGCGACTTCCATTTTTAACTCTTTTTCAATTGACTTTTTTTTAAAAGCTCATCTTTTATTCTCAGCTCCAAAGCATTGTCGGCAACTATATTGCGAAGCTCTCGAATCTCACGCTCTAATCGCTTGATTGCTAAATCCTTGTCTGACTTCTTAATTGATTCTAAACCTGACTCTCCTGTCTGATCTAAAATCTTTTCCCAGTTGTAAATAGTTGTAGAGGATACTCCAAATTCAGCAGACGCTGCTCCAATACCTTTTTCTTTGTAAAAGGAAATTATCTGTAATTTCTGTTGCTGACTCCAGCTTTGACGATGCTTACTCATAATGACACAAAATTAAAAGTTAAAACTCTATTTTTGTGTCCTAATATTTATCGGGATGAAATCTTTGTACGAATTTATTTTTATCCAATCAATATTCAAACTGTCCCTCTTGAAAATTTGAATTCTGTTTCTACCTATTTGATGATTTTCTAGCTGAACAATATTGTAATCAAGTTCTAATGTGTCAATTGGATGAATTTTAAATAATTTAATTGAATCCAAGAATTTGTTAAAATCCTGTTCTGATAATGAAATTCCTTCAGATTGACGAGAACTCTTTTTTAGATTTGAAACTGTATGTTTATGTATTCTTGAATTTTCAAGTTCACTATTTTTAGTTTTTCCCGAACAAGAAAGCAATTGGAGTATAATTAATATGGATAGTATTTTTGTCATAATTGTGAATAAAGAGGATGTTTACGAAACCCATTTTTGGATTTTCGGTAATTTCGTTATTAAATTTTGATAGATTTTTTAATTAATGTATTAGTTATGAATTTGTTGTAAAAATAAGAGAGTTCTGGTAATATTTTCGTGAATGTTTTTGTGCTTCCTTAACTTATTATAGAACCTTCACAAATGTATATTTTCTTCATAGAATTTCAAACCATCCTAAAGTTTAGGATTTCAAATTGCCTTTCTGCAAATCCAAAATTGTTTTCTATCATCAATTTTAAATATTACCGCCTTACCATTTTCCCCCTCACCCCACATTTTTAAAACCCCACCACAAATAATTTCCTCTAATTCACTATTTTTGTCAAAAACAAGTTTTAAATCGTGGGCAGTGCCGAGTCATGAGCCAAAACGGTTTAAATAGATTCCATTCAAAAATTACCTTTGCGGCTTAGCGACCTTGAGGTGAATAAAACAAAAGAGAATGATTCTCAAAAACAAAAACATATTAATAGGTGTTTCGGGGAGCATTGCGGCTTACAAAATCGCTTCTTTGGTGCGGCTTTTGGTTAAGGAGGAGGCCAACGTGAAGGTCATTATGACGGATGCCGCCAAAACTTTTATCACGCCGCTGACGCTCGCCACTTTGTCCAAAAATCCCGTTTTGTCGGCCTTTTCTGCTGATGAAACTGGCCAGTGGAACAACCACGTGGAGTTGGGTTTATGGGCTGACTTGATGCTGATAGCTCCGGCCAGTGCCAACACCTTGGCCAAATGTGCCAACGGTATCTGCGACAATCTGCTCGTGGCCACCTACCTTTCTGCACGTTGTGCGGTGTACTTCGCCCCAGCCATGGATTTGGACATGTATGCCCATTTTTCTACCAAAAACAACCTCAAACTGCTGACAGAAAACGGCAATCACCTAATAGAACCCAACGAGGGCGAGTTGGCATCCGGCTTAGAAGGTAAAGGTCGCATGGCCGAACCAGAAGAAATTGTGTCCGTTTTGGAAGCTCATTTTGCACAAAATCCTGCCTTAAAAGGCAAAAGGGTGTTGATTTCAGCTGGACCAACGCAAGAAGACATTGACCCAGTGAGATATATTAGCAACCATTCTTCGGGTAAAATGGGTTTCGAAATAGCCAAGGCTTTTGCACTTGCGGGTGCAGACGTCACCTTGGTAGCAGGGCCCAATAGCCTAAAAACGCTTGCAAAAGTGAATAACATCGGTGTTCGCTCTGCTGCCGAAATGTTTGCCGCCATGGCCGAATATCATGCCGATGCCGACATTGTGATATTTTCTGCCGCTGTAGCCGACTACAAACCAAAGACCGTAGCCGACAAAAAACTAAAGAAAAACGATGCCGAGATGTTCGTAGAACTCGAAAGAACCCAAGACATTGCGGGTTTTCTGGGAGGCAAAAAGAACGGCCATCAGATACACGTGGGCTTCGCCCTGGAAACCAACGACGAACTCCAAAACGCCAAAGGCAAACTCGACCGTAAAAACTTTGACATGATAGTTTTGAACTCTTTACAAGATAAAGGAGCGGGCTTTCGTTATGATACCAACAAAATCACGATTTTGGACAAACTCGGCAACGAGCGTATTTTTGACCTAAAATCAAAAGAATTGGTGGCCGAGGATATCAAAAACGCGGTTTTGGAATACATAAACCATTCTACGAAATGATAAAAAAGATTTTTATACTATTGTTTTTAGGTGTTTTTTCTGAAATTTCTGCACAAGAACTGCAATGCAAGGTGGTAGTGAATTCGTCGCAACTGAAGGCCACTACATCGGGCGATAAGCAAATTTTTACCGAAATAGAACAGGCCATTGCGGGTTTTATGAACAACCAACGCTGGACCAACGACGCTTTTTCGGAAAGAGAAAAAATCAAATGCTCGCTATTGATTAACCTCATCAACTCTAGCGGGCAGTACAGGTACTCAGGCAATGCCCAGTTTCAGGTAATCAGGCCCGTGTATGGCACCACTTACGAGACGGTACTTTTCCAGTTTATAGATCAAAATTTTAGTGTTTCATTTGCTCCCGAAGATCGCCAAATGATTTTTAACGAGCAGAATTACTCCAACGGTCTTACTTCGACCTTGGCATTTTACTCACTTACGGCACTGACGCTTGATTACGATTCGTTCTCCAAACTCGGAGGAAGTGCCTATTTGGAACGACTTTTCAACATCGTCACCCTCGCAGGCACAGCACAAGGCAAAGGCCCATGGACGGCAGATGCGGATGTAAGAGCAAGATATTGGGTGATGGAAAATCTTCGTAATCAGCAATTTAATGCTTTTCGTGACGGGTTTTATGAGTATCACCGATTGGCCTTAGACGACTTCGCCAACAATCCAGCGAATAGCCGAAAAATAGCCTTGGAGTTTTTGAATACCTTGAAAATCATTGCCAATTTGAAAGCCAACTCGGTCATCATCAATTCTTTTTTTGATGCAAAATCGCAGGAGTTAATCAATATTTTCTCGGAAGGTTCAAAACAAGAAAAGCAGGAAGCCTTCAACATCATGTCAGCCCTGGACCCCGATAAAACCGAAGCTTACAGGAAATTGATGAAGTAAGGATGCTGCATTTGAATTTAAACACATAGGCATATAGAAAACATAGTTTGAAACTATTCGAATCACGAACAAAAAGAGCGAAGCGAGAACTCTGCGAAACTCAAAAACGCATAGTACATTAGAAAAAAAACACTCTGATTAACTCTGTGTCAAAAAAAAATGAGCAAAGCGAAAAACTCCGTGAAACTCAAAAACACAAAGCATATCAGTAAAAACACTCTGAGTAACTCTGTGTTATAAAGAAATGAGCGAAGCGAAAAACTCCGTGTAACTCAAAAACGCAATCTTAATCAGAAATAAACTCTGATTAACTCTGTGTTAAAAAAAAAT
The DNA here is from genome assembly GCF_024343775.1 of Lacihabitans soyangensis. Lineage (GTDB taxonomy): Bacteria > Bacteroidota > Bacteroidia > Cytophagales > Spirosomataceae > Leadbetterella > Leadbetterella soyangensis. The sequence goes on along the minus strand of NZ_RJUF01000014.1, from coordinate 79,169 downwards.
GAGCGAAGCGAAAAACCCCGTGAAACTCAAAAACGCATTGTGAATCAGAAAAACACTCTGAGTAACTCTGTGTTAATAATAAAGCGAGCAAAGCGAAAAACCCCGCGAAACTCAAAAACACAAAGCTTATCAGTAAAAACACTCTGAGCAACTCTGTGTTATAAAGAAATGAGCAAAGCGAAAAACTCCGTGAAACTCAAAAACGCAATGTGAATCAGAAAATCTCTGAGCAACTCTGTGGTAAAATCAAAACGACAAAAACATGAACAAAATAGCATTAATAACCGGTGCATCTTCGGGCATAGGAGCGGCCACCGCCGAAGCATTTGCAACAAGTGGCATCGACCTCATCTTGTGTGGACGAAGAATAGAAAAACTCAATGAATTGAGTTCAAAATTAGCTTCAAAAGTTAAAACCCACCTTTTGACCTTCGATGTAAGCGATTTTGAATCTGTAAAAAAAGCCATAGAAACATTACCAGCAGAATGGAAAAACATTGACATATTGGTAAACAATGCTGGCAACGCCCACGGTATGTCAGCCATTCAAGACGGCGACGTGGCCGACTGGGAAATGATGATAGGTAGCAATGTAACCGGTTTATTGTATGTCTCTAAGCTAGTTTTACCAGGTATGGTAGAACGAAAAACTGGCCATGTGGTCAACCTGAGTTCGGTAGCTGGAAAACAAACTTACGAAAATGGAGCCGTGTATTGTGCCACCAAAAAAAGCGTGGAGGCCATCAGCGAGGGGATGCGGTTGGACTTGACCAAACACGGTATAAAAGTGACCAATATAGCACCTGGTGCGGTAGAAACGGAGTTTTCAGTGGTACGTTTCAAAGGTGATGCCGAGCGAGCAGCCAAGGTTTACGAGGGTTTTTCGCCACTTACGGCCAAAGACATCGCAGATGCCATAAACTATTGCGTGATGGCTCCTGATCATGTCACCATTGCAGACATGACCATTTATGCCAAAGCCCAAGCTGCCCCAACTACTGTCTACAGAAAATAGTCTAAAAAAATATGTCCCTCGGAACAGACCTTCGCCTTATTCTTACGCCCGAAAAAGTAAAAGACAAATACATCGACTTGGTTTCTTATGCCTCCGATGCCGGATTTTACTATTTGGTACCCAAGGCCGTGGTGCAGCCGAGTTCGGAGAGTGAAATAGTTAATCTTTTGGAATATTCTCAGAGTAAAAATATTCCAGTGGTTTTTCGTGGAGGCGGAACGAGTCTGTCGGGACAGTCCATAACCGATGGTATTTTGGTGGATTTGGGTAAATTTTGGAACAAAGTTTCAGTAGAAAATGACTCTGATACCGTTAGGGTGCAGCCAGGCATCACGGGAGCCATGGTCAATGCCCATTTGAGGAAGTTTCAAAGAAAAATCGGGCCAGATCCGTCGAGCATCAACGCCGCCATGATGGGCGGAATACTGTCAAACAATGCCAGTGGCATGTGCTGTGGCGTTGCTCAAAACTCATATCATACCGTTAAATTTATAAAATTCATTTTGCCAGATGGTAAAATATATTCCACAGAACAAAAGGATGATTACGTAAGATTCGAAAAGGAGAGTGAAACGCTTTTCAAGGAAATAGAGGCCTTAAAAAGTCAAATTGTAACTAATGAATCTTTGCAAACCAAAATAAGAGAAAAATACAAAACCAAAAATACGGTCGGTTATGCTCTCAATGCGTTTTTAGACTATGAGCATCCTTTGGATATATTTGCACATTTGCTCATCGGAGGCGAGGGTACTCTGGCGTTTATAGCGGAGGCTGTAATGCACACGGTGTCTGATTTGCCTTACAAATCCACAGGTTTGCTGTATTTTGAAGATATTTTTTCGGCATGCCAGGCCATTGAGCCCCTCATAGAAAGCGGTGCTGCCATGGTGGAGTTGATGGACAGAGCGTCGCTAAGATCCGTTCAGGATTTGGAGGGTATGCCCGCCATTGTCAAAACGTTGCCAACAGATGCCGCTGCACTTTTGGTAGAATTTCAGGAGCAATCTCCCGAAAAAATTTATAAAATGGTGTTTGGTTTTTCCGAGAAACTTTCAACTTTTAAATTGCTAGAAACCCCAGATTTTACCAAAGATCCGAAACAGCAGGCATTTTATTGGAAGGTAAGAAAAGGGCTATTTCCGGCGGTCGGTGCGGTAAGAGCAAGCGGAACTACGGTTATTTTAGAAGATGTAGCTTTTCCAGTGGCTCACTTAGGCAATGCCATTGTTGACATTCAGGCTTTGTTTCAAAAGTTCGGTTACCACAACGGCATCATTTTCGGTCATGCCAAAGACGGCAACATACATTTTGTGGTCACACAAGCCTTTGATTCTCCTGAAGAAATCAACAGATACGACTTATTCATTAGAGATGTGGTGGATTTGGTGGTGCACAAATACAAGGGCAGCCTTAAAGCGGAGCACGGAACGGGTCGCAACATGGCTCCATTTGTTGCCACTGAGTGGGGCGATGAGGCTTACGAAATCATGAAAAGGCTCAAAAAAGCCGTAGATCCCCAGAATTTATTAAACCCAGGCGTTATCATCAACGATAAAGCTGACGCCCACATTCACCACCTCAAAAAAATGCCAAAAGTAGAGGATGAAGTGGATAGGTGTATAGAATGTGGATTTTGTGAACCCAATTGCCCAAGTAAAAACTATACTTCCTCGCCTCGTAGAAGAATAGTAACTCGCCGAGTTTTGGAAAATCTCAAAGCTGAAAACAGGATCCAGGAATACAATTTATTGGTCAATCAGTTTCAGTTTGACGGTTTAGACACTTGTGCTGTGGATGGTCTGTGTGCGGTAAACTGCCCTGTGGATATCAATACGGGAGATTTGGTAAAAAAACTGCGGGTTAATAACCATTCAAAGTTAGAGGAAAAATTGGCCTTGTTTGCGGCCAAAAACTTTGATTTTGTGGTGGATACCGTCAAATTGGGCCTAATTGTGGGTCATGGGATGAATCGACTTTTTGGAAAGAATACCTTAAAGTCAATTACTGGTGCCCTTCATAAATTAAATACCTCGGTGCCGATTTGGTCCGAAAAGATACCCAAAGTTCCGGAGTTTACGCTATTAAATTATCGGACATCGCTCAATGGTAGAACGGTGGTTTATTTTCCCTCGTGCATTACCCGCATGATGGGTACCTATGCACATAAGGAGAAAAATCTGATAGAGACTTTTTATAGTGTTTGCGATAAGTCAAACATCAATCTCAGGGTTTTGAAAGACATTCAAAATGCCTGCTGCGGACAGATTTTTTCTTCAAAAGGCTATTCAAATGCTTTTAAGCTCACTGCAAACAAGGTTTTAGAAAAAATGTGGCTCAGCTCAGAAGAAGGTAAGTTGCCCGTAGTGATAGATGTGAGTTCTTGTCAATATACCTTGAAAAGTATTTTGCCGGTTCTAACTCCAGAAAACAAGGCCAAGTTTCATAAACTGAAAATCATGGATAGCATAGATTTTATTCATGAATTTGTTTTGCCAAACATACCGGCTAGAAAAAAGAAAGGAGAAATAGTGCTACACCCAGTTTGTTCTCTACAAAAACTCAAAACACATGATAAGTTTGTAGAAATTGCCCAGACCTACGCCGATAAAGTAATAGTGCCTCTCAATGCGGGCTGCTGTGGTATGGCCGGTGATAGGGGCTTTTTGGTGCCAGAACTCACCGCCTCGGCTACTTTTGAAGAAGCAAAAGAAGTAAAGCAATGTTCCGCGGAAGGTTATTATTCATCCACCAAAACCTGCGAAATGGCCATGAGCGAAGCCGTTGGTGCCAACTACGAATCAATTCTCTACTTGGTGGATGAAGCCATTTGATAAGGATTTTTCATTTTAATCTGGTAGAGGTTTTGAATATGAATTTTGACTACTAAATGTAAATTCCGGGACATTTGTGGTAAAAATAGCAGGACAAAAAATGAAAAAGGCGAGCAACTCTCGCCTTTTTACACAATGCATCCCATAAAAACCATAAACTTTATTTTTCTAACACAATATTAATTTATCACTGTACAACCTTTTTTTTCGGTAGTCTCGAAATATTTTTTGACCAACGTTCTATTTTCGTTCGTTCTTAAAATGCTTTGCTCAAGTATTTTACACTTCTTAACCTGAAATTGCCAAATTAGATTGATCAAAACCGAGTGAAGATATTAAAACTACGATTGAAGGACTCAATCGTAGTTTTGTTAATCGGTTTATCGTATTTGTATTTTTTAGGAAAGAACGTTAATATGTACACCGCCAAACCTGTGCCAAACGGGCCAGATTTTTTATATACTTAGCCAGCGGATACGTTTTCTAAAAAGTGTTCCGCTTAATCATTTTTTTGTTTTTCAAAATATTATCTTGCTGCACACAAGTCTGTTTGGAAATAAAAATAAATGCTTCCTTATATCAGCCAGCACTGTTTGAACACAGTCAAAATTCTGTTTAGGAAAATGTCTATTTCTTTAAAAGTAGTTTTACAGAATTTTGAATGTGTGAGTTTGCTGGGTGTTGTTTTTTTTGCTTCGTTTTTTTCAAAAAAAATGAAGGCCCTGCCGGCGAGGCGACGAAAGTAATTTCTTCAATAATAAAATTAGAATAGGTCCGAGGGTGCCACCCATTTTTGAAAGTGCCAAAATGTAGGTGACTCGAATAAATATTTTTTGGGAAAGGTAAGAAACTGTCTTAACAGAAATTCTTATGGCTTTTCTGTACATCTTTTCAAATCCCTTTATTTATATTTATTTATCTTTGTGAAATTTTTCTCAGAAACAATGAAGATTTCATATAATCAATTAAAAACACTCGTAGATTTTGACCATAATCCACATAAACTTGGCGAAATATTAACCAATACAGGTCTTGAAGTAGAAGGAATAGAAAAAGTTGACGCCGTTAAAGGAGGTTTAGAAGGCTTAGTGGTCGGTCATGTGGTTTCATGCGAAAAACATCTCGACGCCGATAAACTGAGTGTTACGAAAGTTGATGTGGGCGGTGAGTCGCTGCTAGATATTGTCTGTGGTGCCCCCAATATAGCCGCTGGACAGAAAGTTATAGTGGCCTTGGTAGGAGCCACGCTTTACCCAAGTTCAGGAGAAGCCTTTACCATCAAGAAATCAAAAATAAGAGGAGCGGTCTCTGAAGGAATGCTCTGTGCCGAAGACGAAATCGGCCTTGGCCAGTCTCATGCAGGTATAATGGTATTGGATACCGAGCTTCCGGTTGGTTCGCCCGTGGCCAAATATTTCAACTTGGAGCCAGATTATTTAATTGAAATAGGCTTGACGCCGAACCGTGCCGATGCCGCTTCACATTTAGGAGTCGCCAGAGATATCAAAGCTGTAAATAATTCTGCTATTCGTTTGCCTGACGTATCGAATTTTGCATTAGGTACCTCATCAGCTTCTATTGATTTACAAGTCGAAGATGCGGAGGCTTGTCCGAGGTTTTGCGGGCTAGAAATCAAAAACATTGAAGTCAAAGAGTCTCCAGAATGGCTAAAAAGATTTTTGAATACCATTGGTGTGAATTCTATAAACAACATCGTAGATATCACCAACTACGTTTGTCACTATTTGGGTCAACCCATGCATATTTTTGATGCTGATGCCATTTCTGGGGATAAAATCATAGTGAAATGTCCAACATCAGGTACAGAGTTAACAACTCTTGATGGTACGAGCCGCAAACTAAGCGGAACAGATTTGGCCATTTGTAATGCTGATGGCCCAATGGCTATTGCCGGGGTTTTTGGAGGATTAAAATCGGGAGTGAAACCTACTACTAAAAATATTTTCTTGGAGGTGGCTTATTTTAATCCTGTTTCTGTGCGTAAAACTGCCTCAAAACATGGTCTTAAAACCGACGCCTCGTTCAGGTATGAAAGAGGAACTGATCCAAACATGCCTCCATTCGCCATCAAATTCGCCGCTAACTTAATCCAAGAATTGGCCGGCGGTGATTTTTGTGACAAAATGTTTGACATTTATCCTAGTCCAATTCAAAACTTTGAGATAGATCTCAAAATTAAGAATATCGACAGACTTTTGGGTAAAGCATTGGGAGAGGAACTCATTTTGGATATTTTAGGCAAATTGGACATCAGCCTGATTTCAAAAAGTGAAGGTCAATTGAAAGTATCGGTGCCACCTTACAGAGTCGATGTAACCCGAGAAGCCGATGTAGTGGAGGAAATTCTTCGTATATATGGTTTCGAAAACATCGAACTGTCTGAGCATTTAAGTTCGGATTTCATCGCAGCTTTTCCTGAAAAAGACCCAGAAACACTAAAAGTAAAACTTTCTGAAGCTTTAACGGCACAAGGTTTCAACGAAATCCAGAGTCTTTCTATCGTGAGGCCATCCGATAACCAATGGCTAGAACAGCAAGATTCAGTGGTGAAATTGCTGAATCCATTGAGCGAGGAATTGTCAGAAATGCGTCAATCTCTTCTTTTTTCGGGCCTCAATGCCTTGGTATATAATGTAAACCGTAGAAACAAAGACCTGAAGTTTTTTGAATTTGGCCGTACGTACACCAAAAACACGGTGGATGGTCAAACGAAAATCAAAGAAAATAAGGTTTTGGGTGTTTGGATGTCGGGCAACATCGCCACAGAATCATGGATGCAAAAAACCTCGGCGGTAAACTATCACCACTTGTTTCAGGTGGTGTCTCAAATTTTGACTTTGATGAAGGTCAAAAAAATAGATACCAACGAAACCGCCAATCAGGCGTTTGCTTATGGATTGGAGCACGTGGTGAGAAATAAGGTTTTGGTGAAATTTGGTTTGGTAAATCCGACTTTGGCGGCACAAGCAGACCTAAAGCAACAGGCTTTTTATGCCGAATTTGACTGGGATTTGCTGTGCAAACTGTATTCTTCTGAAAATAAATTTGTTGAAATACCAAAGTATCCAGAAGTACGACGTGACTTGTCGTTGGTTTTGAACAAAAGCGTGAAGTTTGACCAAATTAAAAAAGCGGCCTTCAATACCGAGAAGAAGTTGCTCAAAAGCATAAATGTTTTTGATGTGTATCAAGGTGAAAAATTGCCTGAAGATCAAAAGTCGTATTCAGTGAGTTTTATTCTGCAGGACGAAGAAAAAACTCTGAACGACCAGCAAATTGACAAAACTATGCAAAAACTTATGGCTGTCTTTGAGTCAGAGGTTGGAGCTGTTATTCGAAAATAGTCATGACATTAGACCAAGAATTCGAAAAAGACAATGCCTTTTTGCTTTCCAAGTTTGAGGAAGTAAACGGGCTTATTGAGCGACTAAAATCGCAAAATAAAAGTCAAAAGAATCTGATTCTTGGTCTAAATCACCAAAATGAAAAACTCGAGGCAGAAATAAAAGCAGTAAAGAAAAATAACGGCCTTTTGAGAGAGGAAATTAAAGAATTGAAGGAAAAATTGGAGCTGGATACCAGATTAATCCCACAAAACTTTAAAATAAGAAATAAAATTGTTAAAATTGTATCCGATATTGAAGATAAAGAGTCAATAGACCAGCAGAACCTCTCAGAGCTTCTGGGTATATTGATAGAAGAAATAGATTTTTGTATAAATCAATTGGCAAAATAATTTTTTTGTGTAAAAATGGAGTCCTATGAAGCAAAAGTTGTTTTCGATTTTAATGGAGAGCAAATAAATTTTAAGGTTCCTAAAGCCCACGAGTATTATTATAGAGAGGCCAATAAAATATTAAATAACCGTTTAACTGAACTCAAAACTGAGTATTCAGCGTTTGCCACCACAGATTCACTGGTTTCGGTGTTAGCACTTGAAGCCATGGTTGACGCCTTAATGGCAAACGAGCATTACCACAAGCTTAAAATTGAGGTTGATGCACGGTTAGAGAGTATTCAGTCAAATTTTGATAATTGATTCCGCATAATTCTGTTCCTCCCTTTTTTTAATATCATTTATGAAACCTAGTTTCGATATTATAAAAATTTAAAAAGTTAAAACATGTCAGTATATCTTTTAATAATTGTTGGCCTAGTAGTGGGTCTAGCAATTGGGTACTTTGTAGGGCAGAACCTTATGAAGAAAAACCTCGCTAACCAAGAGGAAGAAGCAAATAAATCAGCTCAAGAAATCATTAAAAATGCTAAAAACAACGCAGAAAACATCAAAAAAGACAAGATGTTGGAAGCAAAAGAACATTTTTTGAAACTAAAGTCGGAGTTTGATGAGGATGTGAATGCTCGCAAAAATACACTCAATCAAAACGAGCAAAAAATCAGAACTTTACAACAGCAAGCCACACAGCAAGTAGAGCAAAATAACAAATTGCAGGCAGAGCTAACCAATAAAGTAGGTAAACTAGAAGAGCAAATAGAACTTGCCAACAAGAAACGCGAGGAGGCAGAGAAAATGCACCAGCAACAGGTTTCGCAGTTAGAAAAAATAGCCAATCTTACCGCTGAACAAGCCAAACAACAATTGGTAGATGCTCTAAAACAAGAAGCGGAAACCAAAGCATCAAGCTTTATCAAACAGTCGATAGAAGAAGCAAAACTTTCGGCCACCAAAGAAGCGAAGAAAATAGTTATTGAGACTATCCAGAGAACGGCTGCTGAACAAGCCATTGAAAACTGCGTGTCTGTTTTCAATATTGAAAGTGACGAAATCAAAGGAAAAATCATCGGTAGAGAGGGTAGAAATATCCGTGCTTTGGAAGCTGCTACCGGTGTAGAAATCATCGTTGACGATACCCCAGAGGCTATTGTAATATCGAGTTTTGACCCAGTAAGAAGAGAAGTTGCAAGACTTTCAATGCACAGATTGGTACAAGACGGACGTATTCACCCGGCTCGTATTGAGGAAATTGTGAACAAAACCCGCAAGGACATCGACAACGAAGTTATAGAAATAGGAGAGAGGACTGTGATAGACTTGGGCATACACGGTTTGCATCCAGAACTAATCAAGATGGTTGGTCGTATGAGATTTAGATCATCTTATGGTCAAAACTTATTGCAACACTCAAGAGAAGTAGCTAAACTTTGTGCTACTATGGCAGCCGAAATGGGCTTAAACGTGAAGTTGGCCAAGAGAGCTGGACTTTTGCACGATATTGGTAAAGTTAACCAAGAAGAGTCTGATCTTCCACACGCTATATTGGGTATGGAAATGGCCAAGAAATACAAGGAGCATCCTGAGGTAATCAACGCCATAGGTGCCCACCACGACGAAATAGAAATGACTTGTCTTATTGCTCCAATCATCCAAGTTTGTGATGCCATCTCGGGTTCAAGACCAGGAGCAAGACGTGAAATGATGGAGTCTTATGCCAGAAGATTGAGAGATCTGGAAGATTTGGCTTTATCTTTCAAAGGCGTTGAGAAATGTTACGCCATTCAGGCCGGTAGAGAGTTGAGAGTGATTGTAGACGCAGAACACATCACCGATGACGAGGCGAATATGATGTCATTTAATATTTCCCAGCGTATAGAAAAAGAAATGCAGTACCCAGGGCAAATTAAGGTGTGCGTAATCAGAGAAATGAGGAGCGTGGCTTATGCCAAATAAATTATAAAGTGTTGCATTTTTAATATTTGCAATATTGAACTTTACCAAGATAACCGAAGCTTACGTTTCGGTTATTTTTTTGTAAAACCTTTTTAGCTGGAGGTTGTTTAAAATTGTAAATGTTACAAAACGCCCAACAATATTGATTTAATCGAAATAAATGTGCGGTTTTTATCAAAAAATGGTTGAAAAATGTCGAATTTAGAAATAGGCATTTTTATTTTTTATTTTTTTTGCCATTTGTACTATTTTTAGTAAATTAGCACAATAATATAGGGGTTTATACTAATTTAAACAAAATTTATGGCGGAGTCAGTAAAAATAGTAATCGATGGGCAAGCGTTTGAGTTCCCTGTTCTTGAGGGTTCTGAAAACGAAAAAGCAATCGATATTTCTAGCTTAAGGGCAAAAACAGGTTATATTACCATAGATGAAGGGTTCAAAAATACTGGTTCTACTACAAGTGATATTACTTTTCTTGACGGCGAGGAGGGCATTCTAAGATACAGAGGTTATTCGATTGAGGATTTGGCCGACAAAGCAGACTTTTTAGAGGTAGCATATTTGTTGATTTATGGCGAATTGCCAACTGCTGCTGAGTACGATGTTTTCGTGGCTAAAATTACTAAACATACCATGGTAAATGAAGACATGAGGAAAATCTTTGATGGTTTCCCTGTTAATGCCCATCCAATGGGTATCATGTCGGCTCTCGCAAGTGCTATGTCTGGTTTTTATCCTGATTCTTTCGACGATAAAAAACCTGATAACACCGAACTTCATATCATCCGTTTGTTGGCGAAGTTCCCTACTTTGGCCACATGGTGTTACAAAAAGTCTCAAGGGCACCCTATAAACTATCCAAAGAACGAACTAGACTACTGCTCTAACTTCCTTCACATGATGTTTGCGTTGCCGGTTGAGAACTACAAAGTAGATCCGAAGGTTTCTTCAGCTTTGAACAAGTTATTGATTTTACACGCAGATCACGAGCAAAACTGCTCTACCTCAACCGTAAGATTGGTGGGTTCGTCTAAAGCCAATATTTACTCAAGTATTTCAGCAGGTATATCGGCTCTCTGGGGTCCATTGCACGGTGGTGCAAACCAAGAGGTTATAGAAATGTTGGAAGAAATTAGAAACGACGGCGGAGATGTTCAGAAATATATAGACAAAGCAAAAGATAAAAATTCAGGTTTCAGATTATTCGGTTTCGGACACAGAGTTTACAAAAACTTTGACCCAAGAGCCAAAATAATCAAAAAAGCAGCTGACGATGTATTGTCATTGTTAGGTGTTAATGACCCTGTTCTTGAGATTGCCAAAGGATTGGAAGAAGCAGCGTTGAAAGACGAGTATTTCGTTTCTCGTAAACTTTATCCAAACGTAGACTTCTACTCTGGTATTATCTACCGTGCCTTGGGTATTCCTACTAATATGTTCACGGTAATGTTTGCCATTGGTCGTCTACCTGGTTGGATTGCTCAGTGGTTAGAGCTTCGTGATCAAAAACAAGCAATCGGAAGACCTCGTCAGATATACACAGGTCCTACCATCAAAGATTTCGTTGAAAAATCTAAGAGATAAAAAATAATAGAAGTTTTAAGAAAGTCTCTCAGCAATGAGAGACTTTTTTGTTGCTCCTTATTTCCATAAAGTCGTTCTTTTTTCTTCGGCTGAGTTCAGCCTTGAAGTTATTGGTAAGTTCTATTAGCCTATCCGTATGCACTGAACAAGACACAACGTGCTCCAGATTAATCAGAAAGGATTTGTGAGGCCTGTAGAAACCAAATGGGGCAAAGAGTGTCTCCATCTGTTTTAGGGTCTTAGACAAGATAATTCGTTGACCATCAAGCATAAAAACCTCCGAGTAGTTGGCTTCGGCTTTGAGAAAAATAATATTACTAGGTGTCACGTTGGTTTTACCAACTAAATGTACTTTTGGACTCATAAAAGCGTGGTGTTTTTATGAGGAGTCCAGTTCTTTTCAAAAGGTTGGAACGAAGTCGGAAATTATTTTATAATATTAATTCTAAGTCCTAAATTAACATTTGGAGCCATAAAGAATGGTTTTGGAGCAATCTCCACATAACCTCCTGCGTCTAAAAATACAGATAGGTCGTTTTCAGGAATACTAAGTTCAATGCCGGAATTAACCGCTGGTCCGAGAGAAATAACTCTAAATGAGTCTCTTTCGCCAAGTTTCGGTGTTCTATTTCTTGAGTTTATCTGCCCTCCAAAACCATAATAAACACGAATTTTTTCCCTTTTTCCCAGTGTTCTATGAAATTGATAAAGGCCCTGAACCATGACACCAGCCTCGTTGTATATTTGCTCTTTCCTGTAATTTCTTTCTCTTCCATATAAAAAACCAAAACTACCCACATTAACATCAAAAACTCTGTCGCCATAAGAAAAATACTTCCTGATATTTAGTCCCAAAGGTTCGCCAACTTTTAGACCAACGGCCCAGTTGTTTTCATATTGAGCAAATGAACTTCCAACGCAAATGAGCGTAACGATTAAAGTAAATGCCAATTTATTCTTCATAATTCTACTTCAGCTTTGTCTATGATGTAATTTAGTTCGTTTATATCGTCGGTGTTCAAGGTAAAAACGCCAGTGATGGTCAATCTATCATCGGTATTAAATCTCTTCGTTACTTTCTTGAACTTTACAGATACCACCGACTCAGGTCCAGCTTGTCCACAAAAGAAGCATGATGCAAATGGATTGGCGGATAGTACGTAGTAGTTGGCATCTACGTCTACTGGGATCATATAACCTGTTAAAGCTACTTCTTTGCCTTTGAGAGCGTTTACTTTTGCTCCAAACTGTGGTTCTAAAACGAACATGTTCTCAGAAGCATTCCATTTTTTCTTAAATGTAACGTCTCTGAGATTTTCCCAAGTTATTTTGATAGGAGCATAAGCCATTACAGCAAATGGAATAGCTGCAAGAAAAGATATAATTACTGCGTATTTTTTCATTTTAATCGTTTGCCAATGTTTTCGAAATGTTAATTCTATAAATACCTAAGGAAGGTATAATTGCTGCAAAAATACCAACTAATAACGCTGCAATCAACAAATATATTTCTTCTTTTTGAAGCATACTTTGTTGAAGGTCGAAATTAAAGTTTTGGTCTAGCATTCTCGAAGCTACCCAAAGACCTAATCTGCTCAATAAAATGCCTAATATGTAGCCGGAAAGACTTAAGAACAAACCTTCGAACATCAGCATGAAAAAAAGTTTAGTTCTTTTGCCGCCCATCGAAAGCATCAGGGCCATTTCGTATTTACGTTCTTTGAGGGCATTGTATAGCGTTACAAACACACTTATACCGCTGATAAGCATAATGGCTATGGCCAATGCTTTGAAGGCGTCAATACCAATGCCCATGAGTTCAAACAATCGGTTGATTTCAATGGCTGGTAAAGCGGCTTGCATTTTGGTATTTTGGTTAATTAACCTCGGAATAGTCATTAAACCCATAGGTGACCTGAATTTAATTAAAGCACAAGTAATGTCGTGACCACTTTCAGTAGCTTCATTGGCGTGTTCGGCATGCTCCTCAGGTGTTTCACTAGCGTGTTCCTCCTCGTGCTTATGAATTTCCCAAATACTGTTTAAGTTGCACAATATCAGGTTATCAATCACCGAATTGTTTGATTTAAGGATACCCACCACCTTGTATTTTTTATCGCCATGTGCCTCGCCTTCTTTTTCAAAACCATGCGAACTGGCGAAACTTTCATTGAGCTTTAAGTTGAGTTTGCGAGCCACAGTAGCACCGACTACCACTTCCATATTGTTTTTAAAACCCACACCTTCTGCGTAATCGGCCTCAAAATGCTTCAAATAGGGGTAAGTAGTTCCCACAATTCTGAAACCTTGGTAGTTGTCGCCCATAGAAAGCGGCAACACTTGTTTGACCAGGGGGTTGGTTTGTAGCGATTGCAACTCCGACATGGGGATATTCCCAGTAGGAGCGTCTATTTGGTAAACTCCTGACAGAATCAATTGCAGCGGGCTTCCTTTGGCTCCAACCACCATGTCTATTCCCGAAATGTTTTTCGAAAATTTATCCTGCAATTGGTTACCAATATTAATCAATAATGAAATTATGCTGATACCAAACATCATCAATAATATACAAAGGAAGCTATTCAGTTTTTTTGCCCAAATATTTTTCCAAACGATTTTTAATAGCATTTTAGAGTGTAATTTGGTTAGTAAATCTTGATTTAAGACGATGGTCGTGTGTAACTATAATTAGGGCAGCTCCAATCAGTTTAGATTGTTTTTCTAGCAAATCTGCTACTTTTTCGCAGTTCTCATCGTCAAGTGCTGAGGTGGGCTCATCTGCCAAGATTACCTTTGGCGTATTCATCAATGCCCGAGCTATACATACCCGCTGCTGCTCTCCACCACTTAGTTCTTGGACTTTTTTGGATAATAAATACTCAAAACCCAAATCTTTAGCTAATTCCGCAGCTTTGCTTTTGTTCAAAGCTTTATTTCCCAGATAATTGGCCAGTAAGAGATTTTCGGAGACATTAAGTGCATTTACGAAATATGGTTTTTGGAAAACTATCCCGATATTTTGTGCTCTAAACTCCGTTATTTGTTTTTCCGATAAATTTGCTGTTTCGGTGTTATTAATCCGTAATTCACCCGAACTCGGACGTAGCAGAAGTGCTATTAAATTTAAAAATGTGGTTTTCCCAGTGCCTGAGTTGCCCAAAATTAGTAATGTTTCTTCAGCCTTGCAGCTAATATTTGGGAAGCTAAATGTGTGACCTTTGGGGTACGAAAATTTCAAAGAATCGGTTTGGAGCATCAATCTTTATTATTTATTCAAAAATAATCCAGTTTATCAGTATTCAAAAATGCTTTTGGATTTTTGTTTGAAAAATAAGCCATTATGCAATTATTAAGCTCTCAGAATTGTTATCCTTTTAGAGATTATCAATTTAAATATTAAATGTTATGTCACTCAGATTAGGCGATATCGCACCAGATTTTTCGGCGGAGACTACACAAGGTCACATCAATTTTCACGAATGGTTGGGAGATTCTTGGGGTATGTTATTTTCACATCCTGCAGATTTTACACCAGTTTGTACTACTGAGTTAGGCAAGACAGCCTTGTTAAAAGGGGATTTTGAAAAGAAAGGAGTTAAGGTTATTGCCATTTCGGTGGATAGTTTGGCGTCTCACAACAGGTGGGTACCTGATATTGAGGAAGTGAATGGTGTCAAAATGAATTTCCCCATCATTGCGGATCCCAATAAAGTTGTGGCCGAATTGTATGACATGATTCACCCAAATGCTTCTGAAAAGGCTACAGTTCGTTCGGTATTCATCATTGGGCCCGATAAAAAAATCAAACTCATGTTGACCTACCCTGCTTCTACAGGTAGGAACTTCCAAGAGTTGTTAAGAGTTATAGATTCTTTACAGCTTACGGCTCAGTATTCAGTGGCCACGCCTGCTGACTGGAAAGACGGAGACGACGCCATTGTGGTGCCTTCTATATCTACGGCTGATGCTATCGAGAAGTTTCCAAAAGGAGTGAGAGAGGTAAAACCATATTTGCGTTATACGCCACAGCCGAATAAGTAAGTTTTGATTAAGAGTATGTCAAGGAAATGGCTGAATCTTCGGATTTGGTCATTTTTTATTGCCTATTTTTCAGCATTTGATAAGCGACTAACAACTCGGAGCGTTTGCCAGGAGGTTTGTGGTAGATAAATACCTCGTAGGTGTTGTTGGTGTCTGAGAAATTCCCTTCGTAAATATCTTCGTCTATTTTTTCGTTATTCACATTTTTAAGTGTAAATCCAAAATCATACACACCTTGTTTGAGCGTAAGCGTTTTCTCATACAGTTGGGTGTTTGGATTGAAATCCAGCTCCTCGTTTTCCCAATCCACCAATTTTCCCGCTATCATTGGTTTATTGCCCGATTCTTCGTAGGGGATATTTAATGTAAATTTTACCTCCATGTAATCTGAATTCAGGTCAATTTCACCGTTTTCGAGATTGGTAATGATGTAGCCGCCGTCATTGTCGTAAGCGTTCAAGTAGCCTTTGTTTGATCTCTTGTTTTGGGTTACCACCGTTATTTCGTCAGGAGTTCCGAGTTTTATAGCCTGAATATTTTGACCTTTTTTAAACGAACTCGTCAAATCCACAAATCGGAATTCATTGCCGGCTTTAAAAAGGTTTTCGCTGTCGAAATACTTCAATGAAAAAGAGTTTCTTCCTGAATTCACAAGGTTAGTGTTTTTTATTTCAGTTAGTTTGTCGTCTCTCTGATTTTGTCGAATTACAATTTTTAATTCTCTTTGAGGAAAAGCAATGTTATAGTTGCCAAGGTCAATTTTTACATTGAGCTGCTGATGTGTTTTCCAATATTGCGGGTCTTGGGCTGGAATTATTCCGCCGTCAATACCAATCATTTGGTCAAAAACTCTAAATTTTCTTTCAAAAACTGGCGTTCCTTCAGTTTGATTTTCAAAAACTTGAAGAATGAAATTTCCACTTATTTTGGTTTTGGGTAATTTAAAACTGTAGTGGTAATAAGGCGTTTTGGTATTTTGAGATATCTGGTAATTATTGATAAAAAACTCATTGAAGCCTTCAAGGTATTCCATTTCGGCTAAATTCGATTTTTCCCAGTTATAATCGCAGTGAATTATTTTGGCACTAAAAGAAGCGTATTTGGCCCTTAAATCATCAAATTCGAGTATCAAACTAGCATTGGCTATATTTCTATTGATAACTGCTGCATTATTGTATCTTTCGTTGAAATTATCATTTGGGCTGTAGCCATAAAGTAAAATGGTTTTTATATAGTCATTTCCTGAAGTGGACTCCCCCTTCAAAGTTTCAGGAGATTTTACACTTCCAGTATTTTTGGCACAAAAACCGAAATGCGTAAACAGTAAAATGAAAATATAAACCACAACATTTCTCATGCCTCCAATTCCATCATTTTTTCTTCCCAAGTTTCATTTAGCGTCACCAGTTCCTTTTTAAGATTGGCATATTCGGCATTGGCCTTTTTAAGGGCTTCTGGATTAGAAAAAACTTCTGGATCAGCCAGTTGGTTTTCGGTCAAACTAATTTTTTCCTCCGTGGCCATTATTTTGTCTTCTAAATCTCCAATCTCTCTCTCTAGTTTCTTATTTTCTTTTTTAACAGGCTTTGGTTCTGGTGCTTTCTGAACTTTTACCTCAGGTTCTTTAACGGCTTTTTTGATAGGTTCGTCTAAAGTTTTACCATTATCTTCCATCCATATCACAAATTCATCGTATCCGCCAGGGAACTGCTTAATTTCTTGGTCTTCAATGTACCATACTTTGTTGGATACTCGGCTTATAAAGTGCCTGTCGTGAGACACAACTACATAAGTACCTTCATATTGGTCTAAAGCTTGCACAAGAATATTCACAGACTGCATATCCAAGTGGTTGGTAGGCTCATCCAGTAACAAAAAGTTGGCTTCTGAAATCAGAATTTTAGCCAATGCCACCCTTGATTTTTCCCCACCAGATAATACCTTTATTTTCTTGAATACATCCTCGCCACCAAATAAAAAACAACCCAACACTGATCTCAATTCTGTTTCGGATTTGGAGGCATCTGCATATTTTAGTTCTTCCAAAAGTGTTTCCTCCATGTGAAGAGATTCTAACTGATGCTGTGCATAGAAGGAGAAATTTACGTTATGACCAAGTTTTCGTTCGCCTTTGGCTTCTTCAGTACCTGCTATAATTCTCAAAAGCGTAGATTTACCTTTTCCATTGGCACCA
Source organism: Lacihabitans soyangensis (assembly GCF_024343775.1). Lineage (GTDB taxonomy): Bacteria > Bacteroidota > Bacteroidia > Cytophagales > Spirosomataceae > Leadbetterella > Leadbetterella soyangensis. Next base: position 61,791 of record NZ_RJUF01000014.1, on the reverse strand, counting down.
ATCAACACTATCTTGTCTCCACGTTCGATGGTGGCAGAAGTATTTTTGAGTATCGGATTATTCGGGTATTCCTTGCTGATATTTTCCAGTGCCATCACATGACGACCTGGTTGCGTGCCAAACTTAAACTTGAAATGTACTTTTGCTGCATCGTCTATCACATCGTCTATTACATCCATTCTGTTCAAAGCTTTAACTCTTGACTGTACCTGACGTGCCTTGGTGGCTTTGGCCTTAAAACGCTCTATGAACCTTTCGGTTTGGCGTATTTGAGCTTGTTGATTCTCATAGGCTCCTTTTTGTATTTCGTTTCTCAGTGCTTTTTCCTCTACAAAAAACGAATAGTTACCCGGGTAATAATTGAGTTTGGTATTAGCTACTTCTACGGTAGTAGTGCACACATTGTCAAGGAATTGTCTGTCGTGTGAAACTACCACAACGGCATTTTCGTAGTTGGCGATATATTTCTCAACCCATTGAATAGAGGGCAAGTCCAAGTGGTTGGTGGGTTCGTCAAGTAAAAGTATCGACGGTTTCGCAAGAAGCAATTTAGCTAACATCACACGCATACGCCAGCCTCCCGAAAACTGCCTTAAGGGTTTGTGCAACTCCCAGGTCTTAAAGCCTAAGCCTTCAAGTATTTCTTCTGCTTTTGATTCTATCGAATACCCATCAAGCAAATCAAATTCATGTTGTAATTCACCCAATTTCTCAACCAACTCATCTTTATAGTCCGTCTCCATTTGGTGTAAAACCTCCTCTATTTGGTGATGAAGCTCTAGTTGGCGTTCAAAACCCTGCATGGCCACATTAAGTATGGAGTCGTCGGTTTGGTAGGAGAGGAGGTCTTGGTTTAGGAAACCAATGGTACAATCTCCCGATTTCGATATATTTCCTGCATCGGGTTGGTATTCGCCTACTATTATTTTCAGAAGAGTTGATTTACCTTTACCATTTAAACCTATCAGACCTATTTTGTCTTTAGGTTTAATTTGTAAGTTGGCGTCTTCAAAAATGGCTCTTCCGCCGAAGTAGAAAGAAAGATTGTTAATAGTTAACATGAAGTATTTCTCTGGTAATTATAAAATGCAAAATTACGCTTTTAATTACAGAATACATAGAGAACCCCGTAGAGCGATTTTTCAAATCACTCGGTTTTTAAAATAAACATTTGAATTTCACGTTTAGAAAAATCTTGTTGCAGGTATATAAAAAAAAAGCAAGACCGAAGCCTTGCTTTTTTTATTTCAGATTGAAAAAGTATTAGTTCAAACCGTTTGGCCATGAACCTGAAGATCTTTTCAAGGTAGTGATACCTGAATCTCCAAAGTTATTTTGCCATTTGAATTTCAATTCAGTAGCTGTATTACTGATATAAGTAAGACTGTAAGCCAAACCATATTGATCCGTACCTTTCATCCCAATTTTACCGCAAGCATCAGTAAATCTGATAGAACCTGTGGCTGGATTGTCATTCCAAGCACATGCGTATTGTCCAAATGTACCATCAGAAACAGTATATTCACCAGCCGTAGATGTAGCAGTAAGTGTTACTTTACCAGATACTCCAGTACCACATGCTGCAGGATTCGCTCCATCTGCAACTGAACCAGTGATATTTGTAGTGGTATAGTCATAAGTACCTGCCAAGTTAGAAGGACAAACAACAGCTACTCTGTAGAAAAATGGAGATGCATAGTATGGATCATTAATATTTGAACTCATATTATTGTTTGAAAACGTCTTACCATCCAGTGTAGTCAGCACCAAGCGATATTCAATGAAATCCCCACCTCTTAGGTTAGTAGTAGAGAAACCAAGTTTCGAAAGAGTAGTAGCCATTGGTACATTGATAGTTCCTCTTGGCCATTTAGAATCAGCCGTAGTAGTGAATGCTGAACCATCGATGTTGGTCAATAAAACCTCTTTTGTTACAGTGTTACCCCTTCTATGATTAACATAAATGTCAACATTTTTGACATTGTTAATTTTATCAACCGCATGACACTCTAATAAAACTTTAAACGGCGAGTTAGCCAGATCAAAGAAGTTAATTGAGGCAGGTGCAGTGATTGTTTTCAAATATGTACCCGTTTCAAAGCCGTTATAAGGAATAGCAGGCTCCACGAAGTCGGTACACGCTGATGCTACAAATAATGCTGCAACCAGTGAAAATACTAATTTTATTTTTTTCATTTTAATCTCAATTTAGAATTAGAAAATAAAGCCGTCAGGGTTATTATCCCAGAAAACTTTTACTTTGAAGTCGGCCTTTTGCTTTGCTGTTGAGTTAGTGTTTACATAAACCGAAGGATAGATAAACGACCTTGGGAAGTTACCCACTGCAGGATTAAGACCTGGTTGCATTCCGCTTGGTTTTCCTGTTCTTCTGTAAAGGTTATAAGCTTCAACACCATTTCCATATAGAGCTATCCAATATTCTCTACCCATAATATTTAACTTAGCACTTTCTGTGGTTGCAGCATCATATTGAGCCGCTACAGTAGTTACATATTTGTTTCTATTAGTTTCAAAGGTAGTCGCTGATTCGAAAGCATTAATTTTAGCTTGTTGATTGGTTGTCAAAGACCATGATCTTACAAAGTTTATACTTTTTGTAATACCTGAAGTAACCAATGCTTTTGCATCTCCAGCAGTGCCCAATGTTATGGCAGCCTCAGCCAACATAAAGTCAACATAGGCAGGTAGCATAATAGGCAATATACCTGCTCCGTTAGTTGCCATATCTGCTGTTCCTGCTGCAGCTGGTGTATTGTTGTCAAATCTGTAACCAGCTGGGTAAACGCCATACAAAGTTCTTTTCAAAGCATCTGGTGGGATACCATCATTGTCCAAGTGGTCTCTACCCCAGTATCCTCTTTCTCCAGGAAGACAGAAAACCATATCTTCTGGATAGTGAGAAGGCTTAAATTGGCTAATACAATCCATTTCTGAAGAAGTAGTGGTATTAACACCAACTTGACGGTAGAAATAATATTTTGCACGAGGATCATCGAATCCTTTCGCCTCAGTCAAATGCCACATAAAGAAAGTTGATTGATAATCTCCTCCACCAGCTTGTGCTTGAGCAGAATAATCTGGGTGTCGGCTATCTGGATCAGATGCAGATACGCCATATTTGAAAGTGAACTCATCACCCACACCAATCAATTGGTTTTCTGTGATCAAAGCAGCAATAGCCGAGGTAGAACCCGCTTTGTCAATCAATCTCCTATTTAGGTGATACTTCAACATCAAAGTGTTAACCAATTTGGTCCATCGTGTATAATTATTGGCATAGTAATAATCGTTAGGAGTACCAGTTGCAGTACCCGAGAAATCCGTTTTAGCCGACTTTAATAACTCAAGAGCAGCAGCATAAACCGCAGCACCGTCATCCGCTTTAGGGTTGAAGTTACTTGGATTCAATGCCTCAGAATAGGGAATACTACCAAATGCATCTACCAACATTATCAAAGTGAAAGCCTCCAAAGTCTTAGCTATGCCGGCATGTCTTTTAAATCCTTTGTCGGCAGCAATTTTCTTCAAAACTTTAGCATCAGCCAATAAACCTGCGTAACTATCTTCCCAAAGGCCATCATAACTAGTTGGGGTATAGGCAGTTTCATAGGTATTCGCACCTTGGTTCAGCATTCTGGTCAATCTTTGTCCTGAATCACTGACACCATTAAATACGTTTCTAAAATTTAACTGAATGTTGTTCAATAGAAAGTCAGCATCAGTACTGGCCTCCGTTACCAAGTTAGGGTTCTCAAGGTATTCTAACTCGCATGAACTTACTAAGAACACTCCAAGTGCCATTAGTAAAGTATATATTTTTCTTTTCATCATTGATCTTCTTTTAAAATAATTAGAATGTTAAGCTCAAAGTACCACCTAATCTTCTAGCACTTGGTCCTGTTAAATAGTCAAAGCCAAGTCCATTACCAACACCTAAGCTCAGTACATCTGTGTCGAAGTTTACATATTTCGGCATATTCAATGCTCTAAACCAAAGGTTTGAACCCGTTAGAGTAATTGAGGCCTTTTTGAATGGAGACTTTCCAAGAACTTTAGAAGGTAAAGCATAGCTCAAAGAAGCCTCTCTAAGTCTTGCTGTACTTCCATCAAAAGTTACTGCTTCGTCAGTGAAGAAGTAGTTATCAAAGAAGTAGTTCGCAGCCGTAACTTGTACAGTATTTTTGCTTCCGTCTTCTTGAACACCCGGTAGAATTAATGACAAGTCTCTATCTAATTGGTCAGTATCTTTAGAAAGACCTCTGGCTAATACACCTTTAACAGTGTTAGAAAGTATTACACCTTTATGACGGTACTCAAACATAAACGAAAGGTTGAAGCCTTTGTAGCTCAAGCTATTGATTAATGACGAGGTAAATGCTGGGTTTGGATCACCCAAGGTAGCAAGTTCTGATGTTGCTTTGTACTGACCATTTGGCAATACAATTTTCTCACCGTTTGCGTTTCTAGCTATACCTGAGCCTTTGATCAAGTTGAATGGCTCTCCAGGTATAGCGAAGTTACCCAAATTAGTGAAACCAGCAATAACAACTTGTTCGATACCACCACCTAATTCCATTACAATGGTTTTATACTTACCGTAGTTAGCGGTTACATCCCAAGTCAAGCCTGATGCAGTTTTAACAGGTGTAACTGTAGCAGCGATTTCGGCACCTCTAGTTCTAATTCTACCGATGTTGATAAAAGTAGAAGTATAACCTGTAGATGGGTCAATTGGAGCGTTTGTAATCAAATTTTGGGTGTTTTTTTCATAAACTGAAACGTCGAATTTCAATCTGTTGCTAAACATCACAGATTCTACTCCAAATTCAAACTCTTTGTGTAACTCTGGTTTTAGGTTAGGGTTACCCAAGGCGTTTGAGATAGCTTGAGTTGAAGTAAGTGTTCCAGCAGCATTGGCCCAACCTCTTGCATTTTGAGACAGTGTGTTTCTCGTATTGTATGGTGATGGAAAACCAGCTGAAGTACCGTAACTAGCTCTGATTTTCAAGTCGTTCAATACTTTTGAGCTTATGTCAAATGCCGAAGTTGGTATAAATGATATACTTGCACCTGGATAAAGAATTCTTCTGTTAGCAGACTCAACAGTTGAAGTCCAGTCATTTCTGGCAGAAAGGTTTAAGAAGAGGTAATTACTGTAATCTAAAACCACATTGGCATAAGTACCGATTCTTCTTTGTTTTTCTTCCCAGTTAAGTGAACCACCGTAGGCACCACCTGGGAGAGGATTTCTTGAAGAGGTAGTTGTAAAGTTAGAGTGTTTAAACAATCCAAAAGTCAATTGACCTGTACTAGCTAATCCAAACTGCTCATAACTGTCAAAACGGTTGTTTGCACCTAACAAAGCAGTCAAATTGATTTTATCAGAGATTTGCTTATTATAGTTCAAAATCAAATCGTGGTTCCAGATAGAGTTTTTAATATTGATGCTTGAATAATAACCATTGATGATATTAACGTTTCCACCTGTAGCACCTTTATTGTACTGTCTTTCTTGATTCTCAGAGTAAGTATCAAAGCCTAAACGATAAGTAACAGAAAAATCATTGTTGATGTCATAATTCAAAGAAGATGACGTAAAGAATCTATCCACTTTACTTAAATCGGAATGATATTTAGCCAACCACAAAGGGTTGGTGATATCGTTACCACCTCTGTAGTAAACTGAGCTTCTGTCCACAGGGTTTTCATAAGGCCATCCAGCTAAATCCACGTTACGTGGCGTATACATTACGTTAGCAAAAATCGACTGAATACCACCATCTGGGCCTGAACCATAACCTGCGTTCAAAGGAGGTGACTTCATGTCCGTGTTTGCAAAAGTAAACGATGAACGAACCGAAAATTTCTTGGTAATTTGAGAGTTTAGACCCAATGCTAAGTTTAGTTTTTTCAACGTATTACCAGGAGTAAAACCTTCCTCATCCTGATAGCCAACGCTAGCGTTATAGCCTGACTTATCAGACGAGCCTGAAATAGCTACCGAAGTGTTAAATACATTTCCTTTTCTAAAGAATGTCTTTCCAATATTGTCTTGAGCCACGTTAGGAATATCCACAACGTTGTTCAATAAATCAGCCGCACCATTACCCCATGGTTTTGTAGGGTCTATAGCATACTGAGGGAATGCATTTCTGATTTTTGCAACACCTGACAAACCAATTGGATGTTTGGTAGTAGGTTGATCCGCAAAATTCGCTCCCCAGTTTGAGAAGAACCAAGAAGGAGGAGTCAATTGTTGGAAACCACCACCGTAATTGTTTTGATACTTTGGCAAGGAAGCTATGGTATTTTGGAAATACGATTGATTCAAGCTAACCTCAGCATTTTTTCTTTTACCACCACCAGTTTTGGTAGTAATCAAGATTACACCATTACGGCCTTGGTCACCATATAATACAGTTGCCGAAAGACCTTTCAAAACCGATACACTTTCGATGTTGTTAGGGTCAATATCTAGCATACGGCTAGAAGTTGTTTGTCCACCACCAGTGAAGCCTGATTGTCCGTTGGTTCCTGAGTTGAAAGGAACACCATCAACTACAAATAGCGGCTGGTTTGAACCAGTTGCAGAAGAATAACCTCTGATGGTGATATTGGTACCAGTTCCTGACATACCACCCGTAGAGGTAATGTTTACACCAGGAGCTTTTCCTTGAAGGATACGGCTAACATCCGCCTCAGGACGATTGTTGATAAGGTCGCTCGCTACCGTAGTAACCGCGTAACCTATTGCTTTTTTCTCTCTAACAATACCTTGGGCTGTTACTACCACTTCTGATAGAGCTTTGGCGTCGCTAGCTAATACAACATTGATAATAGATTTTGTGCCTACTGCCACTTCTTGTGACACCATTCCCACAAAACTGTAAACGAGCGTTTGACCGGCGGCTGCCTCGATTTCGTAGCCACCATTTAGGTCGGTTTGTGTACCTTTCGAGGTACCTTTGATTTGAACAGTCACCCCAGGGATGCCTGATCCGTCGTCTGCTGAAGTTACCTTTCCGCTTATTTTACTCTGGGCAAAAGCCACCATTGATGAGCAAAATAGCACAAGGGCAAGAAGTAAATTCTTTCTCATGCATTGTTAAGTTTAGGTTATAAAAAAAATTTGTTATGCAAACATAATGATTTTTTAACAAAAAAAAAACTTCGATTACCATTTAATCGAAGTTTCTCAGTGTCAAAAATAAATTATAAAAAATTTCAAAAGTCTTCTTTGTATAGTTCTATTATTCAGTGGGATTGTAAGAAAAGAGGTCAAAACTTTGACCTCTTTTTGCATTAATATTTGAATATTTTTTTAGAAATGCTTGTTTCTCCATTAGTGATAACTACATTGTAAAGCCCTTGGTTCAATCGGAAAACTGGAATCTGAACAGCCTCCGCATTGTCAAATTTAATTGTTTTATATAATACCTGCCTGTTGTTCCTATCGAAAATTCTAAGATTGTAAACAGACTCACTTTTGATTTCGTTAACCTTAATATTTAGGGTTTCAAAAGCAGGATTAGGGTATACACTCAATGTAATTGGATTAGGAGAGGATCCAACTCCACTCATCTTTATAGTGGCTATATTCGAGTTTGCAGAACTGCCAATTGCGTTTTTGGCTATTACTCTGTAAAGGTAAGTCTTACCAGCTGAAACGTTCTCATCTGTGTAAGAAGTAACATTTTTGCCAAGTGTTGCGACAAGACTGTAGTTAACACCAGCATCCAATGATTTTTCGATGATATAGCTCTCTTCTCTTTTTGAGTCATCGTACCAAGTCAGGTTTACCTTACCTGCGTTTTCTTTGGCTTTCAGACCATATGGAGCATTAGGGGCTTTCGTTGGGTTAACAATAAATGGTCCTATAGACGGCGAATACGCAGATTCACCTTCGGTGTTACTACCAGCTTTTACTCTGTAGTAATAAATGGTAGCTTCTTCAGGAGTAAGGTCTTTAAACGAATTTATATTCATTTTAATCTTTCCTAGCTCAGCGAATGTTTTATTATCCAAGCTTCTTTCAACAATGAAATAGTCCTCATCTTTTGAGTTGTCCTTCCAGCTAATATCAAATACTGGATTGCCAAGGGCATCTACAAAAAACACAGCTATAGGATTGGTTGGTGCGTATGGAGGACCTGCGGTTGTATCTCTAATATTTGCAGGGTTTGAGAACAAACCTTTGTCACTTACTGCAAATATAGCAACGTCAACAATATCTTTAGGGTTTAGATTTTCTATTTTTACCGAACTTGCAAATGCGGGAAGGTTTGCGTATTGCTTAAAATCACCCGTATTGTTCGTTTTTATCATTACTATCGTGTTCGTTCTGATGTTAGTTTTGCAAGTTTGATCCTCAGAGCCGTTGGTCCATCTAATTGTCAAGTGATTACGTGACTTATTGCCTTGATCAGAGATTGGATTGAGAGGTGCATTAGGTTTTTGAAAGGCCTGAGCAGTCACAGCTACTGTGTTTGAGGCTGTGCTACCTGTGGAGTTTCGAGCAAACAGTGCGTAATATTGAGTTGCACCTGCCAAGGCAGTTTGGTCAAAATAATTATTTAAAGTAAGGGCGGGTTTGTCAAGATCATAAAATGTTACGTTATCGTATGATTTTTTCAAAATATACTCTTCTATATCCTCAGCTCTTGAGGGTATAGACCATTTTAGATTTATTAAAGTAGGACAGTTTAAATCAGAAGATAATATTGGTGCTGGGGGAAATCCAACTTTGGTGGCTACAAATATTGAACTAGACCATGGACCTGCCAATGAATTGTATTTTGCACGAACTCTAATGCTATAGCCAGTCTTAGGCTTAAGATTGGTCAGAGGTTGGAAAACTGAAGACCCAGCAGCTGCTACAACAGTGGTAATGTTTCCATTCTCAGTTAATTCGACATCAAAACCTGTTTCAAAAACATTGCTATCAGTAATTTGAAGACCAATAAAATTATGAGTCACCAAGCCCAAGTCTGCCGTTGGGGAAGGTGCAACCAAGCCCACCACTAGAACAATAGCATTTCCAGTAGCCGTTGATCTTAATGTATCTGGACCAACTACCCTAAAAGCCTTCATGTTGAAAGTGTAACTTTGGTTGAAAAGTAAATTACTAAGATTTAAGCTTGTTACGGAAGACCCCAATGTGACCGAGTCTAGCGGGTCAGCAGGACTTGAATAATATACTTTATAACCATTAATAGCCCCTACTGGTGCCGTCCATGAGATATTCACAGAGTTTGTTAAGCCTACTTGACCTGCCACAAGGCCTGTTGGAGGGGGGGGAGGAAACTGGGCGAAAGTGTAATTTAGAGAAGCTATTAAGCACGCAAAAAGAATTAGAAATTTTTTCATTTTCTTTATTAATTAAGGAATTGCATTATGTATGAGGGTAAAATTATGTAAAAAATATAATATTTAAAAAAAATATAGTCCAAATATGTAATACCTGAATCTCTTTTGATTCTTTGGGAGACTTGTTTTTTGTCTTTTGGGTATAAAAAAAAAGAGCCACCTTTTGGGTGACTCTTTCGAATATTTTTAAAAGCTAATTTTAGTATTTTACTATTTTTCTAGAAATAGTTTCTGTTGGGTTTTTAATTATTAAATTGTAAACACCAGTTTTGTAATCTTCTAGATTGATTTTTACATTTTTAGTTCCATAAGTTCTTTTGAAGACTTCCATATTGTTTTGATCCAAGATAGAAACTTCGAAAGATTCACTTGTATTTAGTGATTCGTTGCTAATTGTAACAAAATCTAAGGTTGGATTTGGATAAATACTGATTTCAGTATTCAACAAGCCTGCTCCACCTGCAATTTTAGCTTGAAAAACATTTGATGCAGCCGATGAGCCAAGGGTGTTTACGGCTTTTACTTGGTAGAAGTACGTTTTACCCGCAGTAACGGTATTGTCTGTGTATCTAGTTGTGTTTCTATCAAGTTTTTTAAGTTCGACAAAAGAAGTATTGTTGTCAACCGATCTTTCTAGTATATAGTTTTCTTCTTTGTTGGAATCGTCATACCATTTTAAATCTACTTTCGCTGCAGAAATTACACCCGAAAGGCCATATGGGGCATTTGGTTTTGCGGAATATGCATATTTAATTGGTTGGGTTGTCACATAATCCGACTCTCCAAAGAGGTAGTTGCCAGCTTTGATTCTATATATGTAATCTACACCTTCTTCTATTGGTTCGTGTTTAAAAGTGTTATTACCGTCTTTGATTTTACCCAATGTCATGAAATTGATTCCATCTTTGCTTGCTTCTATAACAAAATAGTCCTCGTCTTTTGGTGCGTGATCCCAACTTAAGCCTATGGCGGAGTTGTTGACAGCATCTTTGAAAGCAACACCTATAAAGTTAGTAGGCTTGCTGGCAGGGCCGTAAGTGTTATCCACCCCAATTCTGTGCTCTGAGAACAATCCTTTATCGCTGAGAGAGAAGATGTCATATTCAACTCTTTCGTTTGGTTTCAATCCTTTTATTATGATACCGCTGGCATTTGGATATATAATGTCATAAACCTTAAATTCGGTTTCACCCTCTCTTTTAATCATTACATAGTATGAGCTCCTAATATTTGTTCCACAAGCGAAATCTTGCTCAGGGTTTTCCCAGACAATATTCAACTGAGTATCTGATTTGTTCACAGTACTTGACTTAACGTTGATTGGTGGAACAGGAGGAACAAATGCTTTAACCGGTACAGTTAATCTGGCTGATGGCGTACGGCCTGTGCTATTTTCGGCAAATACAATATAAGTAGCAGGTACTCCTGCGGCTATTCCCAAGTCAAAAAGGTTACGCTGCCCGCCCGGTACGTTTCCTACAGTTTGGAAGCTCACCCCGTCAAATGCTCTCAGAATTGTGAAGTTCGTAACTTCATCACCTCTTGCAGGCATTTCCCAGGATATCCCGACAAATCGAGCACAATTGTTATCAAGTTTAAGAATAGGTGCAACGGGAGCTGCAACTAAGGTGGTTATAGTGTAAGTGGTAGACCAAGGACCCAAGTTTAAACAACCTGCAACAGCTGCACAACCTAATGCTCTTGCTCTAACTTGATAACCAGTTTTAGGAACTAGACTAGTAGCATGGAAGTTGAAAGAACTGCCCGCAGGTACAACATTCGATCTGGTTACACCACCACCACTGACTTCAACCTCGATAGCCATTTCCGAAGGATTGGTGTCAGTAACTAGGATTAAAAAAGAGCTTGTGGTAATAGAGGAAGGTAAATCCTGCAAAGTTGGGGCCACCAGTGGCTGAGCAAAGACTCCAAATCCTGAAAATATCATTGAAAGTAGAAAGAAGATTTTTCTCATGATTTTATTATTTATGTACGTTAAGATTTATTAATCGTAAATATAATATAGATTGTAAGAATTTCTATCTCTATTTATTATAATTCCGAATAAAATTATTTTACGGTTTTGGTTTTATGAATTTTTTAATATTTTGTATAATTCTACTGAGTTTTTGGCGGATTTTACATCGTGCACTCTTAGGATGTTTGCACCAGCCAAAAGTGCTTGTAAGTGCAATTGAGCGGTTGCTTCCAAGGTTTCGGAGCTATCTATTTTGAGGAGTTTATAAATCATCGATTTTCGTGAAATTCCCACTAAGATAGGGTAGTTTTCGTTCTTGAAAATCGATAGATTCTTCATTAATTCATAATTTTGCTCAATCGTTTTAGAAAAACCAAAACCGGGGTCTATGATTATATCTCTGACTCCGTTTTTTCTTAAAAAGTTGGCTTTCGTGTCCAGCTGTTCTAAGATTTCGGAATATATATTTTCGTAGCCTGTAAGGTTTTGCATAGTTTCAGGATTTCCTCTCATATGCATCAATATGTAAGGATAATTATTCTTGATAATAAGTGGAACCATCTCGGGGTCCAATTCCCCCGCCGAAATATCATTCACAAGTTTCGCCCCGGAGGATAATGCGGAATAAGCAACCTTGGCCCTAAAGGTGTCAATGGATATCGTTACGTCTCGGAAATTTTTAACTAAGATTTCTATGGCTGGAATTACCCGGTCAATTTCTTCATTTTCTGAAATATCTACAGCACCCGGTCGAGATGAATATCCACCGATGTCAATGATAGAGGCTCCATTTTCGAGCATTTCATTAGCTTTTTTTAAAAAATCTTCATCAAAAGGATTAAATCTACTATCTTTGTGGAAGGAATCAGGGGTAATGTTCATTATTCCCATGATTATTGGTTTTTGTAGGTCAAGTATTTTACCTCCTATATTTATCGTGTCTTTCATAGTTTGCAAAAAAAACTAAAAATATTGGAAAATATCAATGTCTAACACAGAAATTGAATATTCAGAAATAATAAACAGTTGCTTCGAGATTTTCTCCAAGAAGAATTCAGATTACGGGACTTCTTGGAAGATTTTACGTTTGCCATCCATCACAGACCAAATATTTATCAAAGCTCAAAGAATCAGGACGCTCCAAGAAAATGGATTTTCAAGAGTGGAAGAGGGTCAGGTATCCGAGTTTATAGGTATAATTAACTACTGTGTAATGGCTTTGATTCTTACCAAGAGCGGTGAAACTGGCGACAGTCTTGAAGATTTACAGGCTTCATATAGCAAGGAAATATCTGAGGTGAAAGAACTGCTCTTTAACAAAAATCATGATTACGGTGAGGCATGGAGAGAGATGAGAGTAAGTTCAATGACGGACATTATTCTCATGAAGTTGCTCCGAATAAAACAGATTGAAGATAACAATGGTAAAACTTTAATTTCTGAGGGTATAAGGGCTGGTTATCAAGATATTATCAATTATTCTGTTTTTTGTTTAATAAAATTAAGAAACGTGCAAATACAACAAATTCAACAGTAAGTATGAAATTCCTAGCAAATTTGTCAAGAATTCTGGTTGGATTGGAATTCATTTTCTCTGGTTTTGTGAAGGTAGTGGATCCTTATGGTACAGGATTAAAACTACAAGAATATTTTGAAGTCTTCGCTGGAGATTTGCCTGCACTTGCTCCATTTTTTAATGGCCTTGCTCACAATGCCCTTGGTATGTCTCTGGTTTTTTGTTGCCTAGAATTAGTTTTAGGTGTGGCTTTGGTATTTAACTTCAAAATGAAACAAACCTCCTGGTTGGTTCTTGGACTAATGTTGTTTTTTACCTTCTTAACATTTTACTCGGCGTATTTCAATAAAGTAACGGATTGCGGTTGTTTTGGAGATTTTCTTAAATTGAAACCATGGGATTCATTCTTGAAGGATATCATAAGTATGGTATTTATTCTAATCATATTTGTCTACCGCAAGAAATTTGGAAAGTCGGAATTTGGAACACCAATGGTCCTTATTGCCACGATCTTTTCAATTGGTATTGGTGTTTATGCCATCAGGTATTTGCCAATTCTAGACTTTTTGCCTTACGCTGCTGGTAAGAGTATTCCGAAACAGATGGAACGTCCTGATATCAAACCCGATCTGCAGTATGTTTTCTTGAACAAAAGAGAAAAGAAGGAAATTGAGAGTAAAGAATACCTAGCAGATACAAATACCTATAAATACATCTCATCGAAGGTTCTTAATGAAGATCTGTTGAAAGCCAAAATTACTGATTACAGCATTGCTGACAGTGCCGGAAACGATTTTACGCAACAAACATTCGAGGGGAACGTGTTTTTTATTGTTTTGAAGAAAAAAGATGGATTAGAGGAGTTGGATTTTGGTCCCATAAATAGCTTGGCAACCAAAGTTTCCAAAAGAAAGATAAAACCCATGGTAATTACATCTATACCATTAGAGGAATATTTGGGTTTTGCAAAAGAGAAGAAAATTGGGTTTAATTTTTATACTTGCGATGAAAAGGTTTTAAAAACCATGGCAAGAAATAATCCATGTTTTGTGTTGTTAAAAGATGGCGTTGTAGTGAAGAAATGGAGTTATAACAATATTCCAACCGCCGATCAGGTAAATGAATTGATAATTAGTACTAAGTTTTAAGAATGACGACAAATATTTTTATGTTGGGGATGCCTTCCTCAGGAAAAAGTACCCTTGGAAGACAATTAGCAAAAGAATTAAATTACGATTTTATTGATTTAGATAAAAAAATTGAGATTTCTGAAGGAAAGAAAATTAACGAAATTTTTAATTTAGAAGGTGAAGATTACTTTAGAAAGTTGGAGTCGGATCAACTAAAGAAAATTGAGGTCAATACCAAGTTAGTAATAGCCACAGGAGGCGGAACGCCATGTTACAACAACAATATGGCCATTATCAAAGAAAACGGTATTAGCGTTTTTTTGGATGTTAAGCCTTTCAAATTGGAAGAAAGAATGCGTAACTCAAAAAAGAATAATAGGCCACTTTTTAGTTTAGAAAGCGATTCCTTGTTAGATACTTTGCTGAAAACTTACGAATCAAGAATTGATATTTATAAGCAAGCCGACATTGTGATTGAAGGCGATACTGACGCCAATACAATCATGTGGATTCTGGATGCTCATTTCAGAACTTTGCAATAATATTACGGGTTTTAGAGGTGATAAAGATTGGAGTCACCTATCATTCTACATAAAAAAATGTGTTCACTTTGTGTCATTTAATGTCCTAGGTCTTTAAAATTACTTTTGATGAGGATATTAAATATATTATCCATATTTATATTTCTGATTTTTCTTGGGGCGTATTGTTACGACGTTTCCTTGAACTTTCAGAACTTCCCAATTGCCGACGATTACGAGGCTTTCTTTGATTTCAATAATAAATTCTTTGGACTTAAAGGTTTTTGGGAAAAAATAGATCTGGTGTTTTCGCAACATAACGAGCACCGGATAGCCACACTAAGAATAATCAATTTGACCTATTTTTATTTTTCTGGGAAGGTCGATTTAGCAGTATTCAGGATTATTGGCCTTGTTTTCTATATTTCCTCTATGATTTTCTTGTATCTGGAGGCCGCGTTTAATCTAAAGCGTTTCTACTTTTTTTTACCGATACCCATATTAATGCTAAGTTTTGCTTACGCCGAAATTTATTATTTGGCAATGGAATCTCTTAGTCATTTTCCGATGATATTTTTTACCGTCGGCACCATTTACACTGCAATTAGCAGGAAGTTTACTTTTTTGCCTCTGGTATTTTTGTTCTTTGGGGTATTTTCTAACGGGAACGGCATATTGTTAATGCCGATAGTGTTTGTAGGTTTAGCCATGCAAAAAGAATACAAGAGATTGTTTATTTGGTCGATGTTTTCGTTACTGATTTCCTACATTTATTTTTACGACTATGAGAGTGGCAAAAGTGTATTTAAGTTAGATATTATCCCGTATTTGCTTAAAGTGTATCCTATTTATATTGGAGGGATTGGTGGTTTTGGTTCTCTAAAAACCAATTTAGTATTGGGTCTTTTGGCTCTGGCTTTAATTTTATTTTTTGTGATTTTCAGGAAAGCCTACAAAAAGGAATTGAGCCTTACACTAATGCTAGCGTTCTATTTGTTAACTTTTTTGATTATTTCAATAAAAAGAAATGAGTATGGTACTGAGTTTTTACAAAGAGGTGCTTACTTAATAAACAGTGTAATGATTTTTACACTGCTTTACATGCTTTTTTTTAAGGAGTTTCTGAGACCCTGGAAACTTGAAAGTAGTTTTAAAAAAGTTACCTTGTTTTTTGCGGTGATTATTTTGGCTGGATTCGCCTACCAAATAAAGAATTACAGAACTTGGATAGAAACCCTCAAATACGATGAAAGAGAAACAAGAAATGACGAAATGATGTATTTGGGTAATACACTTGATCTCTACAAGGACAGAAAAACTCTTTATAATATCCCTCTCGTTTCAAATCATAGGATAGAGGATTTGGTTCAAAAAGGCTATTTTGATTTAGATAAAATCAAAGAAAGTGTGGTTTCAAAAATATTTGATTCGTCCAAGTTTAAAATACGGACGGTATCTAAAGATTGTGGATTTGAAATAAAGAAAATTGAGGGATTTGCCATCAAAGAAAATCCATATTTGAGAATAAAGGGTAACTATTATGGGGTTTTTCGGGCTCGAAGTCTTAAACTAGGAATTATTTTGGAGTCTAAGGGCAAAAAGTCCTATTTCTTAATTCCAGCCTTAAACGCCCACTTGAGTTTGTTTGAGGAGGTAAAGGCTCAATCAGTGGGGTTTGATTTTTTATTGCCCAAAAAATATTTGCCAAACGAGGATGCTAAAATATCAGTATTTAGTCTGGATGACGATAATTTGAATGTTTGCGGAAAATGGCTTCTTTTTCGAAATGACTTCGATTACGATGAGTATATGACTAAATCAAAAGTTAATCCATTAACAGAGACTATTAAGTTTAAAGAAGATACTGTTTCGAGGCCGATATTGGAGGAGGCTTTTAGTTTGAATAATTTTCACGAGATTGTACTGAATCTCACTAATCTTAGGCATACCAATAAATCGACCAAGTATTACCTGATTTTTCACGGAGAAGACGGCAGTAGCTTTCTGAGTGTGTTAAAACCCTACAATACTGATAGTAGAAAAGGTGTTTTCTACACCAAGTTCGAGTTTGAACAAGTTAAGAAGTTCTTAAAAAAGCGTAACTCCGTTTTTAAACTTGATTTATTAGCTAATACCGATGGACAAATGTTCGTATCGCATTTAGAATCTGTGTATTACTTTTATTCTAAGGATAAAGTTAATTAATTGTGTTTCGTATTTTTCATTTTAGATCTTAGGCTCATAAAACAGCATTCATCTCTTTATGAATATATTTGTTTTTGATAGCAAGTATTGATAAATTTGCATTCGCTTAACAACAAAATCCACATATTGAGTTTTAAGATCAGGTACTTTTAAAGTACAGTTAACATTAGCATAAATGACAATTTTAGTTACTGGAGGTGCGGGTTTTATAGGCTCTACACTTTGTATACAGCTCAAAGAAAAATATCCAAAATATAAAATAATAGCATTTGATAATCTTAAAAGAAGAGGCTCGGAGTTGAATCTGGCCGATTTCAAAGAAAGAGATATCGAATTTATACATGGCGATATTCGAAATGTTGAAGACTTAAATTCCATTGAAGCTTTTGACGTTTTGATAGAGGCTTCAGCTGAACCTTCAGTTATGTCCGGTTTAAATTCCGACCCGAGTTATGTTATCAACAACAACCTTTACGGCTCGATAAACTGCTTCAATGTTTGCCTTAAACACAAGGCTAAGCTTATATTCTTATCCACCAGTAGAGTTTATCCGATCGACAGTATCGAAACTGCCAACTTTATTGAAGAAGAAACTCGTTTTTCATTCACTGATAATCAGATTTTGTCGGGGATTTCGAGTAGGGGTATTTCCGAAGATTTTACATTGTCTGGTGCGAGGTCTTTTTATGGCACCACCAAACTATCATCAGAATTATTCATACAAGAATATTCGGCTTTTTATAACCTTGACGCTGCCATTACACGTTTTGGTGTGATAGCTGGGCCAAGACAAATGGGTAAGACTGACCAAGGCGTGGTAACACTTTGGATGGCTAAACATTTTTGGAAACAATCACTGAAATACATAGGTTATAGTGGCCTTGGAAAGCAAGTTCGGGACATTCTGCATGTGGATGATTTGGTTGAATTAATAGATTTTCAGATACATAATATTTCGAAGTTTACTGGTAAGGTTTTTAACGCAGGTGGTGGGGTAAATAGTAGTGTTTCGCTATTGGAGATGACCAAGATTTGTGAAGAAATATCTGGAAATAAAATAACAGTAGGATCTGAGAAAGAAAACAGACCTGCTGATTTGAGAATTTACATTACCGATAATTCTAAAATCGAACGTGAGATAGGCTGGTCACCTAAAAAAACGGCAAATGAGATTTTTGCTGACATTCACCAGTGGATTGTCAAAAACGAAAAACAATTAGAAAACATTTTAAAGTAAAATATGAAAGTCGCCATAGTTACTGGCTCTGCTGGTTTGATAGGAAGTGAATCCGTACGTTTTTTCTCTGACAAAATGGATTTAGTTATCGGTATAGATAACGACCAAAGAGCCTATTTTTTTGGCAAAGATGCTTCTACCGAAAGAAGCAAGGATGAATTGGAAGAAAGTATTCAAAATTACATACATCATGCTATAGATATCAGAAACTATGAGGCTTTAAAGGTGGTTTTTAAGCAATATGCTTCTGATATTCAATTGATAATACATACAGCCGCTCAGCCAAGCCATGACTGGGCTGCCAAGGAGCCATTGACTGATTTTACCATAAATGCCAATGGAACGCTCAATTTGTTGGAACTTACTAGGTTACATGCACCGAAGGCTGTATTTATTTTTACCTCTACTAACAAAGTTTATGGTGATACCCCTAATTATTTACCTTTGATTGAGCAAGATAAACGTTGGGAAATCTCTGAGGAGCATGCTTACTATGAGCATGGTATAGACGAAAGCATGAGTATAGACAACTCCAAGCACTCGCTTTTTGGTGCCTCAAAAGTGGCAGCTGATGTGTTGGCTCAAGAATATGGCAAGTACTTTGGAATGAACGTGGCGGTGTTTAGAGGTGGCTGCCTCACAGGGCCAAATCACTCGGGGACGCAACTTCATGGATTTTTGTCTTATCTGATGAAATGTGCCGTAACCGGTAATCATTACACTGTGTTTGGTTACAAGGGTAAGCAAGTGAGAGACAATATTCATTCTTATGATCTCGTAAATATGTTTTATCATTTCTACATGAATCCTCGTCAAGGTGAGGTTTACAATGCAGGTGGTGGTCGTCATTCAAATTGTTCTATGACTGAAGCTATAGAGATTTGTGAACAAATTACGGGTAACAAAATGAACTTCAGCTATGCTGAGGATAATCGAATTGGAGACCATATTTGGTATATTTCGGATGTTTCAAAGTTCAAAAGTCATTATCCTGATTGGAATTATAAGTATGACTTGAACGATATTCTGGAACAGATTTTTTCACAGCAAATAAAACTCAAATAAGCTTTAATCAATTAACCCAAAAATAAGTGAGGCTAAGTATTGTCATTCCTGCTTACAACGAGGCAGAGTCTATTGGTGAAACCATCGAGGAGTTGGTGTCAGTTCTTTCTGAAAAACAGATGAACTACGAGATTTTGGTGGTCAATGACAATTCTAAGGATAATACACTCGAGGTATTGGAATCACTAAAAGCAAAACATGATGCACTGAATTTTGTCACTAATTCTGGTCCAAATGGTTTTGGTTACGCGGTAAGATATGGACTTGAAAGATTTTCGGGCGATTGCGTGGCCGTTATGATGGCCGACTTGTCCGATTCTCCTCATGATCTTGTTAAGTTTTATGAGACTATGATGGCAGGCAATTACGACTGCGTTTTTGGTAGTCGATTCATGAAAGGAGGAAAAACGATTGATTATCCAGGAGTTAAAAAAGTGATCAATAGAGTGGCCAACGCCATTATCAGGATGGTCATGAATATTAAATATAACGATACAACCAATGCTTTTAAGCTTTATAAAAGACATACTATAGAAGGAGTGAAGCCTTTTTTGTCACCACATTTTAACCTTACCATCGAACTTCCTTTAAAGGCAATCATCCGGGGCTTTAGTTTTGCTGTGGTACCCAATTCTTGGACAAATAGAAAGTATGGTGAGTCTAAGTTAAAAATTAGGGAAATGGGTAGTAGATATTTCTTTATTTTAATGTACTGCTTTATCGAAAAATACTTTTCTAGAGGGGATTTTGAAAAGAAATGGTAATACTGATCGATAACAAAAAAGGCGGTTTTAAATTACTAAAACCGCCTTTTTTATGTTTCTGTTTTTAGAAAAACGTGCCAAAGCTAATTCCTACGATACCTTTTGACTGCTTCAGTGTAGCAGATTCAAAGTCGGTTTCGTTGCTAAGGTTGTATGGCGTAAAAGCGAAATCTCTAGAAGTTCTAGAGTAGGAAACATCAGCAAAGAACCTGTTATTTCTTATTCCTGCTCCTACGGTTCCAATAAGGGTTGACCTGGTATTAAAAGCATCACTGTTTTTTCTTGGATCTCCGAGATAGTTCAATCCTGCTCTTACCCTTGCAACTCCAAATCTTAATTCGCTACCAACTTTTACATTTACCACGTCTTTGAACTCGCTTTGAATTCCTCTTTTTTGGTCGGTGGACCAAATATTATCTTCTTTATCTCTCACATTCATCATGTTGTAACCTACATACTCGGCTTCTACACTTACCACACCTAGTTTTTTAGGCAGAAATATCGAAGTACCCAAATTGGCTTTCAATGGGGACGAAATCCTATATTTGAAGTCGTTAGGTACAGTGAAAAGTTCTTTTTCGTCCGATTCAAAGGTATTTGGTTTTTGGTCGTAAGCCACATAAGATGTATAAGTTTCATTTACCCTCATAGACGTCGGACTGGTGATATTTGCACCAAATCGGACGTTGTCACTAACTTTCATTATAACTCCCACGTTCAGGTTTATACCTGTACCTTTTACGAAAAGTTCGTCTCCAAAGGTAAAACCATTGAAAATCTGTCCGTTAGGAAATTGCTCCGTCAAGTCTGTTATTTGGGTATAATTTAGGTTCTGAATTCCAAGTGAAGCCCCAACATATGTTTTGTCGTCGTAGTTGATACCGTATCCCAAGTTTATTTGTCCAAGGTTACCGCTCTCTGATACATTTCCTTTTTGGTTAACTGGAGTCGAAAGTTCTGATGCCACATAACCGCCACCTTGAACCGGGTCTATCAAGTAGGCTTGATAGGCTAGGGCCGTGGTATTCATAGCTAGTCGAGTAGTGGTATTAAATTCATTATTCAACGCCTCTGAACTTATTCCTCTTTGGGTCGCTCT
Organism: Lacihabitans soyangensis; assembly: GCF_024343775.1. Taxonomy (GTDB): domain Bacteria; phylum Bacteroidota; class Bacteroidia; order Cytophagales; family Spirosomataceae; genus Leadbetterella; species Leadbetterella soyangensis. The sequence goes on along the minus strand of NZ_RJUF01000014.1, from coordinate 40,889 downwards.
CTCTGCGAAATAGTCTGATATAGAGCTTCTTTTATTCGAACCGCTATAAGAAAAATCATTGTTGAAGTTTGCCAAAGTGTTGTATGAAATACTCCATGCGGTTCTTTTTTTGCGGGTGCCAACTCCTCTGTTACTAAATACCACACCAATTTGGCCAATGCTCATGTTAGAGGCACTTAGCTTGGTAGGGTTGTCAATATAATTCGAAGTAGTGTTGGTACCCGTAAATATTGGACTTATCGTAAACTCGGATTTATTGTAAAAACCTAGACCCGCTGGATTTAAGTAAGAGCTGCTCAAGTCACCCCCTAGAGCTGTAAATGCTCCTCCCATTCCTTGTGTTCTTGCTGAACCGTAGTTGCCATAAGAATAGAATTTCAAGGCGTCTTCTCCATAAAAATGACCATTCAGAGACAATTGTGCCACCGATGAAGAAATGCCCAAAGCAAATGCAAATGCTCCAATAATTAACTTTTTCATAGTGTTATATTTTAAAAAAAGGATAAAAAAATCCCCGCCAACAACAATTGGTTTATTAGCGGGGTATAAAATTGAGTTTTTAATTAAAAATTATCTTGGTCCTCTTGAAGATCCACCACCTGAGCTAGAACCACCAGAAGATGAGCCACCACTGCTGCTACTTCCTCTTGAACTTGATCCCGAGCTATAACTTGAGTTACCGCTACTAGGTGAAGAATAAGAAGATCCTCGATCATAACTTGGAGAACTATAGTTATTGTTCGCTGATGATCTGCTAGAAGAAGAACGCGTGTAGGTATTACCTTGAGCAGTACTATTGGTATTGGCACTTCTTGAGCTATAGCTACTTGATCCTGAGTTGCTCGACCTGTTGTAAGAATCATAACTTGCAGGTCTTCTTGAGCTTGGATTGTAAGAATCTGTAGCACCACTACTAGATCTTGAGTTAGAGTAAGTGGTTCGGTTACTACTGTTGGTGTTGTTACCAGAAGTATTGCCTACCCAAGTTCCATTTTTTCTGTCTGCCAAAACTCTTTCTCCATTTGCAGTGCTTGTATTTCCAGAGTTTCTCACCGAGCTTGATGTTCTTCCACTTGAAGCGGTCGCAGCAGGTTTATTGGTATTTACAAATCTGTCATTGTAATTAGAAGAGTTTCTTCCGGTTTCCCTAGCACCATAAGTTCTAGACCCATTCCTGTAGGAGTTTTGGGAAATAATAGCCTGGTTGTTATAGTAAGGTCTGTAATTGTTGTAGAAACCATTGCCATAAAAGTCGTTGAAACCCCATGGAGAATTGAAGCTATTGTAGCCCCATGGTGAATAGAAGCTATTGAATCCCCAAGGTGAATAGAAGCTATTGAATCCCCAAGGACTGTATCCCCATGAATTGAAAGCCCAAGAGTCCATCATCCAAGGATTGTTCCAAGAGTTGAAACCCCAAGGCGAGAATCTATTCCAAGAATTCCAACCACCACCAAATCCGTATGACAAAAATACGCCTGAGTTAAATGGAGAAAAGGAATTAAATCCAAATCTATTAAAGGGCGAGTTCCATCCCATTGCAATCGGCTGGCTCCAAGAGTTATCTAACCATCCTTGGCTATATCCATCACTATAACCGTCTGAATATCCAGGGTTTGGACTAGATTTTCTTTTGAAATCACGCGAAGTTATGTAATCCTCGCTGTAATAATCGTCAGTGGATTCCGCCTGATTCCCGCTATCCATTCTGTCATACTCATCTTCGTAAGGTAATTGCTGGGTATTTACACCATTGTTTTTATTAAATGGAGCATTAGAAGAGGCCACAATAGGAGCAGGTGCAGCATCAGCAGAAGTTGCATACATGTCATCAGTCTCTCCACTGGTTGGAAGGGATTTGTTTGTACAAGAAGCAATGAAAATGCTGGCTCCCAATAACAAAACTGAATTTTTAAGTTTCATAATTTTTTTAGATAAAAAGGTGTACCTAATCATATATACTTAGACGCTCAAATACCCCAAAAGGTTGCGTCATCGGCTTTTATATTTTTTGAAACATTCTTAGTGAAATATTTCATTACAAAAATAATATTAAAACTTATCTTTGCAACCTTAATGGCTATTGTTAACAAAATAATTAACAAAAGTTTTTATAAGTAAAATGCAATTTTTACTTCTTATATTAAAACTATACTTGAAAAATGTCTAAAGGTCTTCCTAAACGTAGTGAGAATTATTCAGAGTGGTACAACGAACTCGTTAAAAAAGCAGATTTGGCCGAAAACTCGGCAGTAAGAGGGTGTATGGTGATTAAACCGTATGGGTTTTCAATTTGGGAAAAAATGCAAAGAGCATTGGACGACATGTTCAAAGAAACTGGTCATAGCAATGCCTATTTTCCGTTATTTATTCCGAAATCTTTCTTGTCAAAAGAAGCCTCACACGTGGAAGGTTTTGCGAAAGAATGTGCCGTAGTTACTCATTACAGACTAATAAATGATCCTAACGGCAACGGTGTAATTGTTGACCCAGATGCAAAACTAGAGGAGGAATTGATAGTTAGACCTACCTCAGAAACAGTTATTTGGAATACTTATAAAAGCTGGATACAGTCTTACAGAGACCTACCATTACTCATAAATCAGTGGGCCAATGTAGTGCGTTGGGAGATGCGTACCCGTATATTTTTAAGAACCGCCGAGTTTTTGTGGCAAGAAGGTCACACAGCTCATGCTACCAAAGTAGAGGCCGAAGAAGAAACAGCAAGGATGTTAGATGTTTATGCCACTTTTGCGGAGGAATGGATGGCACTACCAGTGGTTAAAGGTCAGAAAACGGCCAATGAACGTTTTGCTGGTGCCGAGGATACGCTGTGTATTGAAGCCATGATGCAGGACGGAAAAGCACTTCAGGCTGGTACTTCACATTTTTTGGGTCAAAATTTCGCCAAAGCTTTTGATGTGAAATTCCAAGACAAATCTGGTGCTTTAGAATATGTTTGGGGAACTTCTTGGGGTGTAAGTACTCGTTTGATGGGTGCCTTGATAATGGCTCACTCAGATGATTTGGGCTTAGTTTTGCCTCCGAAATTGGCTCCAATTCAGGTAGTTATAGTTCCGATTTTCAAAGGCGACGAACAACTGGAGCAAATTTCTGAAAAAATAAATCCTATATTGAAAGAATTGAAATCAAAAGGGATTTCAGTGAAATTTGACAAAGATGACCAAGCCAGACCAGGTTGGAAATTTGCCGAATATGAGCTAAAAGGTGTACCAGTGAGAGTGGCGGTAGGGATGAGAGACTTAGAAAGTGGTACAGTAGAGGTGGCAAGGCGGGATAACCTTTCAAAAGAAATTGTTTCGATTGAGGGAATTGCTCAATATCTTGAAAACTTACTGAATGATATTCAGGAAAATATCTATAAAAAAGCACTTGATTTCAGAACGGAAAACACTTTCGAAGTGAATACTTGGGACGAGTTTACGGCCAAAATTGAAGAAGGTGGTTTCCTGATGGCTCATTGGGACGGAACTTCAGAAACTGAGGAGAAAATTAAAGAATTGACCAAGGCTACGATTAGATGTATTCCATTAAATAGTAAATCAGAAGCTGGTGTTTGTGTATTAACAGGCAAACCTTCAGAAGGAAGAGTGATTTTTGCAAGAGCATATTAACAAGTAAATAAATATAAAAATGGTAAAAGTAGGGGATATCGTTTCACTTCATTATAAAGGGACTTTAAATGACGGAACTATATTTGATTCATCGGAAGGAAGAGAGCCGTTGGAGTTCGAAGTTGGAAGTGGAATGGTTATCAAAGGTTTTGATGACGGCGTAATGGGCATGGCCATCGGCGAAAAAAAAGACATACATATCGGTGTTGAGGAAGCGTATGGCCCTGCTAATGAGCAGATGATATTTAAGTTTGACAAAGCAGGGATTCCTGGTGATGTGCCTCTAGAAGTTGGAGGAACTTTGAACATGCATGATGGTCAACAAGCCATTCCTGTAATAATCAGAGAAATAGCCGAAGATTATGTGTTGATGGATGCCAATCATCCTCTGGCCGGTCAAGAGCTTAACTTTGCTTTGGAACTTGTTTCTATCAAAGACGGAAGCAATCTTGAGGTTGAATTTGAAGATATCAAATAAATTTTAAGTTGAATCTTATAAAAGAAAGGAGTCGAAAGACTCCTTTTTTTGTATTTCAGTTTTTGATTTCCTTAAAATATTTCTTTGGCTACAGCCATCGTGGTGGTTGATTTACTCATGGTGTAAAAATGAAGTGCTGGCACTCCGAATTTCATCAATTCTCTACACTGAGCTATACACCATTCAATTCCAATCGCTCTGGCGTCTTTATCGTCTTTGGCTTGCCTCACGGCACTATCGAACTCTGAGGGCATTTCTAAATAGAACAATTTGGGAAGAATATCCAGTTGTTTTTTAGTCGAAAGGATTTTCAAACCTGGAATAATAGGTATTTGAATTCCGTTTTCTCGACATTTGTTTACGAAATCAAAATATTTTTGATTGTCGAAAAACATCTGTGTTACCAGATATTCAGCACCTGCGTCCACTTTGGCTCTTAAATGGTCAAAATCGATTTCATGTGACTCTGCCTCGAAATGTTTCTCAGGATAAGCGGCTGCCCCGATGCAGAAATTGCTTTTGGATAAGTATTCGGCATCCTCATGTAAATATTTTCCATGATTCATGTCGTTTATTTGAGTTATTAGCTCAGCTGCATAAGCATGTCCGTCTGTTTTGGGTTTGAAAGTACTAAACGGCTTGGCGTGGTCGCCTCTGAGTGCCATTACGTTTTCTATTCCCAAATAATTCAAATCTATCAATAAATCCTCAGTGTCATCTTTGGTAAAACCACCACATAACACGTGCGGCACAGCATCTACATCGAATTTATGCATGATAGCTGAGCAAATTCCGACGGTTCCCGGTCTTTTTCGCGTTTTAATTTCTTTCGTAGTGCCATCATCGGACTTAACCGATATGTACTCTTCTCTGTGATAGGTAACATCTATAAATGGAGGTTTGATTTCCATCATAGGTGCTATGTCGTTAAGCAATTCATCTATTTTCCCACCTTTTGCCGGTGGTATAATTTCAATAGAAAATACGGGTTTGTCATTTACTTTGGCTAAGTGTTCTACAACCTTCGGCATTCTTGAATTTGATTGATTTACACACAAAATTATGCTTTTTAAAAATTTTTCTTCCCAAAATCAGATTTAAATAAACCAAAAATCTAAATTTGGATAAATTATCTAAAAACCTTAAATATTAATACTTCAAAAAGATGAAAAAACTATTTGTAATTGTTCTTTTCCTAACTTTTCCTTTGTTTGTGAGTGCTCAAAACGGCAATTTGTTGGACTATGCAGGGGCATTTAAGTTTGATGGGGCCCCGTTTGAAAAAATTATCATAAGTGTAGAAGGTTCTACGCTATTTGCAGAAGCAGAGGGAGTAGGCAAGGGTGAAATTTTTCCTTCAAAAAACAAAGATGAATTTACCGAACCCAACAACAATGCTGTTTTGGTGTTTAATCGAGACGGTAGCGGCCAAGTAGTTTCTTTAACGGTGAAAGTGCAAGGGTCTGAGTTGAAAGGAACCAAGCAAAGTGATGCGAAGGCCGAATATCTAGGCAAGTATAAATTCGCAGACGACAGTGCGGTGGCTTCGATGACTGTTTCTTTGAAGGATGGTGAGCTATTTGGAGAAACAGATCAAGGTTCTGCGGTTCTTAAATCTACCGATAAAAAAGATATTTTTAACGTGGTAGGCTATGATGGTTCTGTTGAGTTTATAAGAGATTCGGCTGGAAAAGTCTCAAAAGTAATCTTGAAAGTTCAGGACATGGTAATGAATGGAGAGAAACAATAAGTTCTCTCCACTGTTAAAACTCTATTCTGTAATTCAGCATCGGAATCATTCCCAGTTGGTATTTCGGAGTGACTTTCTCCAACAAAGCATCATAATATTGGTAAGCTAGGTTTTTCTGTCCATTGAAATTCTGTATGTCGATAGACACGGTTCTGGAGAATTTTTCCTTTGATTTCTTGAAATATACTCTCAAATCCGGCCTGAAATAGTTCGGATTTTTTTCTATTAATGGTTTAGAATAATTATAAATGGTACTTTTCGACACAATGGAAGCTGCCTCAAGTATTTCGTAATTTCTAAAACCTCCTAGCCAAGCTATTCTAGTGTTCAGTCCAATGAATTTTCCGGGAGATTTTGACCACTCCTTACCAATCGTCAAGTTCACAATGTGGTTTCCACTGAATCTGGTCTGATAATATTTTTTGTCAAAAGCCAAGAATTCGGCTTTGTAAAGGGTGGTATTTATCAATGCAAAAAGACCCTTGCTCAAGTATTTTCGGTAGTTAAGTTCTATACCGTAGTTTCTTCCTTGATTGTTGAGGTTGCTGGCATCGGTCGAAAGTTCCACCACTGTGTTTTCATATCCATTCAAAACCGACAAATATTGATTATTCGAAACCGGCGTATTGAACAGGTTCTGGTAGAAAATTTCACCAAAAAGTTCCTGATTTTCAGATAATTGATATTGATAACCTAGGTTGAAGTGATGTGCACGAATCGGTCTGTACGGCAAGGCATAGGCGTTTTGATTAGAAGACTCGTAGCTGTGGAGTCCGTAGGACGCTTTTAAGCTAAATTTACTGCTTACATCATAGGCCAACCCAAGTCTTGGTTCCAAATAGGTTTTTTGACTCAAAGTATAATGTGGTATTACTAAACCAGCATTATAGCTAAGTCTAGTTTTTTCGTTATTAGTAATTCGTACGAAAGGTTGAACCATTAAACCACTAAAACTATAGAAAGAATCTCCGTTGTTCTTAAAGTTGAACTCGTTGAAATATTGATTAATGTTTAAACCAGTTTTTAATGCAAATTTTCGATTCAAATTCCCACTCAAAATACTCGAAAAGCCGAGGATATTGCGGGCCTGATAGGTGTAGTTGATATTAAATATTGGATTGGTTTTGTAAGCATCCCTTAAGTTTTCTAGTCCTGAGTTGGCAATTACCGTCTTTAAATTCCAGTTTTCAGAAAGTTTTAGGCTATGTTTGAGGCCCGCCACGCCCATTCTGCTATAGAAGTCTATGTTATTAAAGTCCTTTTCAGATTCCCACAAGGTTTTGTCGCTGTTTGGTACAAATTGGTTGGAAGAATTGCCTCCCATACCAAAAAACATAAACGTACCCAAGCGGCGAGTAGGGAAGTTGAAATTGAAAGCCAAGTCTTGAAATTTGATACTTTCACCACCAAAATCTACTCCCATCAAGCCTAATAAACCGGTGAATGAATACCTGTAATTGAACAAATAGCTACTTCCTTTGGTCTTATTCAGCGGCCCTTCAGCGGATAAATCGACACCGATGAGTCCAATTTGGGCAGTATGTTGAAACTTTTTGTTGTTGCCCACTCTGTAGGTCATGTCCATTACACCTGCTAGGGTATTGCCATATTCGGCTGGAAATGCTCCAGTTAGGAAGTTCATATGTCCGAGCATTTGAGCCGACAAAATATTTGTGCCCCCACCTGTTTGTGTAGGTTGATCGGAGAAAGTCCCGGCATTGCTCAGGTGGTTGGGATTTACTATTTCAACGCCCTCCAGTTTCCACTGCATACTTTCAGGGGTATTACCTCTGATAGACATGCCGTTGGCTTGGTCGTTGGTATTGGCCACTCCCGCAAATGAAAAGGCTAGTCGAGCAGGGTCAAAAAATGTAGCCGGAAAACGCATTATTTGCTCAAAGGTAATAGTATTCAGGCTAGTAATTGCCTTCGACATGTTGGGTGTGGCGGCCGTAATAACAACTTGGTCAAGGGTTTTGCTACTTGCTTGCATTTCCAAATCTAGTACGATTTCTTTTGCGTTCTCAAGTATTAACTCCTTTAATATCAACTTGGTGTATCCAACAGATGTGATTTCTATCTCATGACGTCCAATCGTAACGTTTTCAATAAGTACTTCTCCTTTTTCATTCGCCACACCCGACAATACTGTGTTTTTAACTAGTACTGTAGCTCCCGAAATTGGAGCTTTGGTATTTTGGTCTTTTATGTTTATTCTGATGTTTTGTGCTTTTTGAGCCAAAGTTGAAATCGATATTAGAGAAAGAAGTAAGTACAAATATTTCATAATGAATAATGAATTTTTTTTCGACACAAATATAGAGTCAAAATAAGGAAAAAGGTTTGAATTCGGTAAGGTTAAACGGATTTATTCGTTACTAATACCCCTAAAATGGTCGTTTTGTTTTAACCGAAATCTAATTTGATTTGAGTCTGGGTTTATTTTGTAACTTTGATTCTTTCTCTAAAAACACATTTATGTCGCTTTTTAAAATTTATGGTTCTTCTGCAGGTTCTGGTAAAACTTTTACTCTGACCAAGGAATATTTGAAAATGGTTTTGAAAGAAGAAGATCCTCGCTATTTTCAACGCATATTGGCCATAACCTTTACCAACGACGCCGCCAACGAAATGAAAGTGCGGATTTTGAAGGCATTGAAGGAGATATCGGAAAGTGAAGTCTCAGGTTCTTTGATTTTTGGCATAATTGCTGATGAACTCCCTGCTGTTTCTGTCGAAACTTTAAAAAGCAGAGGTGTTTCAATATACAACGAAATACTCCACGAATACAACGACTTCGCTGTTAAAACCATTGACAGTTTTGTAAATCAGATAGTTAGCTCATTTACTTTTGATTTAGACCTTCCATTTAATTATGAAATCAATCTTGATCAAACACAGATTCTCAGTGAGGCCGTCGATAATCTCTTAGAAAAGATTGGCAAAAATCAGGATTTGAGCCAATTGCTTTTGGATTTTGCCCTGAACAAAATAGAAGAAGACAAAAGCTGGAATACCTTAATAGACGAAATCAATCAGTTTGGTAAGAATATTTTTGAAAACGAAGGTTCGTATTTGATTGAGAAAAATCTGGATTTGACACTGTCGGATATCAAGAAAATTAGAGGCCAAATAATTGCTTATCATAAGAATACACTCAATAGGATTCAAGAGTTGGCACAGTCAGGTCTCGATTTGATATTTAGAAACGGTTTGGGCTTTGACGACTTCCTTTATGGCAAGGGTGGAGTATTTGGCTTTTACGAAAAACTCGCTTCATATCCCGAAGATTTGTTTTATTCTGACCTACCTTATCCAAAATCTAGGCATGTTAGTGCTTTTGAAGAAGGTAAATGGTATAAAAAAGGGGCGACTAACGGTGCTTCTATAGATAACATTTCACAGGATTTGACCAATATCGCCAAAGATGTTTTGAGTCTTAAATCCGATAAATACTACATTCTGAAGGAGGTAAACAAAAATTTACTTAAAATTCCTCTTTTGGTAATGATTAAGGAGGAAATGGACATCATAAAATCTGACCGGAACGAGGTGTTTTTGTTTGAGTTTAATAAAAAAATTCTTGACATAGTGGTTAAAGAACCTGTTCCGTTTATTTATGAACGTATAGGCGAAAAATACGACCATTTGTTGATTGATGAGTTTCAGGATACTTCCAATATGCAGTTTTTCAATCTATTGCCATTGATTGATAATGCCATTTCAAAAAATAAGGCCAATCTGATAGTAGGTGATCCTAAGCAGGCCATTTATAAGTGGCGAGGGGGCAATATACAGTTGATGATTGACCTCATCAAGAAAAATGTAGAAGGTCTCAAGGCCAATATTGAAAGTGGCGAAGGTCAGCATTTTCAGATTGAAAACGTGGCGTTTTCAGGTAGTGTCGAAAGCCTAAATGTCAACTATCGTAGTAAATCTGAGATTATTGGTTTCAATAATACATTTTTTGAGTCGGTAATCGCTCAAAATCAATCAGAGTTTCCGTTGGTAGCAAATGTTTTTTCAGATTATTTCCAAAACCTCCCTGCTGTACCTAATCAGGGTGGTTTTGTGGGTCTGGAATTTGTCGAAAAAGAGGCTGAGCCTATTTTGGAAAAAATTCTTTCACAGATACATCAGATTTTGGTAGACGGATACAAACCTGGTGAAATTGCCATTTTGGTGCGAAAAAACTCCCAAGGTTCTGAAATTGCAGATTTTCTTCAAAAGCAAGGCTTTGAAATCAATTCAGTAGACTCTCTGAAGATTTGGAAAAATCTGGAGGTAAGTTTTTTGATTTCCGCCTTAAAGTTTTTGCATCAGCCCGATAATACCTTTGCTAGGTTCGAGTTTTTACAGTTTTATGGATTACTGAATCCAAAAGTTTTAGAAAATTTAGACATCAAGGAAGTTTGTGTGGGTTCATTGAGTTTATTCTTGGAAATATTCAAAATAGAGGAAAAATCATTGTTTGAGAAGGATTTCTATTCTGTAACTGAGTATTTAATTGAGAAGTTTGACTTGCTTAAAAATCAGAATTCCATAAATTATATCTTTACTTTTTTAGATGTAGAGCTTCAGTTTTTGCATAAAAAAAGCAAGAATCTTTCTGATTTTTTGGTCTATTGGGAACAAAAAAAGGAGAAACTATCCATCAATAACAAATCTGAAAACGCCATTACGGTCACCAGTATTCATAAATCCAAGGGTCTGGAATATCCGGTGGTCATCATGCCCTATTTGACTTGGGATACCAAGCCTAAGCCTGGGTCGGAGCTTTGGATGGATTTAAGTGCTTTGGATTATTCTGAGCTACTGTCCGAAACAAAATCGCTCCAAGCAGCTCCTTTGTCTTTTGGGCTTAGAAAACATGTGAGTTTCGGACTTGAAATCCTCGAAAAACAAACAGAACTCATTTTTATTGAGAATCTCAATATGCTCTACGTGGCCTTGACCCGACCGGTGGATAGGTTATATATTTGGTGTCATTACAAACCAAAGAAAGATGGCTGGTCGCTGGATGGCTTAGGCAATGCTTTCAAGGCATTTTTAGAACAAAAGGGCATTTTTAATAGCGGACAGTTCAGCTATAAATTTGGAGAAGAATCAATAAAAACTTCCAAAACTAAATTGAAGGAGGATGATGTTGTTTTTGATGTATCCTTTCAAAAGATTTTCGAAAAAACGTATCATCTAAAACTCAAAACCGAATCTGACTTTAAGTCGATTGAAAGAGAGCAAAAAATAACACTAGGCAATCTTATTCACGCAGCTTTTGAGTTGATAAAAACCAAGGACGATGTAGATTTTGCCATAAATAAGCTCATGGCAGACGGTTTTTTAACCGAAGATTTACGGACCTTGATAGAGCAAAAAATCAAACAAGTATTAGAGAATGATGAGATTTCCTTTCTTTTCAGCGACAAAGCTTTGGTTAAAAATGAGATCGAGATTTTGTCAAAAGGGAATAATGTTCAACGGCCGGACAGAATAGTTTTTGTGCAAGACAAGGTTTTTGTGGTGGATTATAAGGCGGGTGAAAAAAGCGAAAAGCATAAAAGCCAGATTCAGACCTATGGAAAGTCTCTGCAGCAGATGGGCTACAAGAATATCCAATTGATCATTATTTATCTCGAACCTTTCGAAATTGTGAAAATTCCTTTACCGTTTTGAAAATAGAGAAAATATGCTTTTTCAAAATAATGAATACAAATCTTCGTAAATTGCAGAGAATTTACAAAATAGATAATAAGTGTCATTTATTTCAGAGTTAAAAAAGAGAAGGACTTTTGCCATAATTTCTCACCCCGATGCCGGAAAAACCACCCTCACAGAGAAACTTTTGTTGTTTGGTGGAGCTATTCAAACTGCCGGTGCAGTAAAATCTAACAAAATTAAGAAAACCGCCACTTCCGATTTTATGGAAATCGAGAAGCAAAGAGGTATATCCGTAGCCACCTCGGTGATGACCTTTGAATACGGCGGTCGTAAAATCAATATTTTGGATACTCCTGGTCACAAAGACTTTGCAGAAGATACCTACAGAACACTTACAGCGGTAGATAGTGTGATACTGGTCATTGACTGTGTAAAAGGAGTAGAGGAACAAACCGAGCGTCTGATGGAGGTTTGTCGCATGAGAGATACGCCTGTGATAGTTTTTGTGAACAAAATGGACCGAGAAGGCAAAGACCCATTTGACCTTTTGGACGAATTGGAACAGAAACTTTCTATAAAAGTGCGTCCGATTACGTGGCCGGTAAACATGGGCTCAGACTTCAAGGGCGTTTATCATTTACTTGAAAATAGAATGAACTATTTCAAAGTAAATAAAACCAAGCTGGAAGACGACGTGAAAGAAATTGCACTTGATTCGCCCGAACTCGACGCCAGCGTGGGAGTAAAGGACGCGGCTCAGCTTCGCGAAGATGTGGAAATGATCGAGACCATTTATGACGATTTCAAAGAAGCCGACTATTTGGCCGGAAGTATTGCCCCGGTGTTTTTTGGAAGTGCGGTAAACAGCTTCGGTATTAAAGAATTGCTCGATTCTTTCTGCAACATTAGTCCTGAACCCATTTCAAGAAACACGAGCGTAAGGTTGGTGGAGCCGACGGAAAACAAATTCACGGGATTTGTGTTTAAAATACACGCAAACATAGACCCTCGACATAGAGACAGAATCGCCTTTTTGCGAATCTGTTCGGGGAAATTTGAACGTGGAAAATTCTACAAGCACGTGAGATTGGGCAAAGATGTGAGGTTCTCGAATCCTTACATGTTTATGGCAGACTCAAAAAACGTAGTGGACGAGGGATTCCCTGGTGATGTCGTCGGACTTTACGATACTGGGAACTTTAAGATAGGGGATACGCTTACAGAAGGTGAGCTGATGTTTTTTACTGGAATCCCAAGTTTCTCACCAGAGTTATTCCGGGAGGTAATCAATACCGACCCGTTGAAATCGAAGCAACTGGAGAAAGGCGTTTCACAGTTGGCGGAGGAAGGCGTTGCACAGTTGTTTACCATGCAGCCGGGTAACAGGAAAATCATCGGGACGGTGGGTGAGCTTCAGTTTGAGGTAATTCAGCACCGATTGTTGCATGAATATGGAGCGTCTTGTCGTTTCGAGAGTAAACCATATTCCAAGGCTTGTTGGATTACCAGCAAGGACAGCGAAAAGTTGAACGAGTTCATGCGTCTGAAGTCTAATTTCATAGCTCTAGATAAAGACGACAACCCTGTTTTTTTAGCAGAAACGGATTGGATACTAAGAATGAACAAAGAAAACAACCCAGAGGTTGAGTTTCATACCACCTCCGAGTTCAATGTTGCTAATTCTTAATGTTTTGTGATTTTTGTCATATTTTGACGTATTTTAGGAAGAGTATTTTTGTGTTTTAATTTAATATAATTGTTGATGGCTATTTTAATTTTCTTTATTTCTCATTGGTACCTATCGCTTTTTGCTCAGACGTTTTTTCTGCACAGATACGCTGCACACAAAATGTTTACGATGAGTCCTCGCATGGAGAAACTGTTTTACTGGCTTACGTTTATTTTCCAAGGTTCGTCATTTTTAAGTCCTTACGCTTATGGTGTTATGCATAGGTTACACCATGCCTTCGCCGATACCGAACACGATCCGCATTCGCCTAGTTTTTCGAAGAACTTGTTCGATATGATGTGGAAAACCAAGAACTATTACCAAGAAATCTGCAATAGAGTAGATTCTGTGGAGGCCAAGTTTAAGAAAAACGTACCTCACTGGGAATTCATGGAGAAACTGGCCGATACTTGGGTTTCTAGAATCGGCTGGGGTGTTGCTTACACTTTGTTTTATTTTTATTTTGCTGAAAGTTACTGGGTATTTTTGTTGCTCCCGATTCATTTTTTAATGGGGCCAGTTCATGGAGTTATCATCAATTGGTTTGCTCATAAATATGGCTACAGAAACTACGATGTAGATGATACCGCTAAAAATCTACTTCCTGTGGATGTTTTGATGATGGGCGAATCGTATCACAATAATCACCACAAATTTGGCGGAAGAGCCAATTTCGGTGTGAAATGGCACGAGTTTGATCCAACATATCCCATTATAAAGATATTAGATAAGCTCAAGCTCATAAAGCTCAAGCCCAATAACGACCTTAATTATATGTAAAAAAAAGCCAGCTTGCTGGCTTTTTTTATTTCATAACATTTATTCTTTTTGTAACTTTGTTCTAAATCGAGTCTTTCTATAAATGTTCAAATTCCTTAAACGTTATTGGCGATATGGGTATATCGGTACAATTACAGGCTTGCTTGTGATGGATCCCATGTTTGTTAGTGACGGCCAAGGCTGGCGTTTTGACAAGGAATACGGTCTCGAAATACCCGTTAAGTATCAAATACACGGCATCGATATTTCCAGACACAATGGCCTCATAGATTGGAAAAAAATCAACGAAGACCGCCTCGAAAATAACCTCATCAAGTTTATTATCATCAAAGCCACCGAAGGTGGAGATTTGGTAGATTCCAATTTTGAAACCAATTGGGCTTCTGCAAAAGAGAATGGTTTTGTAAGAGGAGCATATCACTTTTATACGCCTTACACAGATCCAAAGCTACAAGCCTTAAATTTTATTATTAACGCCAAGCATGAAAAAGGCGATTTTGTGCCAGTGCTCGATTTTGAAACCAATGGTAGAAATGCTGCGGAGAGAAAAGCTCTTTCCAAGAATGTACAAGTTTGGCTAGAGACCGTAGAGAAATATGTTGGCGTAAAACCAATAATTTATACCAATAAACCCATTTTTAGGCAACATATTCAGGGAAAGCTAGACGATTATCCTATTTGGATATCAGACTATGTCTCTGAAAACCAAAATAACTTCGATTGTAAAAACCTTATTCTTTGGCAACATTCGGCCAAAGGAAAAGTGCCCGGCATTAACTCTCACGTTGATTTTAATGTCTTTTTGGGTACACCTCACAAATTCCAGAAGTTTATACTTTAATTTAGATATATCACCAAAGAAAACAATTTATGTTAACATCTGTAAAGTTTGATCAAACCAAAGCCTTTAAAAAATTAAAAAGCCACCACAAGACCATTTCAAAAACCACTATCAAAGATTTGTTTTCGGAAGACCAAAAACGCTTCTCCAAGTTTTCTCTTAAATTTCAAGATATTCTTTTAGACTACTCCAAAAATAATATCAATGGCCGTACAATGGTCTATTTGAATGAATTGGCCGAAGAATGTAAATTGGGTGAGGCTATTGAGAAAATGTTCGCCGGTGAAGGTATCAATGCTACCGAAGGTAGAGCGGTGCTTCACACTGCTCTGAGAAATAGAAGCAATACGCCTGTTATAGTAGATGGAAAAGATGTAATGCCTGATGTGAATCGAGTATTGGCTCAGATGAAAGCCTTCTCGGAAAGCGTGAGATCGGGTGAGTGGAAAGGATACACAGGTAAAAAAATAACGGACATAGTAAATATCGGCATCGGTGGATCTGATTTGGGCCCAGTTATGGTTACGGAATCATTGAAACCTTATGCCAAAAAAGGTTTGAATGTCCATTTCGTTTCTAATGTAGACGGTACACACATAGCCGAGACTTTGAAAGGTTTAGATCCTGAAACGTCTTTGTTTATGATTGCTTCTAAGACTTTTACCACGCAAGAAACCATGGCCAACGCTCATTCGGCGAGAAATTGGTTTTTGGAAACCGCCGTGGATGCAGAATTTGTCAAAAAACATTTTGTGGCCATTTCTACCAATGCAAAAGGCGTTGCTGAGTTTGGCATTGATACCCAAAACATGTTTGAATTCTGGGATTGGGTAGGAGGTCGTTATTCACTTTGGAGTGCTATAGGCCTTTCAATCGCTTGTTACATTGGATTTGCGAATTTTGAGGCTTTGTTGGAAGGTGCTCACCAAATGGATTTGCATTTCAAAAATACGCCTCTGAAACGCAATGCTCCGGTTATTTTAGGTCTTTTGGGTATTTGGTACAATAACTTTTTCAATGCTCAGTCGCACGCTATTTTGCCTTATGATCAATACATGCACCGTTTTGCGGCATATTTTCAGCAAGGCGACATGGAATCTAATGGTAAAAGCACTGACAGAAATGGCGACGAGGTAAATTATCAAACGGGTCCAGTTATTTGGGGTGAGCCAGGAACCAACGGTCAACATGCATTTTATCAGTTGATTCACCAAGGTACTAAACTTATTCCAGCTGATTTTATAGCACCAGCGGTTAGCCAGAATCCGATTGGTGAGCATCATAAAATGTTGATGTCAAACTTTTTTGCTCAAACAGAGGCCTTGATGAATGGCAAAACCAAAGAAGAGGTGATTGCTGAATTTGTAAAAGCAGGCAAAAGTCAAGGCGATATAGATTTTCTTACTCCATTTAAAGTTTTCAAAGGAAATAGACCCACCAATTCTATACTTGTGAAGAAACTCAACCCGAAAGTATTGGGAAGTTTGGTGGCTATGTACGAGCATAAAATATTTGTACAGGGTATTATTTGGAATATTTTCTCATTTGATCAATGGGGAGTGGAGCTTGGAAAACAGCTGGCCAATAAGATCTATCCCGAATTACAGGATGATTCAGAAGTTACCTCACACGATGTTTCGACCAATAATTTGATCAATACCTACAAAAAATGGAGAAAATAGGGCCTCGGCTCTATTTTTTTTGTATTATATTTTCAATTATTACTGAAAAAACAAAATTTTTTAAAAATTTTGGTTATTTATTTGGAAGTATAAATTCAATAAATTAAATTTGAAACATCTTTTAAAAAATGGTATAATTGTATATCAAAAAGTAAAAGAGTGAATCAAACAAAAATGAACTTACGTGCCTTCTTTAACATATCGTTTAAGGTAATGAAAAGAAGTTTAATTCTTTTTATGTTCTTTACTTTCTCTGTGGCTTCGGCTCAGACCAATGCGACACGAGAAAGTAAAGTCCCTTATGAAATAAAGTTTGCTGATGTAACCTTTCAGTTGAATGATGTCACGAGGTATTTGATGTCGCAAGAAGTAGCGGCTATTTCACGAAATACAGAACTTAAAAACGAATATTTGAGTAAGCTTTCCTTGGTGATTCCATCCATTGAAAGCCTTGTTGAAAACGCCAACGTGCCGGCGGATTTTAAATACTTGAGTATTTATAATAAATTCCAAAAGAGCCTAAGTGCAAGTGTAGTTTTAGAGCAGGGTGTTTTTTGGTGTTTGGATATTGAAAAAGCAAAAGATGTCGATTTGATTATCGACGACAAAATAGACGAGCGGAAGCACTTGCTCATGGCCTCCAAAGGTGCCATGGTATGCCTGAAGCGAAATCAGGTGCTTTACGAAAACTGGGGTAAAACTCTCTTTGCTCACATAGCGAGTCGTGAGGTTTTGAAAAACCTAGAAACAAACAGAAAGTGGTCGGGTAACTATATCGTTCTTGACTCGCCTTCATACAGTTCTTTGATACAGTTTTTGGCCTTTAAGTGGGTCATGGAAGCGGAGTTTAATAGTTATAAGAATCCAGTGCAAAGTATCGTTTATGAATACAAAAACGCTGCTGGTAAGTCTCTTAACCTTATAGCCGCTGACTTAAAAATCGACCCGAAAGAGTTGTTGAAGAGTAACTTATGGTTGAAAACCAATAGAGTTCCTGAGGGCGATGCCAATATTTTGGTCTATATCCCAAGCAACAAATACAGCGAGATAAGGATGCTCGACGAGATGTCGAGAAATGTCGGGAATCAAAATATGGATTTGGGTTTTCCGGTTCTGAAACCTACTCCTGAGTTGAGCAAAGGCCTTGGCGGAATGTTTTACACCAGCAATAATCTGAAGGGTATTCAAGCCGAAATGTGCGATGATTTCGTAAATCTTGCTTATAAGGCGGATATCACGAATAAGCAGTTTCTGGAGTATAACGAAATGACCGACAAAGACTTTTTGCAGATTGGTCAGGTTTACTATATCGAAGCTAAAAATGACAAGGCAGCCATTCCACATCATATCGTCAAGAATGATGAAACACTCTGGGATATTTCGCAACAATACGGTGTGAAGTTGTCAAAGTTATTGAAATACAACAGAATGGAGACCGTTGGTAGGTTACAAAGAGGACGTGTGGTATGGATGCAGACTACCAGACCGAAAAACAAGCCGATAGAGTACATAGAGTTTCCGATTGAAAATAAGGATGAAAAACCTGAGAGATTGAAGTTTGACGATGAACTGATTTCTCAATATGTAGAGTCCAAAAAGGAAGAAGAGTTGGAGGAAAAACCAGCAATTGTTGAGCCCAAAAAAGCGGAAGCATTGGTTGAAAATAAACCTAAGGAAGTTTTTAAATCGGAGGTTTTGACCAAAAACGAAGTGGTGCCTTTTGAAGAAATAACAGTAGTGCCGAAGAGTAAAGTTCAGCCATTTGAGCCAAAACTGGTGGTGAAAGAAGTGCCAACCTCAAAGGTAGAATCGGCGAAACCGTTTTCGGAAGAATTAAAAGAGACAATCGATATCCCGAAGAATTATGAAAAGGGGTATTTGGTACATGAAGTAAAAAAGGGCGAAACCTTGTATCGGATTTCGGTAAATTATAAAGTGTCCGTAAATCAATTGTATAAGCTCAATAACCTCAATAACAATATCATAGAGGTTGGAGATAAAATAATAGTAAGAAAATATTGAGATTGCCCATTGCGGCAACCTCATCAAAGATAAGTAATAAGTAGTATAGATTCACTCGATAGCTGGATTAGCCTCGATCAATGATTGGGGCTAATTTTTTTTGGCTGACATTTTCAGAGAATTCAAGAATCAAAATAATCCAATTTTTTCGACTTCCGTCATTATGTTGATTGGGTATAAACTTATTCAAATTCACCAAACATAACTAACCACACTACCACCCTCAATTGTTTCCTTAGCCATTTTCCCTTTTGATCCAATCAAAAATTCAAGGTTTTTGTCTGAATCGTTAATAACTATCAAAACAGTTTTGCCTTCTGGTGTTTTGAATGCAACGTTTTGGAGGTTTAGAACGGTGTTGGAGGCTATTCTTTTGGAGTTGGTGGGTACAAACTTGGAGGCGTGGCCAATGATGTAATAGGCGGCGTTTCGTTCTATTTTGTTTTTGTCAATGGTGACAGCACCTAAACAAGCTGTGCAACCACCATCGGTATGCGGGTTCATTTGTGGGTCTATGGCCAAGTTCCATTCTAACACCGTTTTACACCAATTCCTGGTGGCTCCTATGATCAAGTTTTTTATATGCCATGCCATATCTCCTCCAAAGTTGGATGGGTGACCTATCCATTGCTCGGTGAAATAGAGATTTTTGTCGGGATGAGCTTCGTGAACCTCGCCGATACTCTCTACACTGCCGCCATATAAGTGAAAAGCCGAGCCATCGATATATTTCCTTGCGGCTGGATCATTCAAAATCGAGATGGGATAATCTGGCCGGTCGGCGTTGTGGTCATAAACGATGATTTTGGTCTTGATAACATTTTTTAGGAATGTTGGCCCGAGATTATTCTTAATGAAATTGGCTTGTTCATTTGGTAACATCAAAAGACTTGGGTTATTTCCGGGGTGAAGTGGCTCATTCTGAATAGTGAGGGCATCAATCACGATGCCGTGCTTTTTCATTTCTTTGATGTATTTCACCAGATAATCGGCATAAACCTGAGAATACTCTGGCAAAAGACTACCACCCATAGAATTATTATTGCTTTTCATCCAGGTAGGAGGACTCCATGGCGAGGCCAATATTTTAATTGTTGGGTTTATTTTGATGATTTCTTTCAAAACCGGTATCAAAGCCTTTTCGTCTTCTTTCAAAGAAAAATTCTTCAAACTCAAATCTTTACTTTCAGAATAACTGTAGGTATGGTCACTCAAGTCAGACGCACCCACACTCACACGAAGATAATTTACGCGGATGCTGTTCTCGCCATGCCCAAAAAGTTCGTTCAGCAACTCTTTTTTGTTGCTGAGTTGGTTTATTAAAGTGGCACTTCCGCTGGTTAGGGTATATCCAAAGCCATCCATAGACTGGAAACTCTTAGAATCATCGACAAAAATGGTGGGTAGGTTTTGGTAGTTTTTTGAGAAAGCCAAAGTCTGTTTTTGTTTTTCCAGAAGCTTACTTTTGTTCAATTTTGTTACCCATTTTTCAATATTCTGGGCATTAGAAACCCCAGAAACTAAAGTTAATAATAGGATAACTAAAGCAGTAAAAGGTTCAATTTTGATAGAAAAAGTAATTTTTGAAGACATATATTTCTAGAGGAATTAAATTTTGAAAATATAACTTTAGAGCAAATTAATAGAAATTTAGTCAGAAATCTATTTTCCATAAAATCAAAACCCAGATGAGCTTGGTCCAAATTTTTTTTATTTGTCAATAATGGCGTAATTTGCAGTATATTATATAACAGACCATAATTTAGAATGAATATCCTTGGCATTTCGGCGTTTTACCACGATTCAGCAGCTTCTATTATTCAAGATGGTAAAATAATTGCCGCAGCACAAGAGGAAAGGTTTACCAGAAAAAAACACGATCCTGGTTTCCCTACAAACGCTATCAAGTTTTGCTTGGAATATAGTGGTTTAGAGTTGAAAGACTTGGATGCCATCGTATTTTATGACAAGCCTCTGTTGAAATTCGAGAGATTATTAGAAACTTACTATGCTTTTGCACCGAAAGGTTTGCGTTCGTTCATAACTTCTATTCCGGTTTGGATCAAGGAGAAAATGTTCCTGAAAAGACTTATTCATGAGGAATTGGAACAGATCGGAACTTACGACAAAAAGAAAACGAAACTTCTTTTTCCAGAGCATCACCTTTCGCATGCGGCCAGTGCTTATTATCCTTCGCCTTATGAAGATTCAGCTATTCTGACTGTAGACGGAGTGGGAGAGTGGGCCACAGTGTCTATCTGTCACGGGCAAAAGGGTCAAATAAAGATTTTGAAAGAGATGCGTTTTCCGCACTCTCTTGGACTTTTATATTCGGCATTTACTTACTTTTTGGGCTTTCGGGTGAACTCTGGTGAGTACAAACTGATGGGTTTGGCTCCATACGGAAATCCGCTCTCACCAGATATTAAAAAGTATGTAGATATCATCAAAAAGGATTTAATCAGTGTTAAAGAGGACGGTTCGGTTTGGTTAAATCAAGATTTCTTTGATTATGCCACTGGCCTGAAAATGGTGAATGAGTCGAAATGGGAGGCATTGTTTGGTTTCAAAACTAGAAAGCCTGAGGATGAATTGGAACAACACCATTGTAATCTAGGTCTTGCTATTCAGCAGATTACCGAAGATGTGGTGGTTTTGATGGCACAAGAAGCAAAAAGACTTACGGGTTCAGAAAATATATGTTTGGCTGGTGGAGTGGCACTGAACTGTGTATCGAACGGTAAACTTCAAAAATCAGGCGTTTTCAAGAACGTATTCATTCAGCCAGCTGCAGGTGATGCAGGCGGTGCTTTGGGTGCTGCTTTGGCCGTGAACTATATCTATTTCAAGCAAGAGCGTGTGATAGATTACGAGATGGATGCCATGAAAGGTTCGTATTTAGGGCCAACCATTTCTGATTTGGAAGTGGAGTTGATGTCTAAAAAATACAAGGCCAACTATCAATATTTTGAGAATTTTGACGAATTGGCAGCCGAAACGGCCAAATTGATTTCTCAAGAAAATGTAATTGGTTGGGTACAAGGCAAAATGGAATTTGGTCCAAGAGCTTTGGGTGCTAGAAGTATTTTGGGTGACCCAAGAAGTCCCGAAATGCAGAAAAAATTGAACCTGAAAATCAAATACAGAGAGTCATTCAGGCCGTTTGCACCGTCGGTTTTGGCCGAAGATGTGAGCAAGTTTTTTGATTACGATGGTGTTTCTCCCTACATGTTGTTGGTGCATCCGGTAGCTGACGCCATAAAGAAAACATTGCCAGAAGGATACGATGACATGAACTTGAGAGATAAATTATATCATTTAAGGTCAGATTTGCCGTCAATAACACACATTGACTTCTCTGCCAGAATCCAAACGGTTCACAGCGACACCAATCCTCGTTATTATAAAATGATTGAGGAATTTAAGAAACTTACGGGCATGGGTGTTGTGGTAAATACATCGTTTAACGTGAGAGGGGAACCTATCGTAATGACACCGAATGACGCATACAGGTGCTTTATGAGAACAGAAATGGATTATTTGGTGGTAGGTAATTTCTTGTTCAGTAAGAAAGACCAGCCCGAATGGCAAGGCACAGACAATTGGAAAGAAGAATTTGTTTTAGATTAATATAAAAGATTAAGAATATGGACTTTATTAAAGATTTATGGGGTTTTATGGCGGCTAGAAAAAAGTTTTGGTTGGCTCCCCTGATTATTATTTTGCTTTTGGTGGGTATACTTATTGTGATTGGTGGAGGTTCTGCCATTGCTCCGTTTATTTATACCTTATTTTAATTCATTCTCGTAAAGAGATAAATATTTATATAGATGAAAATTGCAGATAGATACCAATCACTTTTAGTTATAGTTGTTGGTTTTCTGGTTCTTTATTTTATTTTTCAAAGAAACTACGACTGGTATTTCTTTGAGTTTAAAAGGAATTACTTCCTTTACGCTGCAGGAGCTATAGGAGTTTCCTCATTGATGTTTGATGTTGTTGCAGATGTAATACTGAAAGGTTGGATGAAACTTGCTGAGGTTTTGGGTTTTATAAATACTCGAATTCTCATGAGTTTGGTGTTTTTTATTTTCCTAACTCCTTTTGCTCTTTTACAAAGATTGCTTTCTCGGAAGAATTACCTTTCTCTTAAGGACTCAGACAAGTCGGTCTTTCACACGAGAGATCACCAGTATCAACCAGAAGATTTTGATAATATTTGGTAAGAAAAAGGCCTCGAAAGGGGCCTTTTTTATTGGAATGATTGGTAAATTTCTATGATGGCATAAACCAGCATGACGATGCAGAGAACGGTTTTTGCTACGATGCCTGCCATCAAGCCTAAAAAGCTACCCAAGGCGGCTTTGAATGCTATGTTGTGATTTTTGTTAGAGAGATATTCGCCAATGAAAGCTCCAACAAAAGCTCCGATAAACAAACCAAATGGGCCTAAGAACATACCAACTAAAAGGCCAATTCCAGAACCTATGGTTCCCCATTTACTACCTCCGAACTTCTTTGTGCCCCAAATCGGAATGTAATAGTCCAAGACGGTAATCAAGACCGTTATGACGCCAAAAGCAATAAGGCTGTTCTCTGAAAATTCAGCAAATCTTGAGTAATGAAGTAATAAAATCCCACCAAAACTCAGTGGTGGGCCAGGTAGTGGAAGTATAGCTCCCGCTAAGCCAATAACAAGACAGCCGAGTCCGGAGATTAGCAACAGATAATCCATTAGGCTTCTACGAGTGTTTTAGTTTTTATTTTTCTACTATCCAAAAATTCAGCAATTTTATCTGTAGCGAGTTCCAAAGTGTCCACCTCAGGTAAAAATACAGCTCTAAAGTGTTGGCCATCATTATAATTAAAGCCTTTGCCTGAAACCACAAATACTTTTTGCTCTGACAAAAGATCTAAAGCAAATTGCTCATCGTTTTGAATATCAAACTTCTTCATGTCTATTTTTGGGAAGACATAAAGAGAGCCTTTTGGTTTGACACAGGTGATGCCTGGAATATCCGTCAGTTTGTAATAAATTAAATCTCTTTGTTTCTTTAATCTGCCGCCCTCTGCCACAAGATCGTTTATAGACTGATACCCACCGAGTGCAGTCTGTATTGCGTATTGCGTAGGTACGTTGGCACAAAGACGCATAGAAGCCAATAATGTAAGGCCTTCTAAGAATGATTTTGCTTTATTTTTTGCACCACTCGGTATCACCCATCCGCCTCTGAATCCTGCTGCTCGGTAATTTTTAGAAAGACCTCCGAAAGTCATGAAAAATACATCTTCAGAGAGTGTTGCTGCTGGTACGTGAACGTTTCCAT
The DNA here is from genome assembly GCF_024343775.1 of Lacihabitans soyangensis. Lineage (GTDB taxonomy): Bacteria > Bacteroidota > Bacteroidia > Cytophagales > Spirosomataceae > Leadbetterella > Leadbetterella soyangensis. The sequence goes on along the minus strand of NZ_RJUF01000014.1, from coordinate 16,987 downwards.
CATAAAGGATTTTGTCATAAATCTCATCAGAAAATACAATGAGGTTATGCTTCTCAGCCAGTGCAACGATTTTTTTCAAAACGTCTTTTTCATAAACAGCCCCCGTTGGGTTATTGGGATTTATGATTACAATGGCTTTGGTTTTTGAGGTTATTTTGGACTCCATATCTTGCACGTCGGGATTCCAATCAGAGGCCTCGTCGCACATATAATGCACGGGTTTTCCACCGGAAAGTGCCACCGCAGTAGTCCATAGCGGATAGTCGGGCGAAGGGATAAGTATTTCATCACCGTCGTTGAGCAATGCCTGCATGCACATTACAATGAGCTCACTTACACCGTTCCCAACAAAGATATCCTCCATCTTAACGTCTTTGATACCAATCTGTTGCGTATAGTGCATGATGGCCTTACGAGCAGGGAAAATTCCCAAATGATGCGAATAGCCTTGTGCATTGCGAAGATTCAGAATCATATCGTGTACAATTTCGTCAGGTACATCAAATCCAAACGGAGCCGGATTGCCGATATTGAGATTGATTATTTTCTGGCCCATAGCTTCTAGCTGCTGAGCTTTTTCGAAAACCGGACCTCTGATAGCGTAACTAAGATTGTTTAGCCTATCGCTTTTTTTATACTCGTTTGGCATAGTATTATATCTTTTTTAAGAAACTATTAACGTTTTCTTCAACACGTTTAATGATATCTTCTGTCAAATCCTTTACAAATTTCTCGCCAGTTACTTTTTCGTATAATTCAATGTAACGGTTCGAGATTTCTTCGATTTTTTCATCGGTCATTTCAGGAATCGTTTGTCCTTCTTTGCCTTGGAAATTATTAGCAATCAACCATTCCCGTACAAATTCCTTCGATAACTGCTTTTGCGGTAGGTTGTTATCCTGGTTTTCTTGGTAGTTGGCATTATAAAAAAATCTCGAAGAATCAGGCGTATGAATTTCGTCTATCAAGTAAATAGTGCCGTCTTTTTCACCGAATTCGTATTTCGTATCAACGAGAATTAGTCCATTTTGAAGAGCCATTTCGGTTCCTTTCGCAAAAAGAGCCAATGCATATTTTTCTAATGCGATGTATTTGTCTTCCTCTACCAGGCCCAAAGCTATGATATTTTCTCTAGAGATATCCTCGTCGTGACCTTCGTGAGCTTTGGTGGTGGGCGTGATGATCGGGTGAGGTAATTTATCGTTTTCTTTCAATCCCTCCGGAAGTGATACGCCGCAAAGTGTTCTTTTACCGGCTTTGTATTCTCTCCAAGCATGTCCAGCCAGATATCCCCTTACGACCATTTCAACTGGGAAAGTCTCGCATTTTAGACCAAATGTCGCATTTGGATCTGGAGTAGCTATCAACCAATTGGGTACAATTTCGCGTGTGGCTTCAAGGTTTTTGGCGGCTATTTGGTTCAAAACTTGACCTTTGAAAGGTATAGGTCTTGGCAAAACCACATCGAAGGCCGATATTCTATCGGAAGCGATCATAAGTACATGATTACCAATGGTATAAACATCTCTTACTTTGCCACGATAGAAAGCTTTTTGGTTCTTGAAAATGTAATTGGTTTCTTTAATACTATTCATTTTTAATCTAAAATTTCCCTTGTTATACTGCGTAACATGCCTTTGGCACTTAATGAATTACAAATTTCGGGTTTATTACCAATCTTTTTCTAAATTTTGCTTACTATTTTTTTTCGATATGAGAATTTTAACTTCCGAATTTTTCAGGTCTTCGAGGAGTTGTAGGGCTTTTTCTTTCGAAATTTTCTTTGATGTATATTCATCAAAGTCTTGTTCTTTCTTATCAGAAGCTAAAATTTCCTGATTTTGTTTGCTTTGCTGTTGTTCTGGGGGTGGCGAACCTTTTGGTTTGTAAAGTTTACTGATGAGCTCATAATTATACCTTGCCTGCTCTAGATCTATGTTTTTCTCAATCGCTCTTTTGAAGTATTTTAGCCCAGTACTGCTATCTCCACGTATAATGGCCAACACACCCAGTTGATTACAAGACTGAGAAGCTTGGAGTGCGTTGGGTAAATCTTGCGTGTGTTCGTAATTTATTCGGGCATTGAGGGTATCGTTTGTAACAAAATAGGCATGAGCGGCATCCAGTCGAAGCTCGGGTTCAATTAGTCTATTTACTTTTTCTATTTCTTCAAAAACTGCGATAGATTTTTTGAAATCGCCTTTTCTGAAGGCCAAGTTGAATTCCATTTTAAATGTGTTCTTTTGCTCAATATTTGTAAAAAATTGAGGGTTGATCAGGAAATAAATGATATGATAAATGAATTGGTACATTTAGAGTTTCAGCACATTTACAGTTAATAAAAAATCCAATATGATGAAAATCAGTGCAATAAGCAAAAAATACATGTATTTGTTGTAGGTAACCGTCTGTTGGTTGATGGTATCCGAACTACTTTTGACTTGATTCAGTTTCTCTATCAAATCTGCAATCTGATTTCTTTGGTTATTGACTATAAAATATTGACCGCCAGTTTGCTTGGCTATTTCATTTATTTGGTTGATATCTAAAACACTCACCACATCCTGGCCATTTTTGTCTTTTTTATAACCATTTAGGGTCGGGATTTTACTTCCCATTTGAGAACCAATACCTATGATGAACAAATTGATGTTGTTCTTTTTTATAAGTTTAAAATATTGATTATCAATGTTCTGGAAGTTTTCACCGTCGGTGATGACGATGCCCACTTTGGATTGGCTTTCTTTTTTAGCGTTTACACCAAATTTCTCAATCAATAAGTCAAAAATAGAATTGAAATCAGTTGAGCCTTTTGGAAGAAGTGTGGTTTTTAAAGACGCAATGTTGTTCTTGAGATTGGCATGGTCAAAGGTCAAGGGTGTGAAAACTTGAGCTCCGGAGTTAAAAACCATTATGCCAAATTTGTCGGTACTAAACTGGTCTACCAAATTGGTAATTTCACTTTTTATTTTGTCCAATCTCGATGGCTCCACATCGTTTGCGTTCATGGAAAGAGAGAGGTCAAAAGCCAAATAAATATCTTTGCTCGATGAACGGGCCTCTAGCTCAGTTATACCAAAATTGGGGCCCAGTAGAGCTAAACTCATGAGCCCCAAATAGATACTGCGAATAATAAATTTCAAGGAAGATGAAGCTGCCGAGGTTTTTAGTTTTTTGGAGATATAGAACACCCTACCGAAATAAATAATATAAATCAGGATAAAGCTAACCAAGAAAAAAACCTCGTTTTGCGAGAATTCTCTACTCCAATTCATCTATTTTTTGTTGAATGATATCAAATTGGCCATCAATCTGAAAGCACCTGGTACTCCAGCAGGTAGCTGCCTAAAGAACGAAAGACCAGTGAAAATATAGGTCCCTTTGCCATATTTGGTATATAACAAAGAGCCTTCTTGTTCGGTTTCACCGGTGTCTTTTATGCTGTAAACACTGGTGTATTTATCCGACCATTTTTCGGCAAAATAGAGTCCTCTTTCTTGAATCCAACCGTCGTAGTCCTTTGCGTCTATTTTGTTTGGCGTGTTCAAAATTGGGTCTGCGGCTCTCAAAACTTTCATTTCAGCATTTTCTTCGGTCACTCTTCCGCGGCCAATTGTAATCGGAAAAGGTCCGAGTTCTTTGGTTTTGACAGTTCCGTAGAACGCTTGCGTTTGGTATTGAACGATCAGATTTCCACCGTTTTTGACATATTCAAATAAGGTATTTTGTGCATTTACCAACCAATCTTCGGTATTGTATGCCCTTACACCCACTATTATAGCATCATATTTAGACAAATTACCTTTGATAGTGGTTTCATTTAGATTGGTCAAATCATACCCAATTTGCTTCAGGGATTCTGGAACTTCGTCACCTGCACCGGCTATGTAGGCTATGTTTTGTCCTTTTTTCAAAAGATTTATTCTGTTGGCCCTTGCTGTGGCTTCTGGAAAAACATTGAGTTCTGGAATATGTTCATACTTAATATTTTTCACTGATTTAGAAAAAGTACCATTCGAGGTGCTTGCCGAAGCTTTTATTTCTATTTCAGAACTCGTTGAAGGTGGCGTAACCGTAAAAAAGACTGGCTTTTCTTGATTTTTTTCAGTAAAACTTACTTCTATTTCTTTTGGTTCGTAATTCCACCCAGCGGCCAAATTGAGTTTTACTTTTGTGTTCAAGTTTGCCACATTGCTTTTTACCATTACACTAACCTTTTTAGGTTTGTTATCTGCAAAAATGTACACCTTTTGGTCAAGGTTAATCATAATTTCAGGTCTGATTTCCAGATACTTATATATTTCTCCAAGTGATGGTTCGGTATATTTGTATTTGATAGGGTGGGTATATTTGAAAGATTCTCCCAAAATATTCAGGGTAAATTCAGCCCAAAGTGCATCTGGAGCCATGGGTAGTCCTCTGAATTTTTCATCCTGCACCTTGTAAATTCCTTTTTCTGGCTTTTCGTTTAACCAATAAGGTTGGGTTATGGCTGCGTTAATAGGAATTTTCGTATCAATGGCAAAATCCAAGCTCTTGTTATAGGCCAATGTTTTGGTTAAAGTACTGTCTTTTGAAGCTGCTCCATAGATTTTAAAGTTCTCTATTTTTACATCTAAGTTGGAACGATTCACAGCTGTCGCAAAAACTTTAAGTGTTTGACCCGGAGAAATCATATTGGTGGCTGCATTGGCCTCACAGTATATTCCTGAACAAGCCAAGATCAAATTCAGACATTCTGAAAGCTTGTTGGTTTTGTAAATAGATTCAGGCGTTTTTTCAATCGCTTTGTAGACTTCAATTAGGCCTTTTACACTTTTAGAAGGATTTTGAAAGTCAAATTGGGCAAGAATGGCATCCAGTGCTTTTCCAATAGGTTCTCCACCTTGAATCCTTCTCCAGGTCAAATCTATGCCATCAAACAAATCTTCTTTGGCTGATTCTCCTTTGATGTTTACTGCAAAGTCGTAACGTTCGTTTCTGGTAGGTGCGGATCCAAAACCTTGGCTACGGTGCTTGCTTCGAGCTTCAGCTGCTATTTCAGAGTATGATTTTCCCAAAAGTGGGCTATAGTCTGCCAATGGAAGCTTGATATATGGTCCATCCGTAGGTTCGGTATTCGTAAAACCTCTGTTGAAAGTGTTCCAAACCAATCTTTTTGCTTGCCATACACCCACGGTTTTTAGCTGTTCAGGAAACTTCGTAGGATCGGCCGCCGCATCAAATGCCTCTGCTGATAGAACCGCTGATGCTGAGTGATGACCGTGTCCAGCACGTGCATCGGGTGGAAATCTGTTAATGATCACATCAGGTTGGAATTTTCGTATTTGATAAACCAAATCTTCCAGTATTTTGTCTTTTCCCCATGTCGACAAGGCCTCATCTGTTTGTTTCGAGAAACCAAAATCTACCGCTCGTGAGAAATATTGTTCTCCACCGTCTATTTTACGGGCTTCTAACAATTCATGCGTTCTGAGTAGTCCTACATATTCTCCTTGTTCTGAACCTATTAGGTTTTGCCCACCGTCACCTCTGGTCATGGCCATGTAGGCTGTTCTAACTTTTTTTTCTTTTGAAAGCCAAGCTATCAATAAAGTATTCTCGTCGTCGGGGTGTGCTGCCACATACATGGCGTTACCCACTGTGTTCAGTTTTTGAATATTTTGGTAGATTTCACTACTTGACTGTGGCTTCGGCTGTGCAAACAATATGCCCGTAGAATAAAAAAGAAGACCAAGGAGACATAATTTTTTCATAAGTTTGTAATAGTAATTATGTAAGAATGAAATATTGGTTAGGGTTGTTTTTTACAGTTTTGTTTTGGTTTAATGCTTTGTCTCAAAAGAAACTCACTGAGTTCTCTGAGGGCGAAATTTACATAAGAGTGAAACCACAGTTTGGGAAAATGATAAAATCTACTACCAAAGCATTGAATGTAGCCACAGAGGCACCTTTCATTTCAAACACCATAGCCACATCCAATATTAGTAAAATAGAAAAACCTTTTTCAAATCTCAAAAATAGGGATTTAAACAATATCATAAGACTAAAACTCAAAGATTCCGACAAGATAGATGATATAATCGACCAACTAAAGCAAGATGGTTATTATGTATATGTAGAGAAAGTGCCGATTCGTAAAATTATCTCCGCTCCCAACGATACTGATTTTGGATCCCAATGGTCACTTACAAAAATCAAAGCAGACCAAGCATGGGATGTAAATCCAGGTGGAAATCCTGTCGTGGTGGCTGTTGTAGATAATGCTATTGAGACCAATCATCCCGATTTGGCAGCTAACATGGTGGCTGGGAAAGATATGTCATCATTGGCTGATACTGACCCAAATCCACCCAATGCCAGTTTTTCACATGGAACCCACGTGGCGGGAATTGTGTCGGCAGTTACCAATAACGCCCTAGGAATAGCTTCTGCGGGCAACAATAAGGTAAAGATCATGCCAATAAAAGCTACTCCAGACAATGGTAGTTTTAATAGCATATATTACGGTTTCGAGGGTATAAGATGGGCAGTAGATAATGGTGCCAAGATAGTTAGTTTATCTTGGGGCGGTCCAGGTTTCTCTCAGGCAGAGCAGGATGTGATAGATTACGCCTACAATCGTGGTGTCATGGTGGTGGCAGCCGCTGGAAACGATAACAACGACGAACTGAGCTATCCTGCAGCTTACAATCACGTTATTTCAGTAGCTAGTCTAGATATAAACGATGCTAGGAGTTCATTTAGCTCATATGGAAACACGGTTGATATTTCAGCACCGGGTAGAGGTATATTGAGTACGATTCCTTTCGGCACTTATGCCTCTTTCAGCGGTACATCCATGGCCACTCCGCTGGTTTCTTCTTGTTTGGCTTATATTTGGTCTTGTTTTCCTAGCCTTACCATGGCTCAATTGGAGAATGTTTTAAAATCCACTGCTGATGATATTTCCTCGGTCAATCCAAGTTTTGTAGGTCAGTTGGGTTCAGGCAGGGTAAATCTTCTTAATGCTGTGGCATGTTTGAATGAAAACCTGGCCAGTGTAAGCCTCAGTGTATCTCCCAGTAGATATTTTTGTGTTGGCGACAGTGCCATTATTTCAACTCCATTAGTAGCTGGGACTAACTATGTTTGGAGAAGAAATGGTGTAATTTTACCTGATACCGATAATAGTTTTACAGCTACCCAAGATGGAAACTATACCTTAACTGTAAGCAAAGGTTTTTGTGTTAAGACCGTTGAGTCAAAACCAGTTGTTTACAATGTTACTCAGACTCAAACCCCAAGCGTAAATAATCTAGAGGATAGGTATTGTTCGGCAAAACTAGATACGCTTGTGGCCACATCTCCTGCATGTAGTTTCCCTGACTTTTATCAAAAAATTTACTCAGGACCCACCGTTGGTTTTGACGGATTTGAACAGTCTGGCTCCGATATTACTGTAAATATGACCGATGCGATTGGTTTAATTGATTCATTGGAAGTAACCATTAGTTGGCATAAAAAAGATGGTGGAGGGGCGACATCTTGTAGTACTGCTGATGGTGGAGGTGTGCCTTTTAATGAAGAGGTAGGATTTAAACTTTTGTCACCTTCTGGTCAGTTATACGATTTAATTGCCGAGGGAACTTACGCTAGAGGCACTGCCAGCAGTGGTTTGGTAACGATGGTTTTTAAAAACAATGCTCCAATTGTAGGTATCAGCCCCGTTTCTGGTAATTTCTCACCCCGAACCTCATTCTCGACTTTGGTGGGTGAATTTCCAAATGGAATATGGAAATTATTACCAGTAGATAATTCTCTTTTGGATCCTTTGTGTGTGTCAGGTTTTGGTATAAAAATTTACACCAATGCTCACTTGGCAGTACAATCTACTACTTGGTGGGACGCCAGTGTGGGCGGTAACCTTCTTTCAAATTCCGAGCAGCTAGTGAGAAGTAATTTACCACTGGGCTCAAATTACTACTACGCTCAATCTCAATGTACAGGTTTGTGTCCATCGCCGAGGCAAAAGGCAGAGATTTTTGTGAAAAGTACCCCAGAGATTTTTGGTTTTCCTTTTGAAAATGTTTCCATTACAGTTCCTCAAGCTGACGAAATCGCAAATTCTACTAATATTCAGTTTTCCAAAAACACTCAAAATCAGTTTTCTGTAACAGGAACAAATCAAAATAACCAAGCATTTTCCTATCAGATTTCCGCCATTGCTCCGCATGTTTCACCTGTAAGTGTTTGTGATTCTGTAGATTTTGTTTTGATTGCTACGGGATGCTCTGGTCCTGTTTTGTGGAGCAATGGAGAAACGAATGCCGGGATAATTATCCAAAACTTAAAAACGAATTTAAGTATAACCGCCGTTTGTCTTCAAAACTGGAACTGTCCTGTACCACCACCAACAGATTTTAACTTTGTTAGAGCCACAGAAGACAAACTGGTGAATGGGGTAATAATGGCTAATTCTAGCCAAAATATCTTCGCCAAAGATTTAACGTCGGTTCAGAAAATTCAGCCGGTCTCCAATGTTCTTTACCAAGCTTCGGAAAGTATACTTTTAAGCCCAGGTTTTGTGGCTGAAAAAGGTAATGTTTTCAAGGCTCAAATCGGTAATTGCTTCTGATGTCTACTTCTGCATGCTTTCTGTGCCTCAAATAATTGGCTTAAATTTTTATTTTTTTAGATTTAATTGTGTTTTACTTGTTTAGTGTGTCCATCTCGTCTTAAATTTGCCAAATTTTTTTATTTTAAATTCTTAATTTAAACCGTTTTTATATGAATTCAATTGTTTATTTGGTTCCATTATTCGGGGTCATTGGATTGTTGTACACAGCTTGGAAATTCAACTGGGTATCTCGCCAAGAAGCCGGAGACGAAAACATGCAGAGACTATCTGGTTATATTGCAGATGGTGCCATCGCTTTCTTAAAAGCGGAATGGAAAGTTTTAGCTATGTTTGCAGCTCCTACTGCTCTAATTTTGGCTTGGTTAGGGATGGACGAAGGCACTCCTGAAAATCCAATACATTCTTCTTGGATAATTTCAATAGCATTTTTGATAGGAGCTATTTTTTCTGCTTTCGCAGGTTATGTAGGTATGAAAGTAGCCACAAAAGCCAATGTAAGAACGGCTCACGCTGCTCGTACGTCTCTGGCTAAAGCTCTTAATGTGTCATTTACAGGTGGTGCCGTAATGGGTATGGGCGTTGCTGGTTTGGCTATTTTAGGTTTAGGAGGTTTGTTTATAGCATTTTACAACATTTTCGCTCAAGGCCAAGGATTAACTTCTGAAGGTATGAGACAAGCCATTGAAGTATTGGCTGGTTTCTCTTTGGGTGCTGAGTCAATTGCTCTTTTTGCTCGTGTAGGTGGTGGTATCTATACCAAAGCTGCTGACGTTGGTGCTGACTTAGTGGGTAAAGTAGAGGCTGGTATTCCTGAAGATGATGTGAGAAACCCAGCGACTATTGCCGACAATGTGGGCGATAACGTAGGTGACGTGGCTGGTATGGGGGCTGACTTGTTCGGTTCTTATGTCGCTACTATTTTGGCTACAATGGTTTTGGGACAAGAAATTAGCGTAACGGATAACTATGGTGGTTTTTCACCAGTATTGTTGCCAATGCTTATTGCAGGTGTAGGTTTGTTGGCCTCTATGGTTAGTACGTTTTTTGTAAGAGTTAAAAACGAAACAGACTCCGTACAGAATGCTTTAAACCTAGGAAACTGGTTATCAATTGTCATCACTTTGGTTGCTTCTTATTTCTTGGTGAAAGAAATTTTGCCAGAAACGCTTAATTTGAGAGGATTTGAATTTAGTTCAATGGACGTATTTTATGCCATTGTGGTTGGTTTGATAGTGGGTACCTTGATGTCAATCATTACTGAATATTACACAGCAATGGGCAAAAGACCTGTTGATTCGATTGTACAAAAATCAGGAACTGGTCACGCTACAAACATCATCGGTGGCTTAGCAGTAGGTATGGAATCAACAGTATTGCCTATTTTGGTATTGGCTGCGGGTATTATATTCTCTTATGCTTTTGCAGGTATTTACGGAGTTTCTATAGCCGCTGCTGGTATGATGGCCACTACGGCCATGCAGTTGGCTATCGATGCCTTTGGTCCAATAGCGGATAACGCTGGTGGTATTGCTGAAATGTCTCAGTTACCTCCTGAAGTACGTGAAAGAACAGATAATTTGGATGCAGTAGGTAACACAACAGCTGCAACAGGTAAAGGTTTTGCGATTGCTTCAGCTGCTCTAACTTCATTGGCTTTGTTTGCTGCATTTGTGGGTATCTCTGGTATTTCTGCAATAGATATCTATAAAGCTCCAGTTTTGGCAGGATTGTTTGTGGGTGGCATGATTCCATTTATTTTCAGTGCTTTGTGTATTTCTGCCGTAGGAAAAGCTGCGATGGAAATGGTAAACGAAGTTCGTCGTCAGTTCAGAGAAATTCCAGGAATAATGGAATACAAAGCTCAGCCTGAATACGAAAAATGCGTAGAGATTTCTACAAAAGCCTCTATCAAACAAATGATATTGCCAGGAGCTATTGCTATTTTGGTTCCTGTATTAGTAGGTTTCGGTTTCAAAGGAATTTTCGAAACTACAAGCTCAGCCGAGATTCTTGGAGGTTTGTTAGCTGGTGTTACAGTTTCAGGTGTTTTGATGGGAATTTTCCAATCAAATGCCGGTGGAGCTTGGGATAACGCTAAAAAATCTTTTGAGAAAGGCGTATTGATCGATGGAAAAACATTTAAGAAAGGTTCAGAACCACACAAAGCGGCCGTTACTGGTGATACAGTAGGTGATCCTTTCAAAGATACTTCTGGTCCTTCAATGAACATTTTGATCAAATTGATGTCTATCGTTTCTTTGGTTATTGCTCCTTATATTGCTGTTCAGAAAACTACTGCTGTGGTTTCTGAGCCTTCAACCGAGGTTGTTGCCGTTGAAACTCTTTCAAAAGAACTTTCAACTGGTGTTAATCTATCATTTGCACAAGGCGGTATTGAAGATCAATTGATTAACTTTATCGAAAACGCAGACTCAGTTGCTGGAAAAGAAAACTGGTTCAATTTTGTGAACTTGAATTTCGAAACGGGTAGCGACAAATTGGATTCAACTTCGCTTTCAGAAGTTAAAAACATCTCTGAAATTTTGAAAGCATTTCCAGCTGTTGCCATCAAATTGGGTGGATATACAGACAATGTTGGTGCTCCAGCTTCTAATTTGGAGTTATCCTCAAAAAGAGCAGCCGCTGTGAAAGCAGCTTTGGTAGCCATGGGTACGGATGCAGCAAGATTGGAATCTGAAGGATATGGTGACCAACATCCAGCCGCTTCAAACGATACTGAAGAAGGAAGAGCACAAAACCGTAGAATTGCGGTTTCGGTTAGAAAAAAATAATTTTCGAAGAATATAATAAAATAGCCGCTCAGTTTTGAGTGGCTATTTTTTTAACCCTTATTTTAATGCTCTAAAGAAAAAGTAAATATGAATGGTTCCTTATAACAGCCAGCACTGTTTGAACACAATCAAAATTCTCAAACTGTAATATCCATTTCAAAGCCTGATGATTAAGAGAATTTTGAGTGTGTGAGTTTGTGGACGGTCGGCCGCTGCCGTGCAGTTTTTTTTGTTTCGTTTTTTTTTGAAAAAAAATGAAAGCCCAGGCGGCAGCCGACACAAAGTAAATAAAACGTCTTGTATTGCCAATCCATAGAACCAATATTAAAACGCATTATAGATTTACTTTTCTAATGGTTTTTTGATATCAGTTTGATTGAAGTTTATTATGAATCTGGAATTCTCAATTTTGCAGTGGGTTTTTATGGTATTGGCGGCATTTATTATCGGTTTCTCTAAAGCTGGAATAAAAGGTTTAGACGTACTCAATGTACTGTTGATGGCCGTTGTTTTTGGTGGTAAAGCTTCTACTGGGGTTATTTTGCCACTTTTATGTTTTGCTGACATCCTGGCAGTGATAATTTACAAAAGACATGTAGAGTGGAAATATTTCTGGAAACTCATACCAGCTATGATTGTCGGTGTTTTATGTGGGGTTTGGTTTGGGAAAGGAATCGACGAGCAACTTTTCAAAAGAGTGATTTCCATTATAATTGTTTTGACGGTAGTGATAATGGTATATTCCGAAAGGTCAAAAAATACCAGTTTTCCATCGAAGTTGTGGTTTAGTACGGGTATGGGTCTTTTGGCGGGCTTTGTAACCATGATGGGCAATTTGGCGGGAGCCATTTCAAACATTTATTTTTTGGCTTTAAAATTGGATAAAAACACCTTTATCGGCACTGCAGCTTGGATATTTTTGGTTATAAATTTTTTCAAATTGCCTTTCCAAATTATTTTCTGGGACAACATTACTACACAAACCTTATTACTTGATCTTATCGTTTTACCGGCATTAGTCATAGGTTTCTATATTGGTCTAAAACTCGTGGGCAAAGTCAACGATGCTCATTTCAGAAAGCTCGTGATGGCCATAACATTTTTAGGAGCTTTGCTGATATTGTTTAAATAATAGTCTAAATCACAATTAAAGTACTGAGCTAAAACTGGTAGCTAAATTAATGTCGCCCATATCGGGCTTTTTCTATCTTAAATTTCAGTTTTTTACCATAATGCCAGCCCGATGGGCTTTTATTTTGAGGTATTAATTCTTTTGAAATTGTTTATTTTCAAACGACTTTTCAGCCTAAGAGAGGCGTTATATTGGTAATAATATAATTCCAATCATTATAAGCCCAGTATGGGCGACATTTTATTTTTTCAAGGAATGGCTGCATACTTATACCGTATATTTTTGAATTTACAATTTTGCAACCTGCTTGTTATCTCAAATTAGAATTTAATAGATTAGTTTAGCTGCAAAGTGAGCCATTATTAAGGCTCTATCCTCTTTTTTTTGTACTTTTAGCATCGAATACAAAAAATATGGAAGTAGGAAAATACAATACATTACAGATATTAAGGGGTACAAGCGTAGGCATGTATTTGGGCGATGAAGAAGGCAACGATGTGCTTTTGCCACACAAGTATATTCCTGAAAATGCCCAAATTGGCGAAAGTATCGAAGTCTTTATTTACAGAGACTCAGAAGATAGGCTCATCGCAACCACATTAAAGCCATTAATCTTACTCAATCAGTTCGCTATACTTGAAGTGGTGGCCGCAACACAATTTGGTGCTTTCTTAGACTGGGGCTTGGAAAAAGACCTTTTTGTGCCATTCAAAGAACAAAATCATAAGCTACAAAAAGGACAGTATGTCCCTGTTTACTTATATCTCGACGAGCAAACCGACCGTGTGGTGGCTTCTGCCAAAGTGCATAAATATTTCAAAAACCTCGATGGAGTAGATTTGGAGGAAGGCCAAGAAGTGGATTTGTTGGTTTTTGAAAAGACCGAACTGGGGCATAATGTGGTGGTAAATAATCTTTACAAAGGCTTGGTTTACGAAAACGAAACATTCCGTAGATTGGCTTGGGGCGATACCACCAAAGGTTATGTGAAATTGATAAGGGACGAAGGTAAGATAGATATTTCCTTGCAGCCTTTAGGTTTCTTAAAAACCTTAGAACCCAATCAGAAAGCTATTCTTGATAAACTTCAACAATCGGGCGGCACATTAAATTTGAGCGATAGCTCTGACCCAATCGAGATTCAAGAAGTTTTGGAAATGAGTAAAAAAGCCTTCAAAAAAGCTATCGGCGTTCTGTATAAGGACAAAAAGATAATAATCAAAAGTGATTCTATAGTTTTAAATCAAACATCCCCTGAAAAATGAAAAGGTTTGTACTCTTATTGCTTCTTTTAAACTTTTGTTTTATTGGTTTTTCTCAAAAATTAGATAAAACCGAAGCCGAATTGATAAAATTGGTGGAAACCAATTACAGCGAAACCTTCAAATTATTAGAAGAAGTCGTGAATATTAATTCGGGAACACTCAACAAGGAAGGGGTATGGCAGGTAGGAGAAATCTTTAAAAGAGAGTTTGACAAAATTGGTTTTAGGACAGAGTGGATTTCTTTACCAGATTCCATGAACAGAGCAGGACATTTTGTGGCTACCAGAAAAGGCAATAAAGGCAAAAAGTTATTCTTAATTGGCCATTTGGATACCGTTTTCGAGAAATCGATGGAGTTTTCGCCTTTTACTATTGTGAATGATTCTACGGCATCAGGTCAAGGCGTAAACGATATGAAAGGTGGCGATGTGATGATTTTAGCTTCCTTAAAAGCTTTACATCAACTCAATTTATTAGAAGACAGACACATAACCGTATATTTCACGGGTGACGAAGAAGAGTCCGGAAAACCAACTTCGGTATCAAGAGCCGATTTTATAGAAAGAGCCAAAGCTTGTGATGTAGCCTTGGGTTATGAGACAACCGCTGGCTTTGGCATAGCCACCACAGCTAGGAGAGGAGCAAGCGGCTGGACGCTTATAGTTACCGGCAAACAAGCCCATTCCTCAGGTATTTTTAGTGAAAGTGCTGGTTATGGCTCTATTTACGAAGCTTCACGCATTCTAAATGAATTCAGGGAAACTTTGAGCAAGGAAACGTATTTGACCTTCAATCCTGGGCAGATAGTAGGAGGTTCGTTTGTAAACTATGACGAAACCGAAGCCAAAGGCATATCCCTAGGCAAGACCAATATCATAGCCAAACGCACGTTAGTGACAGGAGATTTACGGTTCCTAACTGAAAATCAGAAGATTGTTGCCCGAAAAAAAATGCAGGAGATTGTAAAAAGAAACTTGAATCAAACTTCAGCTCAAATCAGATTCAAAGACGGTATACCCTCCATGCCTCCAACCGAAGGTAATAGAAATATCATGAAAGTACTAAGCCAAGTAAGTCTTGACCTTGGAATGGGTGCAGTAAAAGAAGGCGACCCCGGCTCAAGAGGTGCTGGAGATATTAGTTATGTGGCCGATTATTTGGACTGTCTGGATGGCTTAGGAGCTTCAGGTTCAGGTGCTCATACACCCACAGAAACGATGAATATCAAAGAATATCCCAAGTTGATAAAAAGAAGTACTTTGTTGATTTATAGGCTTTTGAAATAATTAAAGCTCTATGATGGTTTCACCATCGTAGAGGCTGTGCTTAGTCTTCAGACTAAGCACAGGTGTCTATCGGTCTTCAGACCGACACTATTTTCATAAAAAACAATAATTATTTATTTTAGTATAAAAAATAAGATGGAAGGCGGTTATGCGATAAGAAATCAGGAAGCAATGCATTTTCTCACATTGACGATAGTTGATTGGGTAGATGTTTTCTCAAGAAAAATTTATCGAGATATTGTAATTGATAGTTTAAAATTTTGTCAGGAAAACAAAGGAATGAATTTGATTTCTTATGTCATTATGAGCAATCATATTCATATAATCTGTCAATCAGATAAAGGGAATTTATCGGATTTAGTTAGAGATTTTAAAAAATATGTAGCTCAAATGATTCTCAATCAAATTAAAATTGGGCCTGAGTCAAGGTCTGACTGGATGTTAAAACGTTTCGCATTTGCTGCTAAGAGTAATCAGCGGAACTCAAATTTGCAATTTTGGCAAATAAACAATCATCCAGAGGAAATCTTTACTGAGCCGTTTTTATGGTCTAAAATCAATTACATTCATATGAATCCAGTTAGGGCTGGTATTGTTTCTAAAGCATCAGATTACTTGTATTCAAGTGCGAGTAATTATATGCAAAAAGAAAGTTTAATTCCTGTAACGTTGCCATCAAATCCAATTATAAATCCATTAAAGAAATCTGGATATGATATTGAAATCGACTTATGGTGATGATATTTGTGGTTTTCGGTCTGAAGACCGTTTGTCACTCGTGCTTAGTCTGAAGACTAAGCACAGCTGGGTCAATTAGGTGAAGAAATTGCCGAACTTATGGGTAAAGAAATTAATCCAACCGGAGATGTCCTAAATATAAAAATAATGGCTCTATGCTGAATAGAGTGGGTACTTGAATTTGAGTTTAGCAGCAATGAAGTAAATCATACTGATAAAATTGTTTTTATTTCTGTATCCACGAGCCCTAGCTTTAGCCAATTGGATTTTACTATTAATACCTTCTAAAATTCCGTTTGAAATATGGTATTTAGAATAGTTTGTAATTCCTTTCCAATGTTTGATTACGGTGTCTGCAAATTTCTCAAATTGAGGTATCATTGCCTCTTTTACCATATCACACCAATAGGCTAAAAACCCTTGAGCTTCTTGAGGCGATTTAATAGACCAAAAGTCGTCAAATAGTATTTTTAAACGATAAGCCGCACCTAATCTGGGTAATGCCTCTAGTGACATATCTCTCTGTGTTTTTTGAGAAGCCGTCATGTTTTTGTCATTTTTGAGAAACAAATACTTTTGCCCTTTTAGCATTAGGTGATTCTTTAGTTCTTGTTTTCTTAAGTCGTCCATACTTTTATTCAAGAGTGCTTTGACATGATACCTATCAAATACTATTTGAGCATTTGAAAATTCTGACTCCACACCACTGATAAAAGAGGGTGATAAGTCTATACAAACTTGCTTGATATTCTGTCTCTGGGTACCTTTAGTTTCCAGATAATCAGCTATTTTCGTAATGGTGTCTGCTCCCTTGCCCTCAGTTGCATGTACTACCCTTGAAGTTTTCATATCCACCGCAACGGTTATATAATCATGCCCCTTTTTAGAACTTGTCTCGTCTATTCCCAATGTTGAAATATCACTATGATCTGCACCACAATAAGCAATTCCAAGCCAATAATTAAAGATATTCCAGATGCGATTGGGGTAAACTCCAATCACTTTGCCTACCTTGTTGACTGGCATTTCTTGCTCTATTAACAACATACTAAATGCCTCAAACAGAAGTGTAAAACCACTACCTTCCCGTGCCCACGGTACTGAGACTTGTTCAACCTTATTCTCAACAGTTTTTACACGTGGTATTTTACAAT
>NZ_RJUF01000013.1 GCF_024343775.1 Lacihabitans soyangensis | reverse complement strand
CTGTTACGGTGAAAGTGCCAGCTGTAGTGATAGTTGCCATTGCTGTATTGGCCGAGTACGAATTTGGTCCTGACCATTGGTAGCTTGTACCTCCTGAGGCGGTTCTGGTTACCGAAGTTACAGAACATGACAAATTCGTAGTGCCTATAATCTGGGCAGTTGGTGGATTATTAATTGTAACATTAACCGTCACAAATCCACTTCGACAAGCCCCATCTTCGCATCGAACATTATAAGTTGTTGGTGATGTGAGATTTGGTGTTACATAAGGTGAGCCAGTAAATGGAATGGCCACCAAACTTGCATTGTACCAAACCACCGAACTATTGGCACAAGCAGCTGTTAATGAAGCAGTTGCACCATTACATATACTTACATTGCTTGTGCCTGTCGGATTTGATGGTGTAGAACTTACCGTAAATGCAAAAGCATCACTTGCACACTCAAAGGTTCCTGCATTAAAATTTGACACCCTAATAGTATGATTCCCTACGGGAACGCTACCGATTGTAGTGGTAAAGTTTCCACCATCTAAACTATAATAAGGCGTATTTGGAACATTGGTAGCCGCTACAGTAATATTAGTTGCACCACAAGTATTACTTTTGGTTACACCAGTAATAACGGCCTTTGTAGGTATATTTATTACTACATCAGGCGAACTCGTTTGTAGCCCACATCTGTCTCGAACCGCGACTCGATAAGTTCCACTTGATGGTATCGTGAATGTACTTGCAGTTGAAAAAGTCCCAAATGAATTACAGGCAGTTCCTGTGCAAAGTCCATAGGTATAGGGTCCGCCACTTCCACCACCACCATAGCCACTCAATACAGACCCTCCATCACAATCAAGTGCTGTGGTTGTAGATAGGGTTGGAGTAGATGTGAGGTCTCCTACAACCAAATTCGCAGAATTGGAAATTGTTCCGCAGGCATCAGTTACTCTAACGATATAAGTATTAGCTGCGAGACCCGCAAACACACTATCTGTCTGAGGTCCTGCTATAATAGCACCCGATGACTGTAATACTATTGAAAAAGTTCGAGGTAATGAACCTCCTGAAGCAGATGCTGCAATAACTCCTGATGAGCCGCCGCTACATGTAGGGGAAATACTCCCAGTTGCCGTTAGAGCAGGTACGGAATTATCTATAATGGCCTCAACTGTGCCCAAAGCTCCACATTGGTCCGTTATTCTAACAGTATAAGTTCCAGCTGCTAAATTATTAAAAACAGGGCTGGCTTGGGTGACTCTTACCAGTACTGTATTTGCTGCATTATAAAGAGCATAGCTAAATGTACCTCCAGCAAATGTTGCACCCGCACTAGGAGTAACAACTATTCTTCCTGTTGATGAAGAAACACATGAGGGTGTAGTTACTACAGAACCTGTTGGTGCAGTAGCTGCAGGGAAAAGTAGAGGAGTAGAGCTCGTAACAGCGTTGCCACAATCATCGGTTGTCCTGACTAAATAACCAGTGGCGTTATCAGGTACATTGGTGAAAGTGGTACTAGTTTGTGGAGCCATTACTACTGCCGATGTTACGGCATCAATCAAACTATATCTGAACGGAGGTAAACCACCACCAGATTGAACTGTCACTTTTATAACACCTGTATTACTACTTGAGCAAGATGCGGTAGTTGCACTAATGGTAGCAGTTGTAATTGCAGAGGGGTTATTTATTGTCCCAGTTGTTGTACTTGTATTTCCACAAACATCAGTGACTCGAATAGTATGAGTAGGAGTGCCAGCCACTGGAGTAATATTAGAAAAAACGTTACTGGCCTGAGGCCCAGCTAAGAGAGTTGTATTGGTGGCGTCATACAAAGCATAGGTATACGGTCCGCCACCACTACCTACAGGAATAGGCCCACCAGATGTAAAATTTTGAGGATTTGTTACAATAAGCTGACCAATGTAGCCACTTCCTCCATCACATCTCGCAATACTTCCTCCTGCTGCTGGCGTAAATGCTCCGGCAGTAGCTATAGTTGTGGTATTGGTGCCTGTCTGCCCACACTGGTCTGTTATCTGAACAGTATAAGCTCCTGCTGGCAAACCTGTAAAAATTGGAGAAGTCTGATTGGGACGAGTAACAGGCGAAGGGGCAATCAAAGCAAACTGATACGTACCTCCACCCTGATTTGCGGTTGTAGCAACACAAGTAATTGTCCCCGAAGCTGTTGCACAACTTGCGGAGTTTGTTACTGTTAACGTCGGAGCAGTTGAAACAGGCACATTAATAGGGGTAGCACTATTATCTACCTGCGTACCACAAAAATCTGTTATAAGGACTGTATAATTGCCAGATGGTAAATTGTTAAAGATTCTACTATTTTGAGAACTTCGCGTTATAGGTGATGGAGATATTAATTCATATGTATATGGTGCTAAGCCAGTCGTAGGTTGAGCAACAGTTATTTGCCCTGACCCAAGTGTTGAACACGAAGCTACTGCTGCAGAACCAGTCGGAAATACCAAAGCCGTTGGTGAACTCACGGTGGCTGTACCAGTGACAGGAACTCCACAACCATCGGTCATTCGGACAGTATAAGAACCCTGGCTAAGATTTGTAAAAATACTATTGTTGGTATTGGCAACATTACTTCCTTGAGTGGCTCGGATAGCTCCACCTGGGCTAATCAGTTCAAATGTGTATGCCCCAATTGAGGAAGCCCCAGGTGTAACAGTGATTGTTCCAGCGGCAGGATTCGCACAACTGGCTCCTACAGCTGTCGTAAATGAAGGTGCAGACGAAGCAGCAACCGTAACGGTAGTTCTGGCACTGGTTCCGCAGACGTCTGTCAATCGGACTGTATAAGTGCCTGGCGGTAAATTAGTAAAAGCATTATCATTTTGGCTTGGTCTCGTAACTGGCGATGGTGCAATGAGAGCATAAGTGTAAGGGCTTCCTCCACCAGCGGTTGTTCCGTTCTGTACTTCAATCGTACCGGTACTTCCATTTGGGCATGATGCCGAAGTAAAAGAAGTTCCGAAATTGGGTGCTACTGCCGTACCAACAGTTACCGTTGTAGTACCAATGTTGCTACAATTATCTCTTACCGCAACAGTATAAGTACCTGGTAGTAGATTTTCAAATACAGATGAGTTCTGAAATGACCTAAGGATAGGCGAAGGAGATATTAAAGCATATTGAAAAGTGCCTGGTGAACCATTAGCCGATAACCCAGTGGCAGCAGTAGCGGTTACTGTTACAGTACCCGTTGCAGAGCCTACACAAGATGGGGAGGCAACAGCATTAGCAGTGGGTGCTGTACTAACACTTACAGTGAAGGTTGCTCTTCGTGATTTTCCACAACCATCTACGGCTTCTACTGTGTACAACCCGGGTAATAGATTCTCAAAAGTGGTATAAAACGTCGCTGTTATAGGGTCTCTCGCAACCGCTGGTAAGGCACCAATGGTTACTGGAGAACTCGCCACCAATGCCATTGTATAAGGCGGTGCTGTACCGTTGGCGAAAATTGTTGCAGTTCCTGTTGGACTCCCCAAACATGCAGATTGTATATTTTGAATACCCAAACCTATGGTGCTATTTGTTGCTACTTGACTTACTGTAACAACCGTACTAACAGCTGACCTTCCGCATGCATCAGTTACTTTTATAAAATATCCTCCAGGCTGTAATCCCGTAAATTTATTACTCGACTGTGCAGCTCTTATCATTGGCGATGGTGACACTAATTCATATGTATATGGGGCTGTTCCACCGGTTACTCCGAGAGTAGTGGTTCCTTCATCTACAACAGTAATTTCACCATTATTTGAATTAGAACAAGCTGATGTTACAAAAATCGAAGCTGCATTTACTGTTGGAGGAGTGATGTTGTAGATAATTTTTTTACGAATGGTGGCTTTGCAACCATTATTATCTGTAACAGTTAAATTAACAAAGTAAGTACCTGTTGTAACATAAGAGTGGCTCGGATTTGCAGTGGTTGCAGTAGAGCCATCACCGAAGTCCCAAAGATAAGAAGCTATCCCAGAGGTCGCTGCAGATGAACTGCTGCTGAAATTATATGTACCACTACAGCCACTTGCAAGGGTCGATGTAAAATTCGGTCGATTATCGAAAATACCTGGAGTTGAGTTTAAATTGGTACTCTCAGGGTTACCCGTAAACTGTACATTCAATAATATCGGTGTGGTATTTGAGAACTGGTCAATATGTATAGCATACCATGTACCTGCTACGACATCAATACCAGAGTTAAATTGTGCGGCAGTATAAGGGGGAGTCGCCATTCCGGTTGCACCCGGAATACCAAACACAGTAGAAGACCCTGCAAAATTACAAGAAAGTTGAGTTTTATTATTACAATTTGAAGTACCAGGTGCTCCTGCCAATTGATATAAACTCCAATCAACGTCAACAACAGTTGGTAGCCCTTGAAGCGTAGTAGGTCTAATCACAAAATTGAGCGTACCGTTTGCTTTAGCTTGAAAAGCAAACCAAAGGCTGTTGTGTTCGATACCCCCACAGGCAAGTTGCTCAAGTTTTTCGCCAACACCACTGGGATTATAAGCTTGGGTATTACCACAAATAATAATGGGGTTTGAGCAATCAGCCTGGGCATTTGCATTTTGGGATGCACCAATTGAAAAGATTATCACCAACAGAATCAAGCTGCATAGTCTCGATTTTTCATTAATGCTTTGTCCAAATTTTAACATAATAATTATAAAAATTTTAAGGTTAGGGTAATTATAATGAAGGAAGGTTTTAGGCAACAATTTATTTCTCTTGGAAACATTTGGTAAAATTTTAGTTTTCATGGCCTGAAATAAATTTCTTTAAATTATCACAAGAAATTAATTCATTAAACAAATATACATCATACACATTTATAACTATTTTCAGGTAATATTTTTTTTATCCAGCGGTACATCTGAGTCTAAAGTTTGCACCCCGCAATATTCTCAATTATTAAACCAAAAAAAGAATAGTGAACTGAGATTGAAATGCTAAAACCAATCCAAACGAAAGAATATTATATATCAAATATTTGAACTAAGACTTGGTTCGAGCAAAATTAAACATTCGCTAGGCTTTCGCTTTTGCTCATTTCTTACTTTCTTTAGCTCATTTCTTACAAAATGCAATTTTCTGATAACTGAATATAATGAATCATCTATCTGAAGAAGACATTAAAGGACTTGTTATCAGAATTTTAATAAAAATAACTTCAGGAATGTCTGAGATGGCTAATTATGGAGACTTGAGATGTTTGTGGATAAACATATAGGGTAAACCTAAAGTAATATTGACCATTGATACGCATCCCGCATTATTACTTTTTCGTCACTTGTTCCCGATATTCCGAAGGCGAAACCCCATAACTTTCATGAAAAACCTTGGGTAAGTTGTTGTTTCTGTGCGAATACAACCTATTGAGAAGGTTGCTATCAAGCTCTATGCAGCCTTCATTTGTGGCTGAAATATTGCTTATTTTCGGAACTCTTTCCGATCTTGTAAACCCATATGGTCCTGTCCATGAATAGTTCACACCCGAGGTATAATCAGTTTGAACTTCGAGCGACATGCTATTCCCTGCACAAAAATCATTAATGATGTTCAGATGATAGTCTTGTAAACAACATTTCAATGCAACAAAAGATACAGGAGTTTTAAGGACAGTTGTGGTGGCAGTGAAAGCAGCTGTTTGAGTACCAGATAGTGTAAGTGTTGCTCTATGAGTATCATCAAAAGCATAAGAACTGAATCTTTGTGGTTTTTGGGCTGTACTGGTAAAATTATTTAGTTCACTCCAGCTATATTGTACTGTAGTCCCAAGTGTGGGGGAATCATGAGTTAGTGAAAGGCTTAACGTATTCCCGTTACAAACTGGAGCATTTCTAGAAGCAACCAAATTAGGAAACTTGGTGAACACAAAATTCAATATTGTCGAAATGACAGTAAAAGGTATTTTTTTCATTGGTTGAAAGTTTTAAAAAAAATGAGCAGCGGAATGAAGAAAAGGGAAGAAATCAAAGTTTATCATTCTCCCCATATTCTATTCTTTCTACCACAAAAGGTTTTTGTTTATATTAATTTTCAATTAGTAATTCCCCCACAGCCATCAATAAACGCTCTGAAAACCGAACCAGTTTTTGCCTCAAAACCAGGTTGAAGCAAAATAGATTTGCCTGAATCAAGCGTTAGCTTTCCGCCGCTATTGACCGTTAAAATTGCACCAGTACCTGCTTGGGTCGTAATAATGCCCGATGCTTCTCTGTATTGAGTTACTCCGTTATTAAATGTACCCGAAAGATTAGGTAAACTCAGCGGACAAGGTGTTCCTATTGAAATGACCGCACTTCCTGTGTTTGTACCTGCTGGGCAGCTACTGGTCATACTCGAAATCGTGATGGTTTGAGCAGAAGGAACTGATAGATTGGCAGTGAAAATGTTTCCTGTATTGCTAATGGTGGAAGGAACACTAAAACTACTACCATTGCTCAAATTCAGCGTCATGGGGAAGGTGCCACCCAAAATTTCAATATTTAAAGTGAAATTGGTATTGGCAGCCACCGTTTGGTTCTGGTTAGGCAAAATATTGGCGGCTGTATTGCCGATGCTCAATGTTTTGGTCAAGGTGGTAGTTCCTGTATAGTTGGCACAACCATGCGTTGAGCTATGCACAATCGTAACGGTGTAAATACCACTATTGACAGCTTGGAGGTTGGTCAAAACTGGATTTTTGGCAGTACTACTAAAGCTATTGGGTCCTGACCAAGAGTAGGTTGTGCCATTGCTAAAATCGCCTGTATTAGTTTGTGGGAAGAAGGTTATCGCTCCACCAGGGCATTGCACAGAAAGAGTGCTTAAACCGATGCTTGGCGTAATCGTATTTGTTGAGCTTAAATTAACAGTAGCTGTATAAGTGCCTACACACTCACCTGTTACAACTGCGGTAAGAGAATATGTTCCATTATTAATTGATTGAAAATTAGGTATCTGTGGCACGTTAGCAGTGCTACTAAACCCATTCGGACCTGTCCAAGAATAGGAACTAATGGTTGGGGCAGTTGGAGTAAATGTAGTAACTAAATCTATATCAGAACCATTACAAAATGTAAAGGCAATAGTTGGTGAGCCAACTCTTTTTCCATAGATACTGAGAGCAGTATTGGCAACTGTTATGGTTCGGGTAGAAGAGGCTGTACCCGTACATGAGCCACCAAAAGTAACGGTTACGGTGTATGTTCCCGAATCGCTCGCTTGGGCATTGGCTAACAGAGGCGTTGCACTTGTACTACTGAATCCATTTGGTCCAGCCCAGTTGTACGAATACGTTACACCCGATGGGTTTGAATTAAATGATGTATACAATTCTACATTAGTTCCCGTACAAAAGGTAGTCGAGGTAGTTCCTGCCCCTTGAATACGACTTAGTGCTGTTGTAGATGTCGAGCAAGGCTGATTCACTGTAATCGCTGCACTACCTGTACCTGAACCAGTTCCGCACGAACTCGTAATGCTCGAAATCGAAATTGTTTGAGAACTTGCAAGAGAGGTACTAATAGATAAAACATTCCCAAGATTTCCGTTTGAGCTATTGAAAACATAAGAAGAACCATTACTCAAAGTCATAGAAATTGGAAATGTTCCACCTAATAATTCAATATTTAAAGGGAAAGTGGTATTGGCGTTGACCGTTTGGTCTTGTCCTGCCAAAATATTGGCTGCTGTATTGCCGATGGCTAATTTTGTCGTATTTGTTACAGTACCTGATGCCGCACAACCAGAAGTAAATGGATAATTTATTGTAATAGTATAAATACCTGAATTAACAGATTGAAGGTTGGTCAAGGCTGGATTTTGAATTGTACTCGAAAACCCGTTGGGTCCGGTCCAGCTGTAGGTTGTCCCAGTTCCATAGTTTTGACCGCTCACCTGTGAAAATAGCGAAATGTTTCCACCAGGACATTGGACGGTTTGTGCATTTGCTGTTAAAGTATGAATTGGATTGCCAAATGTTAAACTGGAAGTAGCTGTATAAGTTCCTGCACAAGCACCACTACTTACAGTTACGGTCAGGCTATATGTACCAGCATTAGTAGCTTGGAAATTTGCTATTTGAGGCAACGTGGCTGTACTACTAAATCCATTGGGTCCTGTCCAATTATATGAACTGATTGTACCACTATTTGGCGTATTTGAAGAATAGAGTTCAACGGCAGAACCACTACAAAACGTGAAGGCATTAGAGGATTGTCCTGCTCTTCGGGCTAATAAATTGGCTTGATAATTGGCAATCGTAATATTTATCGTAGCCGTAACTGTACCTGCACAAGGATTCCCAAAATTAACCGTAAGCGTATAAACTCCCCCATTTGCACTCGTAGCACTGCTTATCAATGGCGTTGCTGCTGTACTACTAAATCCATTAGGTCCTGCCCAGCCATACGAATTTGGCAGTGCATAAACTGGATTGGAAGATGCAATAAATAATTCGATATTACTTCCTGAGCAAAAGGTTGAAGCAGATGCACCGCCTTGATTTCTGGCTGCAAGTGTTACCGTTTTGGTATTGGTTAATGAGGCGGTAGCAGTTACTGTACTAACTACCCCACAAGCTAAATATGTAACCGTTGCCGAATATGTACCTGCTTGTGCATTGGTTACGACGGGACTTGCAAGGTTACTCGAAAATCCACCTGGCCCAGACCATGAATAAGATGTAATTTGTGAAGTTACTAAATTAGGAAGTGAGAGTATAATATTAGAACCTGCACATTGATTACTTCCTGCAAGATTTGTGATTTGCTCTGTAAATCTTATGGTTGTAGTGGCTGGGGCAGTTTCATAAGCAAGGTTAGTTGTAGCTGTAACCGTTGCTGGGCAACTTCCCCCAATATTGACAGTTAAGGTATAAACCCCAATATTTGACGCAGAAACACTCGGTATGATTGCCCTCGATTGATTGCTCGTAAAGCCATTTGGACCTGTCCATGAATAGGTATCAATATTTGTTAATGCAAGCGTCGGGGCGAATGAAACAGGAGAACCATTACAAAACGCACTGCCACCTACTGTTCCGATTGAAAAAGTTGGCGGGTTGGTATTTATTGTTGTTGTTACAGCGACTGAACCTGTACAGCCATCGGTATAATTTACATTTAAAGAATAAGTACCCAATTTTGAAGCATCAATATTACTGATGGTCGGAGCAATGTCATTACTCGTAAAACCATTGGGTCCCGACCATGAATATGTGGCTTGGTAATAACTTGATGTCAATGGACTCGCAAAGAGCTTAATATTATTGCCCAAACAAATCGAGCGATTATCGCTTGTAGGGTCGGTATTTACTCGGTTGAGCCCGAAAGGAAGAACACCAGTATTTGAAAAGGTAAGGTTTCCCGCTCTGGTTATGGTAGCAGGGCATTCTCCACCCATATCAATCGTGGCATAATAATATCCCGAATTTGCTGCCGTAGCATTAAAAATTTGCGGACTGAGAGCAGTTGATGAAAATCCATTTGGTCCCGTCCATGAAATATTATTGATAATACTTCCACCTGTTTGTGCAATTAGTTCAACCGTTGAGCCCAAGCAATTTGATGTTCCAGTAGCATTATTAAACTTAATTCGTCTTGATGTAACACTAAATGAAGATTGAGTAGATAGCGTCAATGTTGCCGATGAGGTTGCAGTGCCTACACAACCATTTGTAAATGTTGCCGTTACGCTATAAACTCCCTCGTTGGCTGCTGAAACATTGCTTATTCTCGGTACTCTTTGGGTACTTGTAAATCCATTAGGTCCTGTCCATGAATATGTACCGATAGAATTATTAGAGTTTGTATTTAAAGTTGGTGTCATCGAAACCGTACTTCCACTACAAAAGGCTGTTCCTGGTGCGTTTACGTTTGTAAAACTGATACCTGTCAAAGAAGGTGCAGTATTGTGTCCAACATAAAGAGTATTCGAGGCGGTAGCGGTAGCAGTTGGGCTACAAGCATTGCCTGTACCTATAATGGTTAAACTATAAACCCCAGCTTTGGCAGCACTAAAATTTGGAATCTTAGGCGTAGCAAGTGCACTGCTAAAACCATTGGGTCCAGTCCAATTATAAGAAATAGTATTAAATTGGTCGCCAGCATTTGTGCCAATTAAAATCACATCAATACCATCACAAAAGGAAGATTGAACGCCAGTAAATTCGGTGGTAGATAAAAGGGACACACTTAAAATAGGATTTGTAGTGGAAGGGATGCGTGGCACTGTAACAGTACGGGTAAAGACATCGTTGCATCCAGCACCCGAAATCGTACCTGTAAAGGTATAATCTCCTGCCTGAGTAACTTGTGGTGCAAGCTGATTGCTCGTAAATCCACCCGGACCTGTCCAACTATAATTGGTCAATTCGGCTGGAGCAAATGTACTTGGCATCGAAGCCGCTACATTGACATTACAATTAAAAACACGAGAAATAACGCTCGGTGTAGGCACCATAGGTTGTGGGGTTGCATAAGCTATCGCAGTACCGCTGCATCCGCCACCAAAAACCGCAGTCAATTTATATGTTTTCCTTTCTTGTAAATTATTGATAGTCAACGAACTGGCATTACTCGTAAAACCATTGTTACCTTCCCATAAGTAAGAACTTACTGTTGCCGAAGCTGGCGAAAGCACTGGTGTGAGTGTTACGTTTCCACCGCTACAAACTTGATTTTGACTAATACTAACTCTGGGTGAGCCAATCGTAATCTCATAATTTCTTTTGGAAACATATACACAGGACGAATTATTAAAGGTAATTGTAGCTTGATAATTACCAGCATTGGCAGCAGTTACATTCGAGATAGTAGGGGCTTGAAGCGTACTCGAAAAACCATTGGGTCCTGTCCACGAATAGCTAACTCCCGAAGTATAATCGGTTGTTGCTTCAAGCGTCATATTATTTCCTACACAAAAATTATTACTTACGTTCAAATTATCGCCTTGTAAATAACTTTTCATTGTAACTATCGGAGTAATAACCGTAAAAACGGCTGTAGTGGCAGTAAATGTACCCGTTTGCGTACCTGATAAGGTGAGCGTAACAGTATAAGTACCATCAACGGCGGCGGCATTGGGTCTTTGTGGGTTTTGAGTAGAACTTGTAAAACCATTTGGGCCAGTCCAACTATAAGCCACTGTTGTACCACCTGCTGGGGTATCGTGTGTAGCTGAAAGAATCAGCGTATTGCCATTACAAACAGGAGAATTGCTCGAAGCAGCCAAATTTGGGAATTGAGCAAAAGCAAAATTCGAGATTGTCGAAATGATAGATAAAAGGATAATTTTTTTCACAGGTAGAAAGGTTTTGGTAGAAAGTTTTTTTAATGGGTAGAAGAATGAAGAAAAGGGAAGAAATCAAGGGTTTTCATTCTCCCCATATTCTTTTCTTTCTACCACGAAAGTTCTTTTATTCAGATTCGATTGAAGTATTTGTTCGAAAAGTTTATGAAAGGCTTGACTCTCCTTCTCGAAATCTGAATGGTATCATTGTTTTCCATTTTTATCGAGCCAGTTTCTTCTTCGTAGTTGGTCATAAAATCAAGGTTGATTATGCAAGACCTGTTAGGACGAAAAAAATTGAAGGAGGAAAAGCGAGATTCTAATGTGCCAAGGTTGGTAGCTGTAAGAAGCATACTACCATCTGTAAAGTGTAAGCGAGTATAATTAATGTCGCTTTCAAGGAGAATAATTTCTGATGGACAAAATTTCTTTCGCCCTCCAACGTGCACTAAGGGTTGATTATTCATGGTAGAAAAATTTTATTGTTTAAAACTTTCTACAAAATTGTGTATAACCATCTGGCAGGTGTTATCACAAAAACGCCTTTCTATTCCTCATTTTGAACAAAAAAAAGAGGGCAATTGCCCTCTCAAAAAAAATATTAAAAACTCTTCCTCGTTTTGTGTTTTTTCTTCCTCAAAACATACAAAACGTTATTCTTTCCACTCGCTCGCTGTTTTTCCATATCGTTCTTGGAATACTTTTGAAAAATACGGCATACTATCAAAACCCACTTTATAGGCAATTTCGGATACTGAAAAATCGCTCGTTTTCAATAATTTTGCTGCAATTTCTAAACGATAATTCCTTACAAATTCGGTTATGTTTTGGTCGGTAATTGCCTTTAATTTTCGGCGTAATTGCACGGGAGAAAGTCTCATTTCATCGGCAAATTTTTCTACGTCAAACTCGCTTTTGTCAAGGTATTTATCTATAACTGACTGACATTTCTTTACAAATATTTCTTCAATTGTAGGCTCTTTTGTTACTTCTATCTTTTCAATTAACGTTTTAGCAGAGAATTTATCAAACAATAGTTGTCTTTGACTGACTAAGTTTTTTACCCTAATCTGTAATTCTTCTTTATTGAAAGGCTTTGAAAGATAATCATCTGCCCCATGTTCGAGTCCAGCTAATCTATCCGATAGGCTGGCTTTTGCAGTGAGCATCACCACAGGAATATGGCTGGTTCGCTCATCGGTTTTGAGTTTTTCGCATAGACCCAAGCCATCTAATTTAGGCATCATCAAGTCCGAAATCACGATGTCAGGTATAAATTCGAGGGCTTTTGACAAACCATCTTCACCATCAACCGCCATTATGATTTGATACTGGTTTTCAAAAACACTGGCTATGTAGTTTCGTAGGTCGGGATTATCTTCCACGATGAGCATGATGCTTTGTCCATCGGCTTCAATTGGAGAGTCAATTTTCGGATTGGCGGAAATCAAAGATTCATCTACATTTACCTTTCTTTCAAATTGTACAACAGGATTCGAGAGTTTTTCTAATGGTGTAAAAGGTAAAACTAATTCAAACCTCGTTCCAACACCTTTTTGGCTGCTCACTTCAATTGTTCCTTGAAGCAAATCAACTAATTCTTTTACCAAGGCGAGCCCGATTCCTGTTCCTTCATAATTATTATGTTCTTCAACTTGATAAAAACGGTCGAAAATATGAGGCAATCTTGCTTCTTCGATGCCAATACCAGAATCTTGAATTTGTACAATTAATTGATTATCCGAATAATCTATTTTGATAACAATTCTGCCATTTTCAGGTGTAAACTTGAAAGCATTTGAAAGTAAATTCGTAACAATTTTTTCTAATTTATCAGTATCGAAAAGAGCAAAGTGGGGTGTATGGGGTTGAGAATGCTTAAAAATAATGTGTTTGCTATGAGCCAAAGATTCAAAAGAAGCCACTAATTGATTCAAAAAATTATTTAAATCAACTTCTTGAAGATTTGGTTTCATTTCGCCCGCTTCTAATTTGGAAAGGTCAAGTAGTTGATTAATTAGGGTTTGCAGCCGTTGGAGGTTTCTCTGCATTACATCAATAATGCCTTCTTGCGGAAATTTCTTCTTCAAGTCTTCGATTGGACCCACCAAAAGCGTAAGTGGTGTACGAAATTCGTGCGAAATATTAGTAAAAAAACGAGTTTTGAGTTTATCCAATTCTTCTAATTTAGCGGCTTTCTCAGCCTCAAAACCTAAATTTCGTAGTTTTTCCGCCTGTATTTTTACTGATGCTCTGAAATTTTGACTTAAGTAATACACATAAACAGCTATTTCAGTCAGTGCAACAAAAATTGCGATTCCATAGATATTTTCAAATTGTAGAATCCCTGACACCCTCAAATTTAACAAGACATTTGAAACATTTCCCAATAGAAAAGGAATCGCATAAAAAGGAGACTGGTTTATTTTCTTGATTAAAGTGTAAATAAAAAGCGTGTAAAAAAATGAATGGCTAATTAGATTTAGTATTACCAAGAGCTTCAGAAAAACAGGGCCATAAGCTATAAACAATAAAAGCAATAAAAACAGATTGATGACGATAAAACCATAAATAGTATGCTTTACCCATCTCGGCAAATTTCCAAAAGGCAGAATATTCAACGCTAAAAAAGAACCCATGATTGGATAAATATTCATTAATCCAAAGGTGACCTTTTCAGAAACTGTAGGGTCTGTTCCGATAAAATTACCTAAGATATTCAGAGATGCCCAAAAACTGAATGCACGAGCTAAAGTATAAATCGCATAAGACCTTGACTTTCTGTCTTTTATCACCATAAAACCTATGATGCAGACAATAAAAAGAATCATCCAAGTCAAGCCAACAATCACACCTAAACGTATCTTGTATGAGCCATTTAGGTCTTCAATATCTTTGTAGCCATAAAGTTGAAGTTTAAAATAGGCACCTCTTTCAGATTCAAATTTTAAATAATAACTTTTGCTTTCCTTGGGTTTGAGTATAATCGGAAAGTGAGGATATTTTAAATTACTAAATCCCTTGTCTTTAAAAGGCTCAAAAACTAAACTGTCGGCTTGATTATTGATATACAAAGTAGTCCTTCTGACAAGTTGATTATCAAGGAATAAATAAAAAGTTGTGTCCTGATAACTTTCATTTTTTAGGTCTATTTTCAGCCAGGTGGCTTGATTAGAAAATGGCAATAAAACCGACTTTTTTTCGTGTTTTATAAACGTTTGTTTTTTTACTTCTTGAAAAGAAAGTTTGGCAGTGGCATCTTCAAACCAACTAACTTTTAACGATAAATCATAAGGTAGTTTGGTGCTTTTGGAAATGACAAAGTCCTGAGCAAGGCAAAATTTCGAGATCGTGAAATACAATAAAAAATATCCAATTGTTATTTTTCGTTTTTTACAAAAAAACATAGGGTTTATATATTCTTTGGGTTTTAGGGCAAATTTTACCAGTTTCCATATCTGCGAAATAAGAAACCAGTCATCTCAATATTGATTCCATTCAAATGCTTAAATTTTAAAAATCATGCTTTTCTCACACGATATTTAAATTTCAATATACATTTCAGTTCTGCATCACTACGTATTTTTCCGATAGAAACCGAAACAAATACTCAGGGATTTTGATTTGACGAATAGGATAAAATTAATAATTTTTTTTATAATTCGATATTCAATGTACTCTTTTTACAGAAACGAGATTTGATTCATTTCTTTCATTTCAGCTAAACTAAAGTTTGTACAACTATACTTCTGGCTTGTTTCATTCTTGTTCAAAGGCTGCTATTTGAATACAAAAATCAATTCGCATTGTTTTAAATGGACATCGACTAATTTCAGAAATTAATAGGTTTAAACAAGATAAAAAACCTAAAGAAAGATCGCGAAATATCTTAATCTCTTTGGAATCTACTTCAAATTACTCACCCGATAATCCGAAGGCGAAACCCCATAAGATTCCTGAAAAACCTTGGAGAAATAACTCAGACTGTCGAAACCAACTTGGTAGGCAATCTCTGATATGGTGCCGGTATTTTGACTCAGCAATTGTGCTGCTTTATGTAGGCGATGATTCCGGATAAACTCCACAATGGTTTGGTTGGTCAGGACTTTTATTTTGCGGCGTAGTTGGGTGGTGCTTAGGAGCATTTCATCAGCCAGTTGATCTATACCAAACTGAGAGTCTGAGAGATGTTCATCAATAATTTCAATTACCTTTTGAATAAACCGCCCATCTACTTCATTCACTTTTGCATCTGGCTCAGCTGATTCTTGCTGTTCCTTACTTTCATACTTTTGTCTTAGTTTGGCACGAACATCCAGTAGATTTTTAACCCTGGCCTGAAGTTCATTCTTGTTGAAGGGTTTTATAACATAATCGTCTGCACCCAGCTCATAACCCTCAATTCGGCTCTCCACATTGGCTTTGGCAGTTAGCATAACTATCGGAATATGGCTCGTTCGAGCATCAGCTTTGAGGACCTTACAAAACTCCAATCCATCCATTTCGGGCATCATCAAATCACTGATTATAATGTCAGGAACTTGCTCAATGGCTTTTTCTACGCCATCTTTTCCGTTTCGAGCCTCCACTATTTTATAATCTATCTCAAAAATACTCCGCACGTAATTCCTGATATCCTCGTTGTCGTCAACGATGAGCAGAATCTGATCATTTTCTGAATCAAAATTTTCAGTTGGCGTCTGTACTTGTTGCTTTGAAACAGTATTCTGATATGAATTTTCGTTTATCGGCCCAATAAAATCTTTCCATGTCAGCCTGTCAATGGGCAATTCTACACTAAAAGTAGTTCCTTCATCTTTCTGACTTTCCACGGTTATTTTACCTTTTAGAACCTCAACCAACTCCTTTACCAATGCCAATCCAATGCCTGTGCCCTCAAAACTGCGATTTTGGGCATCATCCGCCTGATAGAATCGGTCATATATTTTGGATAACTTTTCAGATTCAATTCCTATACCAGTATCACTTATCACGATGGTCATCCTTTTTTTGGACGCATCAAAATACTTTTCAAAACTCACTTTGCCGCCTTGCGGTGTAAATTTAAAGGCATTGCTAAGCAAATTCGTGACTATTTTATCTACCTTGTCTCGATCTATAAAGCCATAGGTTTCGGTAGAACTGAAGGACCTTTCAAAATCGATTTTCCGACTTTCTGCCAGAGAGATGAAAGAACTTGTAAGTGTACGGAGGTATTCGGTAATGTTATGATTGGCAATTTCGGGCTTCATTTGCCCAGCCTCCAATTTGCTGATGTCCAATATTTGATTGACGAGCGTAAGTAGTCTATCTGTATTGCGTTGAATAAGCGGAATCAGCTTGTCGCTAGGGTATTTTTCGGCCAATTGCTGAAATGGACCAGTAATGAGGGTCAGTGGAGTACGAATTTCGTGTGAAATATTCGTAAAGAATGTAGTCTTGAGGTTATCGAGTTCTTTGAGCTTGTTGTTTTGCTCAATATTGAACTTCAGTTGTCGCTCCGTCAAAGTCTTATTCCGCTCCGTGTTTCTGAAAATCCTTCCCAAGAAAATCACAAAAAAGACAAACTCCGCTAGAAAGAAATAATAGGAAAGTGTATAAATAGGTTTGAGTTCTATCCAACCCAATAGTCGCACATTGAGCAAAAACGAGCTAAGTAAACCGAAAGTAAACAAAATGCTGTAATATCTAGCAAAGGCGACATTTTTAACTGTCAGAAAAATGTAAAGCAAAATATAATATCCAGCCGAGAAAACCAGCGTATACACGCCACCTTTCAACCAATACCACTGGTAATCGAAAAATATAACCGAACTGAAAAATACCGTGAACAACAGGAAAAGGCCGACCAAATACAAATGAACTTTGGGTAGTTTTTGAACAGTAAAAGTGGCGATTAAAAATATACCTGCACCCAAAGTGGCAGAATTATAACATAGAAAATCAATTTTCTTGGCCATGTCAGGTTGGTCCGTAAAAAGTGGGCCGGCAATGTTGAGATAACCCCAATAATTAAATGTCCTGAGAAGCGTATAAAGGGAGTAAAGCCTGAAGGATAGATCTTTAATGATAAAAAAACTCAAAACCAGCACCAAAAAAAGTCTGAAAAACATCAAACCATTAAGAAAACCCTGGCTTGCGAAATCATCCATCCTGAATTTCTGAAATGACTCTCGTGTATGTAGTCGCAACTCTCCGTAATGTCCACGTTTGCTGGTAAGTTTGAAGTAGATATAACGGGTTTGATTCGGCTCTATTTTGAAAATGAATCGTGGATCTTGGTCGATAAACTTCTTGTCTCTTTCCTTGGTAATTATCTTTTGTTCTACATGTTTAAAATCCTTCATATCGGCCCTATCCGATATGTAAAAATCCAACTGTTCTACCAGCGGGTTGGACCATAACAAGTAGAATTCCTTAACATGGAAGGTATTATTTTTTAACGATACCCTTACCCAGTAAATATTGTCAGAATAAGGAAATACAAAGTGGTCTTTGTTAGGCTTGGAAAAAGATTTTTTTAGGACTTCTTCCAATGAAACCGAACCAGAGGCGTCTTGAAACGTTTCAATACTGGTAGAAATATTCAAGGGGAATTTAACAGTACTATCTAAAGTAACTTCCTGAGCATAAACCTCAAATAAAATGGAGCAAAGTACTAGTACTTTTAAGAATTCTTTTAATTTTTTCATGGCTGGGATCATAAGAGCAAGCTTGCAAATATAAATCAGTGAAAAACAAATCTCAAAGAAAAATTATTTTGAAGTAAACGGTAGCATAATCTCTTTAGGAATTTATAATTCAAATTATACACTAACCAATTGAAGTTATAGCTGAAATTTTGCCTAAAAATATGACTCCTATAAGCTTTGAAACTGCCATTTTCTTCAACATAGTTTTCTCCACAACCATTGAAAATAAATTAAAAATGGAATCTCCGTGGATTATCAACAAAAACTTCCTTTTATCAATAATTTCTTATATTTGAATAAGTTAAGGCTATTTTTGAAGCCTTGGAATCAGAGAATTCCTAATACCTTTTGATTTCTATTACCCTAATATTAAAAATATGCATTTAACAATCACTAATCTCAACAAAACTTATGGCAATGGCGTACATGCCCTCAAAGATGTGAATCTTACGATTAATCAGGGGATGTTTGGTCTTTTAGGACCCAACGGTGCCGGTAAATCTTCTTTGATGCGTACCATCGCCACTTTGCAGGAGCCTGACTCAGGGGAGATATTCTTAGGAGACATCAACGTACTGACCCAAAAAGACGAAATCAGAAAAACGCTCGGTTATTTGCCACAGGAGTTTGGGGTGTATCCAAAAGTAAGTGCTTTAAATCTGCTCAATCACATAGCGGTCTTGAAAGGCATCACCAATTCCTCTGAAAGGAAAAATGTGGTGGAAGCTCTTTTGCAAAAAACCAACCTTTGGGATGCAAGAAAGAAAAATCTGGGTGGCTATTCCGGCGGTATGAAGCAACGTTTCGGCATTGCTCAGGCACTTTTGGCCAATCCTAAACTCATAATAGTAGATGAGCCAACAGCAGGGTTAGACCCTGCCGAAAGAAACAGATTTTTGAATTTACTGTCAGAACTAGGCGAAAATACGGTCGTTATATTATCAACGCACATCGTGGAAGACGTAAAAGAGCTATGCTCCGACATGGCGGTGTTTAACAAAGGCGAAGTCTTGTTCAAGGGTAGCCCAGACGAAGCCCTGAATGGTATTGCAGGCAAAGTATGGACCAAACGCATAAAAAAAGACGAGCTAAGTGAATACAAAGCCAACTTTAAGGTGATTTCTGAAAAACTGATTGCCGGAAATCCTGTAATCAATGTCTTAGCTGACCAAAATCCCGATGGTACTTTTAGTGCCATAGATGCCGATTTAGAAGATGTTTATTTCTCAAAAATATTTTTGCAATCGTAAAAATCAAATCTTAAAATTATGTTGAAAGAAATCATAAGGTTTGAGTTTTTTTACCGTAAAAACCGACCTGCTACCTATATCTATTTCGGAATATTATTCTTGCTTTGTTTCGCGGCAGTCACCTCTAAATTCGTCACGATTGGCGGAATAGCTGGCGGACAAATCAAAGAAAACTCGCCCTACAACCTGGCATTCATGACCATCATCATGACGTTCTTCTTCACGTTTATTGCCTCCGCCATCATGGGCGTGGCCGTTTTGCGGGATTTTGAACACAAGACCGAATCGCTCATGTTTAGCACTACCATGTCCAAGTTCGACTACCTTTTCGGAAGATTCTTCGGCTCATTTATCGTCATGGTGCTCATTTACTGCTCCATCTGGATGGCCTTTATGACGGGCTATTCAATAGGTAAATTTCTTCCTTGGGATCCTTCTTGGAAAGAAAAAGAAATGCTGGTCTTCGATGCCTGGTCTTATTTGCAGCCGTTTTTTGTTTGGGGCATCAGCAATTTGTTTATTCAGGGAGCTATTTTCTTTGCGGCTGGAGCATTAAGTCGTTCGACTATTGTGATTTATACCCAAGGAATTATACTTTTTGTATTGTACCAAGTGTCGGACACTTTGCTCAGTGATATTGACAATAAAACCTTATCGGCCATGCTCGATCCGTTTGGAGTTCGGGCCTTTAGTATTTTTACTGAGTATTGGACTCCTGCACAAAAAAACTCTCAGATAGTACCGCTTGGAGGAGTATTACTTTGGAACAGATTGCTATGGTGCGGCCTCGCCCTATTGATTTTGATTGGCACCTATTATTCCTTTAGCTTCAATGTGGTCAGAAATACTCTTTTCAAAAGAAAAAATAAGTCAGAAGCTATTGTTGAAAAAATTAAGCCAGAATTGGTAAAAATACCTTCGGTAATGCAATTCTCAGGCTTGAACACAAGTCTTTCACAAATGTGGACACAGGCTAAGTTTTACTTCAGAATGGTTATCAGAGAAGTGCCGTTTATTGCCATTGCATTCGTGGGTGTGGTCCAAATCATCGTGGACTCGTTTTATTTCGACAAAATGTACGGCACCAGCTCCTACCCCATTACGGCCAATGTGATAGGTATGTTAGATGGCTTCGATATGTTTTTCCTGATCATCATCGTGTTTTATTCGGGTGAACTCATCTGGAAAGAACGTATCTCCAACATCCATTTAATTATTGACGCCACACCTGTAAAAGACTGGGTAAACCTCAGTGCCAAATTCATCGGTATGATGCTCATCAATCTGAGCATCATGCTTTTACTGATCTTTATGGGTGTTATGGTTCAAGCCGCACATGGATATTTTAACTTTGAGTTGCCTTTGTACTTTAAGTCAATGTTTACCAGTACCTTATCTTTTGTTTTGTTATATACATTGCTTTCGTTTTTTGTACAAGTGATGTCCAACAACAAATTTATTGGATTCGCCATGATGTTTGTATTCTTTTTAGTTACCTTCTTCCTGGGAGCCGCGGGCATTCAGCATCCTTTGTTTATGTTTGGCAGCGGCCGATTGGGTGGGTATTCTGACATGAACAAGTTTGGGCATTTTGTTACTTCATTCTCGTGGTTAAAACTCTACTGGCTTTCCATGGTAGTGGTTTTCTTTGTACTTTCGGTGGTATTGTCGGTTCGTGGTTCAGAGTCTTTAATGAAAACCCGACTAAAAGTGGGAAAACTCAGACTAACCAAACCGGTGTTGACTTTTGGTATCTTTGCCTTGCTTTCTACCTTACTGACAGGTTGTTATGTTTTTTACAATACCAACAAAATCAATACCTACCAAACCCGGGAAGAGTCAGAAAAAGAACAGGTGACGTATGAGCAATTGTTGAAGAAATTTGAGAAACTTCCTCAGCCGAAGATTGTAGATGTCAATCTGAAAGTAGAGATTTATCCTTCAACCCGAGATTTTACGGCTGAAGGTTATTATTGGCTGAAAAACAAAACCGACAAGCCCATCAGTGAAATCCATATCCAAAACGATGTGGAACACAAGATGAAACTGGCCTATCTGAAGTTTGAGGGTGGTGCCAAAGAAAATCGGAAATATGAAAAACAGGGCTATATCATTCATACGCTCAACAAACCATTGGCTCCGTCTGATTCCATCAAAATGTCATTTAAAACCATATTTGAGACCAAAGGCTTTGTGGCTGGGGGATCCAACACCAATGTGGTGTATAATGGTACTTTTTTCAATAATACTTATTTCCCTTCCATCGGCTATAACAATGGCTACGAAATCGGCGATGACGATACCCGAAGGAAATATAAGCTCAAAGAAAAAGAAAGAATGATGGAGCAAAACGACCCGATTGGCCTATCACAAAGTCTTTTTGGGGATGATGCCGACTACATCAGCTTTGAGATGGTAATTGGTACCGAAAAAGACCAGACGGCCATCGCTCCGGGTTATTTGCAAAAGTCTTGGGAAGAGAAAAACCGGAAATACTTCCATTACAAAATGGACGTACCGATGTGTAATTTCTACTCTATAGTTTCTGCCAAATACGAAGTAAAAAAAGACAAATGGATAGCTCCTGATGGTAAACCGGTGAGTCTAGAGATATATTATAACAAAGGGCATGAGTATAATCTGGACAAAATGATGTCCAGTATGAAATCCAGTTTTGATTATTTCTCGAAGAATTTCAGCCCTTATCAGTACCGCCAGATGCGTATTATGGAATTTCCGAAATATGCCGACTTTGCCCAATCATTTGCCAATACCGTTCCTTTCTCCGAGGGCATAGGATTTATTCAAAAAATATCGGATCCCGACGAAGACCTCGACATGCCATATTATGTAACTGCACACGAGCTGGGTCATCAATGGTGGGGACATCAGGTGGCAGAAGCCAACGTAAAAGGCAACGCCATGCTTTCTGAAACTCAGGCTCAATATTCGGCCTTAATGGTCATGAAACACGCCATAAAACCTGCCATGATGCAGAAGTTCCTGAAATATGAACTCGACCGATATCTTAGGGGTAGGTCTGTAGAAAGGAAAAAAGAACAGCCACTCAATATGGTGGAAGGCCAGGGATATATTCATTATCAAAAAGGCTCACTGGCCATGTTTGCTTTGCAAGATTATATCGGCGAAGATAAGGTCAATCTGGCACTGAAAAACTTCCTGAAAGACTGGCAGTACCCGGGTCCGGATTCTAAAAATAAGCGTTATCCGACTAGCAATGATCTATTGGGCTACTTCAAGGCTCAAACACCTGACTCTTTGAAAAACATCATCACCGACATGTTTGAGACCATCACGCTTTTTGAGAACAAAACGGAGAAAGTGGAATACAAGGCATTGAAAAATAAGACTTTTGAAGTTAAGATTACTACCTCCAGCGAGAAATTCAGGGCGGACAGTTCTGGTGCCGAAAAACCCATCGCCATCAATGACTGGATAGACGTGGGCGTATATGGTGAAGATATCAAAGGCGAGCCCAACTTGCTGTATCTTCAAAAACACAGGGTGAACAAAAAGGCCAACACTTTTACCATCATAGTAAAAGAGAAGCCTAAAAAAGCCGGAATTGACCCCATCAACAAGCTGATAGACAGGCACTCTGATGACAATACCAAAACGGCCAATTTGTCTGAGAGTGGGGTGTAAATAATTGGGATGAATTTATTTAAGATGGTTTATCTTTTTTGGAATCATGCTTGTTTCTTGAAATGCAAAAAGTCCCTGTCGGGGGACTTTTTGTGTTTTTTACTTACTTTGCTTTAAAAAAATTTCATGGCTACAAAGTTAAAAAAGGAAAATTACGGACAGGCCTGAATACTCTCAATTTTACTTTCGAATACTGAGCCAGAACCAACAGAGAATCCTGGATTAAGCTGAACAAAGTTACTGGCCAAGTATTTGATGTTTGCCGGGGCGTTTATCACGTTACTGGCATTGATACTCTGACCAGCTAGGAAATTTTGCGTTCCAGTAATTGTTGATGTGATCGTCAGCGAGTTTTGAATATTCCCAACTACCACTTGTACGGTGGCCACCCTTGCACTTGGCGTACAAGAGCCAGACTCGCAGGCGGCATAGTAAGTGATGCTGGCAGTTGGATTCTGTACCAAAGGGCTACCAGAACCTAACAAAGTCCCACCGGTGGAAGCGTTATACCATTTCACGGTCCCCGAGGCACAAGTGGCTGACAAAGAAACACTTCCATTTGGACAGACCAAGTTTTTATTTGCCAAAACACCTGTTGGGCTAGTGGGTGCAGTCTCGAAAGTAGCCGTTACCGCTACTCTATCCGTAAAACATACACTCAAAAAATTATGGGTACATTCGGCATAGTAAGTGGTCGTACTACTAACCGATTGTATAAAGGAACTTGCGGTACTAATAGAGGACCCACCTGTTGGATTAGTATACCAGTTGATACTTCCATTGCTACAAGTTGCAGAAAAAGTAACATTACTAGGCGTACAAATGGTATTTGGACTGGCAACTGCATTGCTCGGAACTGGCGTGTAAACAAAAGACTCACCCGAACTACGATTACTTTCACAAGTACCGTTTGAACAACTTGGATAATAACGATTAAATCCGGGAACGGGATTGACAGGTGTGTTTACAAACGGACTTCCAGTACCTACCAGAGCACCTCCACTTGGGGCGTTGTACCATCTGACAGTTCCTACAGCACAAGTAGCTGTAAATGTAATAGCGGGTATGGTATTGCCACAAATATTTCTTATGCTTGTAGTTATACCGGTAGGTGTACTCAAAACAATTATCTGTGGTAAATTTACAGGATTGCTCAAACAAGTTCCATTTTTACATCTCACCGAATACGTTGTATTTGTGGTAACGGTAGGTGTAAACGGGGTAGTTGTCGAAAGGGCTGAGGCTCCATTGTACCATTCAGGAATACCCGTTGCACATGAGGCACTCAAGGAGACCATCGTATTTGGACAAATAGCTGTGCTACTTACCGTTACATTGGTTGGATCGGCAGGTAAGGTAACTGTAATACTACCCGTAGCCACTCGTCTTGCACTCACACACGTAGCACTTGATTCGCAAGCTACATAATAAACCGATGGGTTATTTAAGACTGTCACCGCTAATCCTGTACCAACGCCGATGCTTATTCCGCCTAATGAAGTATTGTACCAAGTTACAGTTCCTGTTGCACAACTGGCAGATAAAGTAACAGACTGTCCACATGTAACTGAATTACTACTCACTGATACGCCCGTAGCGTCGGCGGGTAAGGTTGAGGTTGATTGAAATTCATAAGCCCCCATATCTACTGTCGTTTCAAAAGGGCGGGTATTGCCCATGATATCGGTGGTTAATCCATTGCTGCCGTTGTTTAACATCGGAGAGCAAGATGTCAACGTCAATCCATCGTCAGCAGTAAAATATTTATTATCTGCACCTATGATACTGGCAGTATTACTGAATAATGGTGGCATATCTATATTGTTTCCACCATTTGATCCGAAAGCGGCATTCCAAGAACCATTCACATTCGAACCCAAGATATTTGAATTTGAAATCGTAAGTGTTGAAGTATTGTTAATAATATTGGTACTTGTCAATGCCGCATTTCTAATTATCGAATTGCTTACATTTATTATACCTGATTCGAAGTGAACAGGGCTAAGGGATGAATTTGTTGAAGTATTATTATAAAATGTCAAATGATTAATATTGATGACATTTCCGACTGGATTATTACTCGAAACATACAGCACTCCACCGTTCGACGTATTATTTGCCATCACATTATTAATCATATTTATAAAAGTTCTGTGAAAGAATATCAAACCTGTGCCCGAATTGGTATTTCCCAGCCACTGACAATTTTCGAGGGTAGTTACCAAATTTGCCCAAGCGTTTTGATTGTTTATATAAAATGCACCTGCATCAGATGAATTTCCTGTTATTACGCAGTTTTTAATGGTAGCCCCAGCAACAGAAACCAAAATAGCGGCTCCCCTAAATGAGCTTATTGGCACCGTATTTACCGTTTGATTGGTAGAAGTGCTGGAAGGGGAGGTTTTGCCCCCTGTCAGAATAAATCCATCCAAAATATTATTGGAATTGGTACTATTCAATCCTGCAAAAACTACAATATGATAGACATTATTTCCAACAATATCTGTATGGTTTTCACTGATATTGTTACCGTCTGTATTTATATCGTTGTTGTCTATGTCACCTGATAGAATTGTTTTATTATTTACCCAATCTCTCTGATTTAAAAGCGTTTCAGTACCAGAAAAACCACCGTAAACTTTCACCTCAGCTTTCATAACGAAGAGTTTATCCCTTGCATCAGATGGCGAAGCATTGCCCGCAGCATTTTTTTGTGGTTTATAAACACCAGCCGCTACCCAAACTTCATCATTAGCACCAGAGGCGTTTATCATGGCTTGCAAATCAGCAGAGGCATTTGTCCATGAAGAGCCATCACCAGTTCCCGAAGCAGTTGGTTTTACATATTTTCTACCAATCACTTTTGTAAAATTAAATGGCACAATGTAGTTGCAGGTTATCTGCGTCATTTTGGCGTATAGTGGATAAGTTCCTTCCGCATAGCTAGCTAAAATATCAAATCTATTGGTTGCAGCCGTATAAGTACCAGCCGAAACCGTGGCAGCAGCATCGCTAAAAACACCAATATTGGTGGTATTTCCTGCCAAGGTTGAGATGGTAAACACCCCAGTTGGACTATTCGTATCAAAAACCAACGCCCGTCTGTTATTAATTGGGTTACCTGAGGTAGTTCCATATTTGACCACGCCGTTGTTTGTAAATCCATTGCCTGTATTCAGATTTCCAGTAACTACAAATGAACCCGGATTGGTAATCACTGATTGATTATTCATGCTTAAATTGCCGTTAATGGTAATACTGCCACAATTTGAGGTTTGAAAAAGACCATCTAGTCCTGTATGTTCTACGTTACCGTTTACGGTTAATTTCCCCGCTACTTGTACTTTACCAGGGTTCAGAAAAGCTCCCCTTGTAGTGCCAGTGATATTCATGACCGAACCATCACGCATATCTATAAAAGCAGTGGTAGTGGTAAATCTCAAACCGTCTGTGCCACTTATTGTGGTATTACTGCCTGAGTAGCAGGTAATTTCACAAGGGGCAGCACCAGAAATACTAATTCCGTAAGTATTTCCTCCAATTAATTCTAATGTTCCGTACTGATAAAAGTTACCGTTTGTCATTCTTAAAGCCCCCTCATTACCAGGCTGGCTTGCTCTAGTATTTGTAGCAGTTATTGTTCCGTTATTTGTGATAGACCCTTGACTGATATTTATAGGGTTTCCAACATTAGATAGAGTCAGACTACCTGTGGATTGAACCGTAAGCGGACAACCTCCATTAGAAATATCGATAGATTTTGCGACTGCCGCAGAGCTGATAATTGGGTCGTTGGTTGTATTGCTATTGAGCAAAACAGCATCAGTAGCGGTAGGTACGCCCGAAGGACTCCAATTATTTGGCTCATGCCAACTTGTAAGATTTCCAACAGTACCCCCAACCCAAGTCTTGGTTTGGGCCAATAATCCGTGGCCAAGGCCAATAAAAATAATAAGCAGTAAGTAGAAGTTTTTTTTCATAGTTTCAATAAAATAATTGGGCAATTAAATAGCTTTCAATATCCTTTTTTGTCTTCTCCTTGATATTTTCACAATTTCATTATTCTGTAAGACGAGAGCATCTTCAGTAGTTCGTTTTATAAATCGTGCATTGACCAGATGCGAACGATTTGGGCGACAAAAAGCAAAGGGCTTAAGACGTGATTCGAGGATTCCTAGCGATGTAGAAGACAGTATCCTTGAGCCGTCGTTGAGATAAATGTGCGTGTAGTTAATTTCGGCTTTCAGGAAGTCAACCTGTTCGGGATCCAATTCTTTTCTACTTCCAAAAGAGATTAGTTTTTTCATGAGTTTCAGGCAATTAAGTTTTACCAAAATTAATAAATCTCCAACCTAGACCTTTAACTCATTTCTTACATTCTTTAACTCATTTCTTACAAAAGGACCTATTTTTAGGCTTTTTTTATAAAAAATTATGTCCAAAGCATTAGAAATCGTAAGAATAACAGATGGCTTACTTTGTAAAGTAGAGCATGTTACTCGAAGAATTATGAAGATGATTTTTTGAAAATTTTGATGATATCTGTACAAGCCATATGTAAGGAAATTGAAATTTTACTACAGAAATAAAGTCTCCATATTTATAAATTAGCAAGTATTTAAACCAACCTCTGTCAGCAGAAAACGAATTTGGAAAACATAATGAAAAACCGAAATCGTATTATTTATGAAACAGGCACTGCATGAAGAACTAAAGGCTAACACACGAAGCAAAGTCAAGTTAAGCGTTGGAAA
This sequence comes from Lacihabitans soyangensis, assembly GCF_024343775.1. Taxonomy (GTDB): domain Bacteria; phylum Bacteroidota; class Bacteroidia; order Cytophagales; family Spirosomataceae; genus Leadbetterella; species Leadbetterella soyangensis. The sequence goes on along the minus strand of NZ_RJUF01000013.1, from coordinate 29,808 downwards.
AATCTGTTTTTAATAAGTATATCTTTGGTTAGTATTATTGAAAAGAAACATAAAACAATTCAATCGAAGTCTATCTTAATCCATCAATTACTTTGCCTATCTCTTTACCGTTTTCAAAATTATAACCTAAAAAAGCAGCCAGCGTTTTGGCAATTTGGTTTTGGAAAAGGTTTTGCTTAGTAGATACTTCGCCTTTGGCAGGTGTATCAGGACCAATTACCGCCATCCAAATCTGTGCGGCATCTCTGATTCTCTGGCCATGGCTGGTCCATTCCGACTTCACGATGTCTCCCCTACCATGGTCGGTGGTGATGATAAACGTAGTTTTGTCTTTGTATTGTGGTTGCGACTGGCAGTAATTCCAGAGGTCACTCAGGTATTTATCAAAAGCATGAGCAGACTGTAGATATTCTTTGTATTTACCGGCATGGGCGAAGCCGTCTGTGTCGTCAAAAGAAATAAACATCACTTTGGGTTTGTTCAAGGCCACATATTCTTTAGCCTGAAAATAGGTGATAAAATCGTGTCGCTCGGCCTTGGCATGTGGAGCCATTTGTTGGATTTCGTTGAGTAATTCTTGTTTTGGAGAAAGTTTGCCTTCCACCAATTCATGCCCAGAATTCACCGGAATACCACTTCTTTTGTCGTTGATGATATACGGAAAAACATCCCAAGTACTGAAGGCCGCCACTTTTCCTTTAAACTTTGGTTGATTATAGAGATACTCCAAAACCGTTACATTCTTGTTATAATTTTTATCGTTAGAATTGATCTCAACATCGGCAAATCCGGTGAGCAATTCGTTGTAACCGGGATAAGAAAAACGATAAATATTGTCGACATCCATAAAATTACCTATCCATCTGTTGCCATAAATTTGGCCTTGGCTGGCAACTGTTTTCCAAATAAAAGGCAAAAACTTCTCTCTTCTTTCTTGTCGTGTTTTAGCCCAAAATTCATTCACAGATTCGGCCGAATCAGGAGTAAATGTTTTATTAAAAATAATTGCTGAATCAGCTCCAGAAAAAACATCCTGCCAACGCAGTCCATCAGAGGTTATCAGAAAAACATTCTCCGTTTTTTGGCTAAAACACTGTATAGAAATAAAAGCAAAAAGTAATATTTTTTTCATGAGAAGCGATTGAATAGTTTGGAACTAAAATAATAGAAAATTTTAAGAATAACTCAAATATTTATTCTCAAAAGTGCCATCTTCATACAAATCAACAAGAGCATAACCGGGCTTGGTTTGTTTGTAATTGCCCATCCACCAGTTGCCACTGACGGCACCGTTGCAACAGTAAGTTATCTGATTGTATTCAATTCTATCTGTCAAGTGAATGTGCCCGCTGATGGCCAGTTTGATATTGGGATAATTGGCAAACAGTTCTACTAAATCTTCGGCGTCACCGTGCATCCAAGTTTCAGGAACACGCCACTCACCGTTTTTAAAGTTTTTACCATCTAAAAACACACAAGCAGACAAAATGGGAATATGAGAAACAAATAGAATATGGGTTTCCTTTGGCGTTTCTTTGAGTTGATTTTTAAGCCAATCCAATTGTCCTTCATCTATTTTCCCTTGGTACCCCTTTAAATTTAGTTTGCCTTGAACGCTATCCAAAACTATAATTTTCCAGTTTGCAGCATTAAATGTATAATAGGTTTTGTTCATCCCAAAATGATCCATGGCCTCCTTTTTACCGTCTTCAAAACCCTGCAAATCGTCTTTTTTTCTATAAATGTCGTGGTTACCCACACAATTGTAAAAGGGCAGCTTATTCTCAGAATTTATAACACTTTTATACAATTCCCATTGTTTTGAGATACTGTTAGTTGAAGCATGATGAGAGCCCATTATGGCATCCCCTCCGTTAATTACAAAGTCAACTTTCTGCTCTGAATTCTGAATATGATGAAGGCATTTCTCGAAACCTTTGGCAGCACCAATGTGAGGCTGAATGTGCGTGTCTGTTATATGGGCAATCCGAATGGATTTCTTTTTAGGAGATTCTTTGGCTAAAATTTCTTTCGGTAAAACCAGTCCACCTGTTATCAGTCCGAGACTTTTTAAAAGGCCACGTCTTTGCATTCGTTTTTTTTGCAAATTTCCGAACCCAAAATAACCAAATCATTAAGTAGGTGTTAAATGATTCATTAGAAACAAAAATAATGAGAAATGTTTCCTTATAATCACAAAAAAGTCCGTTTGGAAAATTTGAAATCTACAATTCCGATAAAAACTCAAAGGCCAATTTCAAATTTTCCATGAGGACTCATTTTTTGTGAGTGTTTTTTTGTTACTTTTTTTTGAAAAAAAGTAAGCCCGCCTGGCAAGGCACACAAAGTATATTTGAGTCCTATTTTACTAACTTTAACCCTATTTATAATTTAACACTGGCTTAACCTCCCTAAAAATCCAGTTCCATATTTTTGTAAAATATAAAACAACGAGTCTTAAGACAAAGAGGAAGATAATTATCCTTTTGCGTCTTAGCGAAGTATTGGTAAAAACAAAATGAAAAATATAGAACTCGTCATATTTGACATGGCAGGCACTACTGTCAGAGACCAAAAAGAAGTAGAAACATGCTTTGCTCAAGCATGTAAATTCACCAACTTAGATGTCACCGAAGAAAGAATATTAGCCCTTCAGGGTTATTCAAAAATAGAAGTATTCAGAATGCTCTGGAATGAAAAAATAGGCGATACACATCCAGATTTTGCCAAAAACGTACAATATAGCTATGAAAACTTTACAAGAATTTTAGAAGAACATTACCTCAAGCACAGCATTTTACCCACCGACCATTGCCTTGAAATATTTGAGTATCTAAGAGCAAACCATATAAATATAGCCCTAACAACAGGTTTTTACAGAAAAGTAACAAACATCATTCTTAACAAACTGGGTTGGCTTGAAGGCCTCAATTCAGAATATTTTAATGCTTCAGGAAAAGGCATCATCGACCTTTCGATAGCTTCTGACGAAGTAGAAAAAGGCCGACCGCAGCCCAATATGATCCTAAAAGCAGTAAAAACACTGGGCATCAGTGACATAAAAAATGTCATAAACATAGGCGACACACCATCTGATTTACAATCAGGCAAAAGTGCTGGGGTGGCCCTAAGTCTCGGTATTTGTAACGGCACCCACAGCCGAGCTCAACTCGAAGGCTATCCAAACGATGGTCTGTTAGCCGATTTGTCGGAACTGAAAAGTTACTTATCATGATGAAAAAATACGACCTAATAATAGTTGGTGCAGGCATAATGGGCACTTTCCATGCATTACATGCAGCCAAAATGGGCAAAAAAGTACTATTGCTCGAAAAAGACAATCGACCAGTTGGTAGCACCATACAAAACTTCGGTCAGGTGGTTCCTTCTGGCTTAGATGCTTACTGGCAAAAGTTCGGTATCAGAAGTTTGGAGATTTTTGACGAACTGCAAGCCGAGGCTGACTTCACATTGGTTAAAAACGGCAGTGTGTACATAGCCTCTGACGAAGAGGAGTTGAATTTAATAAATGAGGTTGCCGAGCTACACAATAAAGCTGGCTATACCCAAGAAGTTCTTTCCAAAACTGCCACCAAAGTACTTTTCCCCGACATAAATTCGGACTACATCAAAGGCTCTATTTTTTATCCGAAAGAATACAGCGTAAACTCCTCGGAGTTTATTTACAAACTGATAGCTTATTGTGTGGAGAAGTTGGGTGTTGACTACAGAAACCACACCGCCGTCATCAACGTGGAAGAACAAAACGGAGAAGTAAAAGTTGAAACAGCGGCCAGAGAGGTATTTTTGAGTGAGAAAGTCATCATTTGTAGCGGTTATGTTTTCAATCTATTGTTTCCCGAAATCTACCGAAACAGTGGCCTGATAGTGAGCAAATTGCAGATAATGAAAACGCTGCCTTTAAAGCAATTCAACCTCAAAGCCAACATTCTTACTGGCCTCACTATCAGAAGATACGAATCATTTGAGGAATGTCCATCTTTTGCGAAACTCAAAACCCCCAATCATTTATTGGAACTCAAAAAATGGGGTATTCACATACTATTCAAGCAATTGCCTGACGGCAGTATTATCGTGGGCGACTCGCACGAATATGCTGGAGTGAGTGAGGTAGAAAATCTCGGATTAGGCGTAAGCGATTATATCAACGACCTCATGAAAAACGCGGCAGAATTGATTTTGAACATTCCCCGAAGAAGTTATACCCAAACGTGGGCAGGCTATTATGCCCAACATCCCGAAGGGATTTTTGAGCATAAAATATCAGAAAATATCGAAATCAGAACCGGTATTGGCGGCAAAGGAATGACCACCAGTGCGGGTTATGCCGAAGCCAAAATCAACCAATTGTTTCGCTAAACTCATATTCTTTTTGTTTGCTATATTTCTTTTCAAAAAAGAAAAACTGCGTCGCTATCAACAAAATTCCTAAATAGCCAGTCACTTCGCTCAGTTCCAAAAGTGTCTGGCTATAATTTATACTTTTCTTGCTAAATTCCTTGTAAAACAATAGGACTACACTACCCAAATATCCCACGCTATCACACATATACACAAAGAAACCAGCATTGCCCTTAATCCTTTGGTAAGCTATAAGTCGTTCAAAATAAGCAATCTGAATCAGCAGATAAGGCAAATAAAAGCCAATACCCAGCGTAGTCATCCAAATTTGCGGAGAAATAATGCCAGCCCGAAAGAGATAATTACTCAACAATATAGAAAGTAATGAAAAAACAATCATGATGGTGATGGCATAATAGGCCGTGCGGTTGTTTTTGAAAAAAGCAATAAACGCCAAAAACACCATGACTACAGATGCTATAATAGTTTCTGTTTTCGCAAAAATCAATTTAGAATGATTGCTGTCAATTTGATGCCAAATTTCGACCGCAAAATTATCTCGAAAATCTCGGAGCGTAGTGAAAAACGCATACCCCAATATGATGGTTAAGATTCCAAAACCATATTTGGAAAGTATTTTAACTTTTTCGGCATTGTTCATCGGTTTGCGAGAGACTTTTACTTGTTGTTCTTCCTTGTTTGGAGGCGGTATTTTACTCAACATCCACACAAAAACGGCAAATGCAGGCAAAAAGATAACCCCCACCACAAAGGGCATCCAAAACTCAGAGAAACCACTATAAGCTTGAATATAGAGATAGACCGACTTCAGAATACCCGAGGTCATAATCATATTGATGCTCAAGCCAATACCCAATATTTCGGTAAACCTCCGTCCCTCCAAAAAACTAAAAAGCACACCCCAAACCATGCCCAAAGGCAGGCCGTTGATAAACAAAAATGGCAGATTATAGGGTGCTGGTACCCAGCCAAAAAACAAAAGGGCCAAACCCGCGATGGATATCAACGAAATAATGAGTTTGATTCTTTGCTGAGGCCGAAGCTCCGAGATGATTTTTACGCCGATAAACTTGGAGCTCATATAACCCAGCACTTGCATGATGATATAGACGCTTTTGAGGCTCATACCCCAAAGCACATAACCCTCAAATTGGGCCGTAAAAAAGGGCTTTCTGAAGGCGTAGGTGCAAAAATAAGCCCCAAAAGCCGCAACAAAGCACCAAATATTGAGTAAAAGTGGTTTACTGATTAATCGAGCCGAAAGGTATTCCACAATCTGTTTTTTACGCAAATTGGGATTCTAATATTACTACAAAGTGAAGCCTTTTTTATGAAATTGATATGAATAAGTGGGGGGGTGAATTAAAAGTTTTTTTTGAGCCTAGCAGACTTCAAGAAAGGACTCTAAAAATATTGAATTTTAGGTAGTAAGATTAATTTTTTCTTTTGTAATGGATTTGTATATTTGTTTATCAGAAAATAAGTAGGCACTTCACAACGTATCAGTTTATCAAGGGAATCAAAACAAGTTAAAAACTACTGCGATTTTTGTGGGAATTTATGAATTGATGGCAACTTATAAGAAATATTAATTACTAACATAATCGACTAAAAAATTAATGCAAAAACTAGATTTTGTAAAAAAATTGAGTTTTTTAATTACTAAATTAAACTCTATTGAATTCATAGAAATATTTGACCAATCTTTTGATTCGCCCGACAACAACTTATTCAATTTTTCGCAATTAGTTCCAATTCTCTTTCAATCAAAAAGCAATTATGATATACTGAATAACCAAAAAGAATTCAAGAAAATTTTGGTTGACTTAGAATTGGACGAAATTTATGATTCGGAAAATTTGTCTTTTCTTGCAAGGTGTTTTACCAAAGCTATACCGTACAATCTTTTTATAGAAGTTCCGGTAAAAAGGTTTTGGAGTACACATCAAGGACTTGTACAATTACTAAATCTCACAAAAAAGTTATTTTTAAATGAAATTTTGCTTCAAAAAAATGAAACACAATTGAATAAAGGTATTTTAATCTTTCAAATTACAATCGAAGAAGACAGTTTGGATGCAAGTGTTTACTCTGACATTTTCACTAATTTAAAAGAATTAGTAACAACCATTTCAAAAATTTATTCAGAAGGGGATGATAAATTAGATATAATTTTATTGGATTCTGGTAGCAATACAAATTTAGCAGTACAAACCACTGCCGAAACTGCAAAATCTTTATTTTTAATATTTAAAGAAATGTGGGACTTCTTCACTAACCATAAGTTTTATAAACAAAAACAACATAATCAAGCTCTACTTGAAAGTTTAACAATAATGCAAGAGATTAAAGATAAAACAACTAGTGGTGTTTTAACTGAAGAGCAAGGGAAAGAATACATTCATTACATTAAAAGCAGGACAGACAAACTAATCAATCATAAAGTGATCCCAAAATGCATTATGGAAGAGAATATACAAATCGATAGCGTTAAACAATTGAACGAAATGAAAGAAGTCAAACTTCTAAACTCTGGAAATTAGTAAGATAACGAGTTTCAGCTAGCATTATGCTTAGGAAGGACTGACAGAATAGATTGTAGATTTAAATATCTATGTAACATTTGGTATTAAATTAATTTATTGGACTATATTTAGAACTATGCCCTACGATGGTTCCACCATCGTTGCGGTTGGAAGAACTAACTGTTCCTCTTTACTCCATTTTCTTACATTTTTCGAAAACCTCCCAAGTGTTAATATCTGGGCTTGGATATATAAAATCTTTAGTAATGCCATCAGCATCGAGTTGTTTTCGAATGTGGGATTCCAAACTCTTATGGATGTTGAAGCAACTGCAAAAACTATAACCTTTAGCATCCTCTTCAGTTTTCCCCTCTTTGAATTGTTCATCGCCTACTAATTCAATTGGCTTACTTGGATCCGCACTCCAAGTAAATACGCCCTTTTGGTTTAAGATGTTTTTGCTGTTATTAAGAGAGAATAATATGCCTGTGTCTTTATCTCTGTCGCTGAAATAACCAATTGGGAAGTTGATCAAATAATCAATATTTGTCATATGTGAAATGAAACCAGATCCATTTAACTTATTTCTGTCAAATACTCTTCTCCCTGCAAAATGCTCAGTCATTTCCTTTTTCTTATTTTCGTCTCCGTTTGAAATAATTTCTATCATTTCAGCCATTTCCAGAGCATCTTGTTTGTCTAGATCATCAAAAATAATTTTCCTAAAACTTCCAGCCTCAAAGTATTTCTCCTCAACATAATACACACTAAAATAATCATCAATTTCAATGGTTCCTTTATTAGTTTCAAGCCCATCAATTGCGAAATATAAAGCATTCTGAAAACTATAAGTCCAGTCTAATAAAGGGGTTGGGCATTCATGGTGTTGTAAATAAGCTAATACAGAGATAGAATTTGTTGAGTCAATATGATTTTCATTTAGCAACTCTTGAATATTAATGCTATACTTTTCTTTTCCTAACTCAATTAATTTTTTTAAAAAATTTTTAAAGTCGTACTTTTCATAAAGCTTCTCTAAAATCCATAATCTTTGAAGTTTACTATATAGTCTCCATTTAGCTTCTCTTTGACCACGAAAAAGTGTATCTTTTTCAGCTACATATTTTTTGTATATCATATTGAATTGCTTCTCAGAATCGATATTTTCCTGAACAAAACTATTATTTTTCTGAAGTGTGGATTTATATTCCGAAATATGTTCTCTATGAAAAAACGGAGGCGATAAATGAGATTCTAGAATGTTTAACATTGCGGAATTAACTACTGAGCTTACAGTATTTGGGTCAACTTTGCCGTCAGATCCTTTTTTTACTTTGATTAAATCATCCAACAAATCTCTAAATAGGATTTTTTCGACCCCTCCGTTATCCAGATACTCTTTAAATAGTTTAACTTTTAAGTCTAGATTAGAAATTTTTCTTTTTGGCATTGATATTTAAATATTTTTAAATTCTATGTTGGTTTATTCTGCTCTTAGTTATTATACCGTTGTGCCGTGTCTTGCAAGTTATACTTGCCTAAAACCAAGTTCATAATAAAGACTTCCAATCATTTTATATATAATCTACATTCGGACTACCTATCTTTAATCGGGTAAAACTCGATTACAGCCCCAACGATGGTAGAACCATCGTAGAGCATTTAAAACTCACCTAGCCACCTCAATCTTCAATTTCTTTCCCTTAATTTTTTGGTCTTTTATGTTTTTGAGGAATAAGGGAACTTGGGGTGTTGCAATAGCCACGTAGGAGGCGAAATCTTGTACTTCTATTTTGCCCAAAGCTTCTTTTTCTATGCCGCCTTTTTGCAAACAAAAACCTACAATGTCTATTTTGTTTATCTTGTCTTTTTTGCCTCCACTAAAATAAAGTGTGGTCCACGATTCTTTGGTAACAGCCTTGGGGCTTTGATCTAAAGCCAACTCTTCGGGCAACTGAGCAATGTATTGCGGAGTTCTTTGTCCTTCTTCTAAAAAGAAATAAGCTACGCCAGAGGCGTTCATTCGGGCGGTGCGGCCGTTACGGTGTACAAACTCCTGCTCATGAAAAGGCATAGAATAATGTATCACGTTTTCCACCTCAGGAATATCCAAACCTCTGGCAGCCAAGTCGGTACTCACCAAATACCTTACACTTCCATTTCTGAATCTTATCAAAGCTTTTTCACGGTCAATCTGTTCTATCTTACCATGAAACACACCGCAATTTATACCGTTTTTGGTCAACAGATTGGCCACTTCTTCTACCTCATCTCGCTGATTACAGAAAATCAAGGTCGGAGTCTGGCTAATTTGTCCGAGAAGAATATTTAAGGATTTTATCTTGTTGTTGGTCTTAACATATCGCAAAGCCAAGCCTTGGTTTCGTTGGCCATCATTTATAAAATCTATAGTATTTATGCTGTCGATATTCAGAAAACTAGGCAAGCTAATTCCTTGAGTAGCAGATACAAATATGTATTTTTTCAATTTAGGCAATCGCTCCAATATAAACTGCATTTGTTCATGAAATCCCATTTCCAGCGACTTGTCAAACTCGTCAAAAATGATGGTTTTTACTTGTTTAGAATCTATGGTATGTCTTGTATAATGATCGGCTATTCGGCCTGGTGTACCCACCAACAATGCCGGTGGATTTTTAAGGCTGTTTACCTCCACTTCCATGCTGTGGCCACCATAAAAAGCACTTATTTTATGTCCCGAACCTATGCTTTTCCAAACGGACTCTATTTGTAAAGCCAGCTCACGGGTCGGAACCAGAATGATGGCCTGAATTTGATTTTCAACTGGTTTAAGAATTTGGAGTAAAGGCAACAAAAACGCCAAAGTTTTGCCCGAACCCGTTGGCGATAATAAAAGGGTATTCGGATGCTCTAAAATACTCTTTTGAGTAGCTATCTGCATTTTATTCAATGCTTCAATGCCTATTTTTGCTAAGATTTTTTCCATATACAAAGGTACGGAAAGTTTTGAGTGGTTGTCTTTTTTGAAACACATAGGCATATAGGGATCATAGGTTTGGATATTTTTAAACACATAGGCACATAGTTATCATAGGTCTCTATGTGTTCTATGCTCCTATGTGTTTATTAATAAATTATGTGTTTATCAAAAAAAGGCGACCTTTCTTCCAGTTTTGTCCCGAAAAAATTACCTTGCAAAAAATTTAACCCTAAATGAAAGAAAATAAACCCAATTACTTGGTCCCGTTTGTGTTGGTCACTTGCTTGTTTTTTATGTGGGGCTTTGCCAACAACCTCAACGGTATTCTTATCCCTCACCTTCGTAAAGCATTACAGCTGAGCAATATGCAATCTACTTTTGTAGATACAGCAGTTTATTTGGCTTACTTTTTAGGGGCAATTCCTGCAGGTTTAGTTTTGAAAAAATTTGGTTACAAAAAGGGCATAATTCTGGGTTTATTGGTCTTCAGTTTGGGAGCTTTTTTGTTTGTTCCTGCTGCCAATTCACGCACTTATGGCATATTCCTTTTGGGATTATTTATTATAGGCATTGGCTTGACCATACTTGAAACCGCCGCCAATCCTTACGCAACAAAACTAGGTGATGCCAAAGATGCCACCACAAGGCTGAATCTTGCTCAATCTTTCAATGGATTAGCGGCGTTTTTAGCCCCTATGGTGGGTACCATCTTCATTCTGTCAGGCAAAGAGTATTCTTCCGAGGAACTTAATCTTTTACCAGAAGTTGAAAAAATAGCCTATTTGACTTCAGAAGCTGCATCTGTAAAAATGCCATACATGATTTTGGGTGGATTTTTATTGGTGATAGCGGTACTTTTTATGGTTTTGAAATTCCCTGAATTTAAAATTGAAGAATCAGGTAAAGAAGAAGGATCAATAAGCGGTGCCTTAAAAAGAAAACATTTAGTTTGGGCAATAATCGCTCAATTCTTTTATGTGGGGGCACAAGTTTGTGTAACGAGTTTTTTTGTCAGAATGGCCATTTCAGGTGGAGGGGTTGACGAAAAAACAGCTGGCTTTTATCTAAGTATAGTTTACGGTTTGCTATTTATGAGTGGAAGGTTTGTAGGAACATTTCTAATGAGATATATCACACCATCAAAATTGCTTTCAATTTATGCAACTATATGTATCATTCTGAGTTTAGTGGCTATCTATGCGGATGGAAAAAACGTTGTAATCGCCCTTGGTGGCTTGGGCTTTTTCATGTCAATAATGTTTCCAACAATATTCTCATTAGGAATAGAGGATATGCTAGAAAACACCAAACCTGCTTCTTCTCTGATAGTTATGGCCATTATAGGTGGTGCCATTTTCCCGGTTATTATGGGATACATCATCGACAATTCAAACGACAACATTCAGGTGGGTTACTGGGTACCTTTGGTGTGTTTTATAGTGGTTTTGTATTATGGATTGGTAGGTCACAAAAAAGCGGCTTGATATGAAAAGATATTGTTTTGCCCTAGATTTAAAAGACGACGAGGCTTCTATATCCGAGTATGAAAAAATTCATGAGAACATTTGGCCCGAGATTCGAGAAACGATACTAGTAGCCGGCATAACCGACATGCAAATCTACCGAATTGGCACCCGAATGTTTATGATTATGGACACCGTGGATGATTTTTCGTTTGAGGCTAAATCGAAAGCCGATGCCGAAAATCCTATTGTTCAGAAATGGGAAAACTTCATGTGGACATTTCAACAAGCATTACCCATGGCCAAACCCGGCGAAAAATGGGTAATGATGAAGCAGATTTTTGGACTGGTGTAAAGTTTCTCTGAACGGCTTAATATTTTTTTTACAAAAAAATAACAAAAGGGAAATTAGTTGCGTATTGAAAATTAGAACACCTAATCGCCTCAATATGAAATATCTTCTTAATGCCCTTTTGATTCTTTCGCTGTTGTCATGCGTTGACAAAAACACAACTGATGACGTGGACCCTGAAACTGTTGCCACCAATCCCGATTGGACAAAAGCTAGCCATAGCAATGATGTTGAGCCCGACTACAACACTGTTTTTCCTCAAGACAAAGTAAATACCCTAGAAATCACAATTGGAAAAACCAATTGGGAAGCCATCAAAGCTGATATGGTAGCCAAAAGTAAGGGTACTTTTGGAGTAGGTGGAGGAACACAGCCTGGCGGCGGCGGACAAGGTGGTGGCGGATTACCTCCTGGTGGAAACGGAGGAGCGGTACCAAGCTTTGGGGAAGAACCTGAATATGTGGAAACGAGTATAAAATTTAATGGCAAAAAGTGGGAAAATGTTGGCTTTCGCTTGAAAGGAAACTCTACCTTGAGTTCTACTTGGAGATCAGGCATTTACAAGCTTCCATTCAGACTAAACTTTGATAAATATGAAGATACCCATCCCGAAATCAACGACCAGAGATTTTACGGATTCAAAGAATTATCGTTTTCGGCTGGTGTAAAAGACAATTCACTGATTAGAGAAAAAGTGACCGCGGATATCTTCAGAATGGCAGGAATTCCTGCTGCTCAAACGTCATTTTATAAAGTTTATATCGACTTCGGCGATGGTCACAAATACTGCGGCGTCTACACCATGGTTGAAGTAGTGGATGATACCATGCTGAAAAAACAACTGGGCGAAGATGCTGGAAATATATACAAGCCAGAGTCTAACTTCACGAGTTTTTCGGAAGCTACTTTTGAGAAGAAAAACAACAAAACCGAGGCGGATTTTTCAGACGTAAAAGGAGCTATTACTGCCCTAAACGCCTCAAATCGCACCTCAGACGCAGCTGCTTGGCGAGCAAATCTAGAAAAATACATGAACATGGATCAGTTTGTGAAATGGCTGGCCGTGAACACGACACTTGTAAACTGGGATACCTATGGCGGTATGGCCCACAACCATTATTTATACAATCATTCCACGCAAAAATTGCTTTGGATACCTTGGGACAACAACGAAGCCCTGACGAGCCAAGAACGCGTAAAACTCAACCTTTCGGGAGTAGCTACCACCTGGCCTCTGATAAAATATGTTTCGGAAGACCAGGTATATTATGCAAAATACAAAGCTTACGTAAAGGAGTTTAACGATAACACCTTTACTACTAGCAAAATGAATGCACTTTTTGACAATGCCACGAATTTGATAACGCCCTTTGTCAATGGTTCTGAGAAAGAGGCTGCTCCTTATTCTAATTTGACCAACGTTTCGCAATTTACGGCTGCTTTACCTATTCTGAAAACACATGTTGTGACTCGAAACAATGCCGTAAATGCCTTTGTGAAATAACAATTTTCATTTTAAAGGGTTAAAACAGCAACTGAAAGGATAGAAATGCGTATATTTCTAATTCTAATCGCTTATCAACCTTATTATATGAAATTCTTATTTTTCTTTTTGTTTTCTATTGCTTCTTTTGCACAAATAAACCCAGAAAACATTTCTATTGTCAGAGATAAATGGGGTGTACCACATATTTTTGCAAAAACCGATGCCGAAGTAGCCTATGGCTTGGCCTACGCCAATGCAGAAGACGATTTCAAAACTATGCAACTAACGATGTTAATTGGGAAAGGCATGCTGGGAAAGCTCAAAGGAAAAGACGGAGCAGCCGCGGACTATGCTGTTCAGTTGCTGAGATGTAGAGAAATTGTGGATGAAAAATATGATACCGATTTATCCGAAGACTTTAAAAAGTTGATTTCGGGATATGTGGAAGGTATCAATTCCTACGCCAAGAGTCACCCGAAAGAAGTTTTGGTCAAAAAATCGTTTCCTATCACCACCAAAGATTATATGACTTCCATAACGTTTTCTTTGTGTGTGATTTCTGGTGCCGACCGTGAACTGGGAAGTCTTTTTAAAGGAAATAACAAAACACTTGACAATTTTAAAGCAGCAGGTTCCAATGCCTTTGCTATTTCGTCATCAAAAACTACGGATGGAAAAACATATCTAAACATTAACCCACATCAGCCCTTGGAAGGCCCAGTGGCTTGGTATGAGGCACATTTGGTAAGTGAAGAAGGCCTCAATATTTTAGGTGGAATGTTCCCAGGTTCTCCAGTGATTTCCTTGGGCGTAAACGAAAACCTTGGTTGGGCTCACACAGTAAATTACCCCGACAAAATAGACATTTACCAGCTAGAAATAAACCCAGCCAACAAAAACCAATACAAATATGATGGACAATGGCTAGATCTGGAACAAAAAACCATCAAACTAAAAGTGAATATAAAAGGAATAAATATTCCTGTAAAAAAGAAGGCCTATTGGAGCAAATACGGAGCCACAGTAACCAATGCCAAAGGCACTTTTTCGATGAGAATGGGGGCAAATCAAGACATCAGAGGCATGGAACAATGGTACAGAATGAACAAAGCCCGTAACTATTCTGAGTTTCGAAAAGCCATGGAAATGGTGGCCATACCAATGTTCAACACCATGTATGCCGACAAAAACGACACTATTTTTTACGTGAGTAATGCGAAAATTCCTCTCAGAAAAAAAGGTTATGATTGGCAAAATACAGTGCCTGGAAATACCTCAAAAACGCTAACAACCGCTTTCCATTCGCTTAAAGACTTACCACAATATTTGAATCCAAAAAGTGGCTACTTGTTCAACACCAACCACTCACCTTTTAACGCCACAGATAAAAAAGAAAACCTTAATAACAAAGATTTTGACCCAACAATGGGCTATGAAACCCTACAAAACAATCGTAGTGAGCGTTTTGAAGAGCTTATAGGTGTCTATGAAAAACTGAGTTATGAGGATTTCAAAAGAATAAAATATGACAATCAACTTCCAAAGAATTTAAAGTTCTCGGTTGAAATAGACGAATTATACCAACTCAACCCAAAAGAATACCCTGATTTAGAAACACTTATAGATAGAATTCAGAAATGGGACCGAAAGACGGATGTAGATAGTAAAGGGGCTGCTGCCTTTTTGATTCTTTTTTATGAACTTAGAAAAAACATAAAAACCATAGACTACAACAATAGGCCAAAAATCGGCAAGGAGAGTATTTTAGAAGCTCTAAAATCGACCAAAGAATATATGATGACGCACTTTGGAAATACCGAAATCTTATTGGGCGATTACCAAAAATTGGTGAGAGGTAACATCGAAAAACCGATGTGGGGAATGCCCGATGTGTTGACAGCCTCTCATGCAAGACCTTACAAAGACGGGAAAGTAAAAGTAGAGCAAGGAGAATCTTATATTGCCTTAGCAAGATTTTCAAAAACGGGTTTGCCAGAAATAGAAACGATGCTCAACTATGGCAACTCCACGAACGAAGCCAGCCCACACTTTAGTGATCAGATAGAGAGTTATATCGCCAAAAAACCAAAAAGAATGACTTTAGATAAAGAGGAAATCTTGAAAAATGCAGTTCGGAATTATCAACCGAGATGAAAAACTCCTAAAATAACTTTCAGTCGAAAATTTCAACATAACTCATCCTATATTTGAATTTCAAAACCCACGAAAAAAAAACCGTAATATTCACCTAAAAAAACTTTTTAAAAGCTATAATTCAAAATCACATTCGTATTGCTCATATCTACTTTGTTGATAAGGTACTTTTCATCGTTATAAAGTTCGCCGTTGTTCCATTTTTTTACAAACAAAACTTGAAAATCTAAACCGTCCCACATACCTATTGGCGAATATTTCATACCAACATTTAGCTGAGAATAAGAAGGCATGCCGTATTTGTTAAGTCTACTATTCTTTACGTCAGGTAATACATATTTACCTGCACCTATGTCCAACTGAAGCTTTTTATTTGCTAAGCTTTTCGAAAAATTGCTCGTAAAAGCATGCACATCTCCCAAGCCCTCATTGCGTTCACGCTGCAAAAAAGTAAAAAGAGGATCTCTCCCCCACTCTCTTGGAAACTGAAACCTGCCCTTTTCAGTAATTCTTGAATAATTGAGATTGAAATTGTTTTTACCCCAAATTAAACCCAAACTAGAGCCCAAAACAAGTGATTTACTGCCAGCAGCCATATAGGTTTTGATTTGATCCGTATTTCCGCCAAAATTTAAAGCCTTTTGACTAATCAATTGCAAACCATAATAAATTTTACGCCTTGGTAAGGTATGATTCCACTGAAAAAAAGAGGTATTGCTCACATTTTCAATCAGATAATTCCAGGCTGTGAGTTTGGTATTTTTCAAAAATGCATAGTTACCCCCAACTATCAACAAACCCTTGGAATCAACTTTTGACAAATAATTCGACTTTTTGCCATCCACAGACACGCCCATTGGATAAGTACCGATGGAATTACCAATTTTAAACCACTCGAACGTTGACCGAGGACTAGAACGATACAACCAACCACCTTCTAGGTGCAGTTTTTTTGTGGGGTTAAAGTCACCATAAATCCCCTCCATCATCGAGCTGGTCATTCGGCCATCTTGCGGATTTACCAAGGGCGATTTTATAATTTGTTTGCCAAAAGTCAAACTTGATTTTTTGAAGAAATACTCGATATTTAACTTTTCAACCCGACTAATGAGGCTATTGTTAAGTTCAAGAACATCAAAAAGTCCGGCATCGTATCTACTGATGGTATTGGTTACGGGGTCTATTTTGGAAAAGTCACTGGAGGCCAAATCATGTACAAAAAAACCACCAAAGGTGATTTGGAAGTTCTTCCATCTCCTTGACTCGTAGTTCAGACCGCCTCCTATGGCAAGTGCATAATAATCAGTCAGGCCTTCGGAGTTATTTGTAAACATCGAAAATTGTCGAATAGAACCTTTTAAATTGCCTTTGGTAAAAATTCGTTTTAAGGAAAAAGTATCAGGTTTTGTTTCTTGACTTTGGGCAAAGAAAAAACCAAACACCAGTAAACAAGTGAGGATAAATTTCATAGAAAGTAATAAACACTATAGAGTAAAAAACAGAATAAGAGTATGGTAAAAGCCCTCTTCCAGACTTACAAACCAGCTTTAATATAGCTCCAGCCTTGTTCTTGTTTTATCACGATTTCGCCAATGCCCATAGGCACGGTTTGCATGAAAGGCAAGAGTTGCTCTTTCTTGATTTTTTTCTGTTTCATGGTGTTTTCGCAAACCACCATTTTGACACCTTCTTTTTCGACAAAATTCTGAAGTTCTTTTGCAAAAGTAGTTTTCTCGGTCATGACCATAAAAATACCATTTCCATGAAAAACCACCTCCACTTGTGACTTTGGCCAGCCTTCTTTGAAGTTTTTTAGATTGTTGATGAGTGATTTTTGCGACAAAGTATCTCCGGAAACGAATTGAAAAACGGTTTTATGTTTGCTACCGTCATCTATTTTTTGGGCGAAAACCGAAGATGTTGCAATAAGGAAGAAGAAGAGTATTTTTTTCATGATGAGTATTTTAAAACGTATTTAGAATCTATTTTTTGTTTTTGGCTTTCTTGAAATCCTCTATAGGTTTAAATGGTCCAAATTTATGCTGTTCTTCCGAAAAACCATCGTCATAAGGCCCAAAAGGGTGATCCACAGGCTTGGCTGATATTTTTGGCCAGTCCTTGCTCAAATCTTTGCTTGGTCTTGGTCGCGAATTGACATATGCCGCTATGTCCCAACTTTCCTCATCGCTGAGTTGCGGTTTATCATAAGTGGCCCCAAATGGCATGTTAGACTTTATATAACCCGCAAATCTGGAAAGGCGGTAAAGCCCAGCCCCACTGTTATAGCTGTGTGGCCCCCACAAAGGCGGATAAGTATAGGCATTTCCTTCGGCATTCATAACACCCTCGCCATTTTGCCCATGGCAGCTTACGCACTTTTGTTCATACGCCAGCTGACCTCTCACGGGATCTGCTGCACGTTTAAGATTTTTCACCTTCGTAATTCCCGTTCCTGCAGGTATAGAATCCTTCGGCACAAACTGCCCAATGAATTCTATGTAGCTCTTGATAGCCAACATTTCTCGACTATTGGTATCTAGAGCTTGACCGTTTAGACTTCTTTCAAAACAATCATTTATTCGTTTTTGAATATTTTCAACCGAACCACTCCTACCTCTGAACTTCGGATAAGTTGATAATACTGCTCCGTAGTTGTTGCCCCAAGGTCGAGTGCCGGCGTCAAGGTGACAATTCTGACAATTCATGCCGTTAGACATCGCCCTAACCTTGCCCTTTGGGCCGAGATACACGGAGGTGTTGGCTATGAGTTCTTTACCATATTTTATCAATTCGGGGTCTTTTTCGTGCACCAAGGCATCCATACTCATGGCTTGCCAAAGTGGTTTTTGATAAATTACGGTGTCTTTTGCTATCTCTACATTATCTTTTTTACTGAAAAAAAACTCAGATGTACCAGTGATAAAGACCATAACAAATGTAAAAGCCAATAAGGCCAGAGCTAAAAGCACTGACTTGAGTATTTTGAAAATTACAAATTCGTTTTTCATCTTTAAATGTTTTACCGCTAGGTCGCAAAGACGCTAGGTCCTTACTAATCAATACTATACTTATCTTTTATTAGAATTTTTTATTTCACATAAACTCATAATCATAACCACGAAGTTGCGTCAACAAAGTATCGGGTTCGTCCGTAGCAGTTGCCCGTTTTTCAAGTTTTGGTGAAATCGGTGAGTGTACATTCAAGTATTCCTCCATCAAATCATGCAACATAATTTTGCGATTTGTTGGATTTTTAACATTTTCAAACCTACAAAGCGTATCCTTCGGATCGCCATCACGTTCACACGCCACTATGGTATATTCTTTTTCCATATCCAGTAGCTGGCCGCCAACTTTTATCCAATTTACACGTTTGCCAAATGCATTCTTGGTCGTAAAGTTCATTTCCATGCCAGAATACCGTACAAACCAACCACCGAAACGCTTTGATGGATCGGTAGCAAAGGCATTTTGAAGCTCTTTTTCAGCCCATTCCATTATTTGTTTGCCTGTTACAATTCCACTTTTGGTTTCTCCATTAACGGGCAACATATTTGACAAAAACTCTCTGGTAATGGGTATCAAACCGTCAGCGTTTGGCGTCGATAAAGGCTGGCAGAATCTAAATCCATTCGATAATGCAATATCAGGCTTTAATTTCCATTTTAGAGCATCGGTAATGAAATTATCCATAGGAGTTTCCATTACATAGTACCGCATTAATGGGGTTTTCGAATAACCAATCACTTTGGACAAATCAGCCTTTAGTGGCTTCATGGCATCGTCTATAACTTTTTGTAAGTCCTTATTGGGCTTGTATTTGGTTGGATCAACATCGAGCAATTCATACTTAAATTCTTTGAGTTTTTGATTCTCAATGATCAAGTCGAGCTTACCCACAAAAGAGCCAAATGAGCCACACTCTATCACCGGGCAATACTTTCCTTGAATAGGCTTTCGCAAACGCTCGTGCGTATCGGCACCGATGATTAAATCTACACCTTCTGCAGCAGGATTATTAGCCAATCCAACTTGCTGAGCCAATCCTATATGTGCGGCTACCAAGGTAATATCACAGTTTTCAACTTCCTTTAGATATTTCACATATCTAGCCAAATTGGCCTCGGGATGTTCAAACCTTAAGCCTTCGCTATAAGCCGGCGACTGACGTTTCGGCACCAAGTGATCGGTATAGCCAATCACGCCAATTTTCACTCCATTGATGTATTTTATCCAAAAAGGTGGATAAACTAACTCTCCTTTGGCCTCATCATCAGCCGAATGCCACATGTTTGCACATATTTTGGCCGCATGACAATGCCCCATATCGTAGAGCATTTTTTTCTTTTTATAAACCACCTCCCAGTTGCCAGGTAGCATCAAATCGTACCCAAGACTGTTAAAAATGGGTATCAATGCTTCACCCTCTGTGGCAGTGGCCAATGCGTGGCCATGAAAAAAATCTCCTCCATCATAGACAATGGTATGCTCAGGATTTTGTTTTTTCAGGGTATCCAACATGGTTTTTAAAACAGCCAATCCTCCTCTTTTCTTAAAAACATTTTTGCCGTTTTCAAAGAAAAACTCGTCGTGGGTGTTTACCTGGGCATGAATGTCTGAAGTAATCAAAAAAGTAATGGTATTACCTAGTTTTGCAGTTTCTAACGTCAAACCTTCTTCAGCCTTGGCCAATGGTGTAACTACCAAACCTAGAACAGACAATAGCGAATTTTTCAAAAAACTTCTTCTTGCAGCTGCATTATTATTTTTCATAAGGTTGAATCGTTTAAACGATTAATGCGGCAAGCTTTTTTGGAGCAAGCCGTAGGTCCAAGTACCGGCCATGGCACTTAGGAAAGTCACTATAACTACCAAATAGCCAGAGCCAATTTGGGCAAATAATGGCCCCGGACAAGCTCCAGTAATGGCCCAACCGAGTCCAAACATAAACCCACCATAAATAACACCCTTAGAAAATGGCTTCTTGGCTATCACTATTTCTTCTCCATTAAGTGTTGTGATGTTGAATTTCTTGATGATAAACAAAGAAATCATACCCACAACTACGGCGGTTCCAATGACCCCATACATATGAAAACTCTGCATTCTAAACATTTCTTGGATTCTGAACCAAGAAATAATCTCGGCTTTTACAAACACAATACCGAAAAGTGTACCCACTATCAGGTATTTGATATTAGACAAAAAACTCTCTTTTTGAATAAGTTCGTTTGGTGCATCACACACCGGATTTTTATCTTCTTTCATGTCTTATTTGTTAATGAGGTTAAAAATTAATGGAAGGCCGAAATGCGTCATGGCAAAACCACCCAACATAAAAAATATGGTAGCTACCAATGAAGGCCATTGTAAACTAGCCAAACCCATAATGGAATGTCCTGAGGTACAACCACCAGCGTACCTTGTCCCAAAACCCACCAAAAAACCTCCAATCACGAAGAAAAATAAGCCTTTGAGTGTGAAAAGATTGTCAAAACTAAAAATATCAGCAGGCATTAGATTTGAAAAATCACTTACACCCAAAACTCGTAAATCGTCAATGGTACTCTGTGCTATTTGTATTTCGGCATCATTTCCGAGCCAAAAAGTACCAATGAAACCACCCAATAACACGCCAACTACGAAGAATAAATTCCACATTTCGTTTTTCCAATTGTACTTAAACAAAGGAATATTGGCAGGAATACATGCAGCACACAAATGCCTGAGTGAAGACGAAATTCCAAAGTTTTTATTCCCAATAATCAAGAGAACTGGCACCGTGAGGCCGATGAATATGCCGGCAATAGACCAATGCCAGGGCTGTTTTATAAATTCCAACATAATGTTATATTTTTTTTTGGTTTAAATAATCTTATAAAAAACAGTTGGATGAAAGGTTAAATTCAAAAAAACGGATTTGGGTGAATTAATAATGTTTTTTCTTGAAATGATACTATTGCGAAAATTAGAAAAATAATTTGGGGGTACAGAGACTGAACCCCAATTATTGGATTACTATTTAACCCTTAAAAATTTTCTTACTTCATCTTGGTTTGACAAACAAAATCAGTTCTCGGAACGTCAGTTTCAGCAATAGCCTTAAAACCACCAGCCACATCAACTACGTTGTCAAAACCACGGGATTTGAGGATAGACGCCGCCACCATTGATCTATAACCGCTGGCACAATGCAAGTAATTGGATTCTGTTTTTGAGAATTCGGTCATGTTCTTGCTCAAATTCGCCAAAGGAATATTCATGGCGTCATCCACATGTTCTGCTGAATATTCGGTAGGTTTTCTTACGTCTTTTACCAATATTTTGCCTTCCGCTGCCTTAAATTTCTCAGCAAATTCTAAAGCACTGATGGATTCTATGCTGTCAGTTTCTTTTCCAGCGGCTGTCCAAGCCTCTACACCACCATCCAAGTAGCCAATGATGTTGTCATAACCCACTCTTGAAAGTCTTGTTATTACATCCTCTCGATTTTCTTCGTCGGCAATAATCAAGATAGGCTGCTCAATATCAGTCAAAAGTGTACCTACCCAAGGAGCAAAATCACCCTTGATACCTATAAAAATAGAGTTTGGCACAAATGCGTTTTTGAAAGTTTGTTGCGGACGAGTGTCAATCATAATAGCACCAGTTTCGTTGGCAGCAGCCTCAAAAGCGGCTGGCGAAAGAGCTTGCACTTGGGATTTTACCATGTCTACGTCCTTTGCACCTGTCTTGTTCATCATTACATTTTTAGGGAAATAATACGGCGGTGGCACCAATTCTAAGCCATCCGTTACTTCCTTGATAAACTCTTCACGACTCATATTTGCACGTAGAGCATAGTTAAACATCTTTTGGTTGCCCAAAGTGTCATAGGTTTCTTTGCTCATGTTTTTACCACAAGCCGAACCCGCTCCATGGGCAGGATATACCAAAAGCGTATCTGGCAAGGTCATTATTTTGTTTCTCAATGAATCAAAAAGAAAACCAGCTAAATCATGAATCGTTAGGTCAGATTTTTGTGCCAAGTCTGGACGACCCACATCACCAATAAACAAAGTATCACCAGAGAAAATACAATACTCTTTGCCGTTTTCATCAAACAACAAATAAGTGGTGGACTCCATGGTGTGTCCTGGTGTATGCAAAACCTTGATTTTTAGCTTTCCCACTTCCAGGATTTGACCATCTGTGGCTATTAATGCCTCAAAATCTGGCTTGGCTGTTGGGCCATAAACTATGGTAGCCCCAGTTTTTTTTGAAAGCTCCAAATGACCACTCACAAAGTCTGCATGAAAATGTGTTTCGAGAATATACTTAATTTTCGCTCCGTTTTCTGTAGCCTTTTCAATGTATTGATTAACCTCACGGAGTGGATCGATGATTACACATTCGCCCTCGGACTCTACATAGTACGCTCCTTGAGCCAAACATCCCGTATAAATTTGTTCTATTAGCATAGCTTTATTTTGGTTTCTATTAATTTCAAATTAAAAAATCAGTTCCTTTACTAAAATATAAATACCCATAATCAAGACAAAATATCCAAAAATAGGCTTGAGTTTCTCGTCTTTGACTTTCTTAGAAAAATGACTTCCCAAGAAAATACCCAAAGCGGCAATAGACGTAAAAATGGCTAGGAATCTCCAGTCTATCAGTGAATTGCCATTCACATCACCCATAAAACCAATAAGTGATTTTAGCCCAATGATAACCAATGAAGTACCTACGGCTTTTTTCATAGGTAGTTTGGCCAAAAGTACCAAAGCAGGTATAATCAAAAAACCTCCACCAGCACCTACAAAACCTGTAATCATACCTACTCCCAAGCCTTCGAGTAGAATCAGTAAATACCTATAATCTACTTCCTCTACCGCTCCTTCTACCTGATTCTTACCCGGCTTAATCATGGAGTAAGAGGCTATGACCATCAAAACCGCAAACACCAAAAGCATCAGAACCGGTTTTGTGATCAGAAAATCACCAACACTAAAAATCTCTTGCGGTATAAGTGGCACCAGAAACTGCCGAGTGATATACACACTTATGATAGATGGAATACCGAAAACCAAGGCTGTTCGCCAATGGATGTTTCCTTGCCTAATATGACTGCTAGAGCCCAACAAACTGGTAAATCCAACAATAAAGAGCGAATAAGCCGTAGCCAAAACAGGGTCCACATGAAAAAGGTAGACTAAAATAGGTACAGTGAGTATAGATCCCCCACCTCCTATTAAACCCAGCGATACGCCCATTATTAGAGCACCGAAAAATCCAATTATTTCCATTATTCCAATCAAAATTCAAACAAAGTAATCTACTTAAACCATAGACTTATGAATATATGTTGTTTTTATCATATAGTCTTTAAAAAAAATATTAAAAGTGACAGGTACAGTTTTCTACACAATCGAGCAAGTTATTGATTTCTTTCAATTTCAAAGAATAATTAATAAACTGCCCTTCTCTACTTGACTGTAAAATACCTTTTAGTTTCATGTTAATTAAGTGGTGGGATACGAGCGACTGTTCGCTATTCAGTTTCTCACAAATCTCATTTACCGAAAGTGACTCATTGGCATTCAACAACTCAACAATGGCCAATCTCATCGGATGGGCTACCGTTTTGAGGATAAACGCCGCTTTCTCGAATTTCTCTAAGTTAATTTCTTGTACCATAAAAGACCAACAAATCGGAAATAAAATTAATTCAAATATATGACGATATTTTCATATAAAAAATAAACTTTAAAACTTCAATTGTAGAATCATTAAATATTAAATTGAATCCAGAATTATTTATATCACAAAACTAGGTCAGCAACCCTAAAGGAAATGTGACATTTCATACATAAGAACAAATGCAAGCAAAAGGAAAAATACTTTGGACCGATTTGACGGTAGAAAATGCCGAGCAGATTAAGGAATTCTATGGCTCGGTGGTAGGTTGGACATTTAGCGAGCAACCAGTAGCCGATTACGTAGACTACAATGTGCACAACGCACTTGAACCAGGTGATGAATGCATAGCAGGTATTTGCCATAAAAAAGGCTCCAATGCCAACATTCCCTCTCAATGGCTAAACTATGTGATTGTCAAAAATCTCAGGGAGAGTTTAGAGAACTGTCAAAAACTGGGAGGAAAAACAATGGACGGCCCAAGAAAAATGGGCAAAGATATGTTTGCCGTAATTCAAGATCCGGCAGGAGCATATTTAGCCTTGATAGAAGCCACTGAAACAGCTAACTGAACATCTATCAAAAACTCTTTCAGTTAAAAAAAATAAAATTATAGTTTTGGGTTATATAATTTTTGAAAATATGCGAGCCCTTTTATACCAAAATTATGGAAATCCTGAAAAGGTTCTTGAGGTAGCCGAGATACCAACACCCGAACCCCAACCCAACGAAGTTTTGGTAAAAGTGTTCGCAACCACTATCAATGATTTTGACTGGAGTTTGGTAACCGGCAGACCTTATTTGTATAGGTTGATGTTTGGTTTTTGGAAACCAAAAAATCCTACACCTGGCATAGAACTAGCTGGTATTATAGTTAAAATTGGCTCCGAAGTACAATTATTTAAAGAAGGTGATGCCGTTTTTGGCGATATTTCGGATTTTGGTTTCGGTAGTTATGCCGAATTTTGTTGTATCAACGAGAACGCTCTTCTTAAAAAACCTGATTTCTTAAGCATGGAAGAAGCAGCGGCAATCCCCCACGCTGCTGGTTTGGCTTTGCAAGCTTTCGAACAAATAGGTGGTTTAAAAAACGGTCAAAAAATCCTCATTAACGGTGCAGGTGGAGGAGTAGGTTATTTCGCTTTTCAGTTGGCAAAAAAGTTTGATTGCAAAATTTCTGGAGTAGATTCAGCCGAGAAAATTGAGTTTTTAAAGCATCTCGGCTATGATAGATTGATAGACTACAAAAAGGAAAATTTTACCCAAAACGACGAAAAGTATGATATCATTTTGGATTGTAAAACAAACAAACCAGTCTCTTCCTATCTGAGGTCTTTAAGTTCTGGTGGGAAATACATCACCATTGGCGGCAGAATACAAGGACTTTTGGGAGTTTATTTGTTGGGAAAAATTATCTCGCTTTTTTCAACTAAAAAATTGGAAGTGTTGGCACTAAAACCCAACAAGGGCCTGAATGAGGTTTTGGAATTAATTAAAGAAAAGAAAATACAAATACAAATTGATGGGCCTTATAGATTTGAGGAAATTCCAAGGTTAATTAATTATTTCAGCGAAGGCAAGCACTTGGGTAAAGTAGTAGTAAAAATGAATTCCTAAAATCTCGGAACAAATCTACCTGTTCGGGCTTTGTAGGCATTGTATACAGGGTATTTTTGTAAGAGTTTCTGCTCTTCGTAGTTAGTTTTGAAATAAAACAAAATCATGAGAAGTACTGAAATAGTCAGTCTAGAAAAAGACTCAGAGTAAAAAGCAAAACTGAAAACAGTTAACAATATACCGGTATACATAGGATGTCGCACACATTTGTAGACGCCAGAAGTTATCAATTCAGAATTATTTTTAGGCGTTGGAAATGCCGTCAAGGCTTTATCGAGATTGAATAAAGCTACCAGAACAATTATCAAGCCCACAATGGCCAGAATCAAACTCGGAATTTGCAAAAAAGCGGGTATCTCTAAATGGTAGTTCGTTGGAAAAAGAAATAGGAAAAACAAAAAGAATTGTATTCCAACCAGCCAGTAATCTTTTGCTAAGCGATTTGTCATGTTTTAAATATTTATGCACAAAATAGAAACATTTTTTTCAGTATTTATGTAATATTTCTTACCAAAACGTAAGATTACCAAGCCTTTTTCTAAAAAAGCGATAATATGTTTTTTTATGTTTTATTTTTGAGAAAAACATTTCAGCATCTTGCCCCAAAAGCTTAACAAACATATCAACTCATTCGATTTTTTCAGAGCTAGCATTGTCAGTGTCTTGTTGGTTTTGCCTATTTATTGGGGATTCTCAACAGATAATTACCCGGCTGGTATGTCTATTGTGGTTGGAGTAATGTTTGCCTACTTTTCAAACATAGAAGGCACCAACAGAAACAGAATCATAGGTATGTTTTACAGCCTTTCATTGGGCTTGATAGTACTCTCAGGGTTCTTATTGTCGGTAAATTTTCCTGATTACATCCGCATTCCAATACTTGCATTACTCGTTTTTGCTTCCTCCATGCTCTCTGTTTTTGGTTTTCGTGGGTCTATGATTGGTTTTGCAGGTCTATTTGCGGTAGTAATGGGCTTTATGTTGCATAAATACTCGCTACCTGAGTTAGAAATCCTAAAACTAGTAGGCCTTGGCGGAATTGTCTGTATAATTGTTTCTGCTTTAAGCCAGTTTATTTTTCAGAAAAGGCACATCCAGTTGTTATTGGCAGAATGCATAGAGCTGACGTCCAACTACCTGAAAATGAGTGATGATATCAAATGGAATGCCACGACAAACACTCCCGATTTACAGTATAGGTTGCTGAAAACCCAAAGTGCAATCAACGAAAACCACGAGTTACTTCGGAGTATGTTGATGTCAGAAAAGTCTAAATTACTATCAACCTCTGAAAACAGAAAACTCTACTTGCTTTTCATAGAAATGATAGATCTGTACGAAATGGCCATTGCTTGGAACCCTGATTTTGACGAATTTGAAGAGGAATTGGGGGAATATACACACCTTCTGCTACCATTTCAAAAAACCTCTGGTCTCGTGGCCGATGAACTACAAAAACTTAGCGAAGCACTTAGAAACAGTAAACCGTTTCGGTTAGAGTCGAAGCTTGATGAGGCTCAAATCAATGCAGAAGAAAGTATAAAAGCATACGTAGATGCTGTAAAACTCCCTAAAGCTCGTGAAGGTGCTCTGATGATGAGAAACTTGTTAGACCACGAACAAAGAGAGCTAGAAAAGCTAAAACTGATAGACAACATCTATAACAACCTGTTGCAAGAGTCACAATTGGTACCAAAAAGAAACAGCCAATTTATCACCACTCAAAACTATTCTTGGAATACTATCAAAATAAACCTTAACACCGAGTCGGTTATTTTTAGGCATTCCATTCGACTGACCATGGCCTTTTTGTTGAGTTTTATAATAGGCCAGGCACTTGACCCCACCTACACCAACTGGATTATTGTAACCACCATGGTGATTCTCAGACCCAACTATGGCCTTACAAAAAATAGGGCCAAAAGCCGCATGGCGGGCACTATCCTAGGGATGATTTTTACCTTGGCATTGGTTTATTTTGTCGAAAACAATGTAGTTTATGGCACCACGGCGGCCATTTCCTTATTGGTTGGCTTTTCGTTTATCAACAAAAACTATAAAATTGCTTCGGCTGGAATTACAATCAGTATTTTGCTTTTATACGTTTTAAACGAAAACGACTCCATCGAAATCATTCTTAACCGTGGACTTTACACTTTCGTTGGCGTTTTGATTTCACTTTTTGCCATGTATTTTATTTGGCCGGTTTGGGAAAAAGAAAATATCAAAGATGCCATTCGAAAAGCCCTAATTGCGAATCTCAACTACCTGAAAGCAGTTAATAACCTTTACAGAACGAAACAAGAAGCTGACACGGCTTACCGATTGATTCGCAAAGATGCTTTCATTAAAAATGGCAATTTGAACGGAGCATTTCAAAGATTGCAAGAGGAGCCAAAATCAAAGAAAAACCAGGTGAGCAATATCTATGCTGCCGTTTTATTAAATCATAGTTTTCTTTCCGGAATAGCGGCATATTCGGCTTATATTCAAAGCCATAAAACTACCAATACCTCAGAAAGCTTTGAAACTATCATGGATTACATTTGTGTAAACCTGCAAAATGCCATAGCTATTTTGAAAGGAAAAAGTGTGGCTAAAAACCCAGACAAGTGTTTTGAAGCCTTCGAGATTTTAGAAAAAAAATATGCGGAACTTAATCTGAAAAGAAACCTAGAAATAGAATCAGGCATTATGACCATGTCCACCGAAATGCGAAGCAAACTTCAAGAGGCCAAAGTAATTATAGAACAACTCAAATGGCTCAAAAATCTGTCTGAAAATGTGCTGGGTGCGGTGGAGGTTTTGGGGTGATTTATTTTAAACACATAGTCAGATAGAGAGCATAGGATTAATTCAACACCGAAATTTCTTTATAGTCGGAGATAAGAATTTCATGCGTTCTTTTTCAAAACTACGTTAGTTTCTCAACAATATTATTTGTTTCGCACTAGATCAAAGCTGTCCAAGATTTTGCAATTCCAAACATACTTTATTGTATCTAACAAGAATTTCTTCCCAAGGACTTCCGCCAAAAATGTAGTCTAAATAAATTCCAGCCCTGAACCATTCTTTTTCTTCACTACTAATTTCCCTTCCATTAATCAAGAATAAATCCGAGAGAGAGAGTGCTATTTCAGAGGCAATAATGTGCTCACTAATATGTTTGCCCTTTTTATCCTCACGAAACTTGGTTAGAATTTCCCTTAAATTATCGTTTGCTTCTTTCAAATAAATCATCTTTAAAGCTATTTAACAATCTAGTTTATTCAAAACTTAAATAATTAACACTGCCTACTTTTTCATGTTTTATTAAAACACCTTCTTTATAAGAGGTTTCGAAAATATCAAACCCTCCTGCACAAAATTTTTCAAATCTTATCCAAGTACTTTCTTTCATTAATACTTCACCACTTTCTGTTGCGAAATAAACAGGTATATAATTTCCATCAACGAAATTTAAAATCTCTTTTAAATTACCATTTTCACACCATTCATACCATAAACCAACTTCTTTTCTATCCACATATGAACCAAACAAATATGGAAGACCGTTTTCATAATAAAAATACCATTGTCCTACACTTTTTCCATCTATTGTTTTACCGCTTTTCGAATCTTACTCATAGCTTAAATAGTATACCTTTTTGTATGTAACAAATAATTCAGAAATTGGCCAACCACAAAAATTAACCAATACGATAGAAATTCATTTTGAAAATTTTTGATCAAGGAATTTATTTTGAAACTCAAGCCACCAAATAAAAGTATATCAACCCCTTGTGCGGTTTAAATAAACATGGCATGCTTCAACTGATTTATTGGTCTATTGTTTGACATATTTATGAATTGTAAAACAGCTACAGCGTTTACCTTTGCAACGACTCTTGTAAGCAGGCCATCTAATGATTTTGAGTAGTTTCTTTTAAACATCATTTGATCACAGAGTTGTGAAAAAAGTGTTTCAATTCTTTTTCTAATATATCGATAAGACTTATTCCACACATCTACTCTTTCTTTCATATTACCTCTAATTGGTGTTATTAGTCTGATTTTGTCTTGTTCAAAAAGAGATGTTTGATAGCCCAATGAGAGATAACCTTTGTCTGCAATTAACTCATAACCTGCAAGTTGTTCTTTTTTGTCTATCATTCCAAGATAGTTTACGTCATGAACATTGGCTGAGG
>NZ_RJUF01000012.1 GCF_024343775.1 Lacihabitans soyangensis | reverse complement strand
GGCAATTATGCCGCTTACGGTTTTAAAGCCGGAAGCAATTATTTGACACCGGGAAAAGGTTACGCCGGGAATCACTTGTTTAGTGGCATAATTCAGCAAGAAAACGAGGTAAGAGCGGATTTTTTGAACATTACGCCGTATGATCTCGTAGCTACCATAACAAGCGGCGTTGCGAACTATCAGAAGATTAATCCATTTGATCGCCCGGGCTACACAAACCCCGGAACAGATCAAGAGATAGAGGCACAATTAAACAATGCGTTCATATTTGCGGCCAATAATCCACGGGTACCATTTTTAAACAAATACGCCGGTAGTGAAAACGTAGAATGTGCAAAACCATTTATGCCGATACGCTTACCAAATGGAAGCATTGATAATAGTCAAGTATTGTTGCATCGTAAAGTAATTTTAGGGCTATGACAAAGAAAACATTAATATTCCTATCCAAAGCATTTGACAAAATCGGGAACATCAAACCCATTTTTGCAATATTGGCTTTTATTCTTTTCATGGTAGGGCGTGACATAGCCAAACAAGTATTTAGGCCAATAACCATTAACTCGGCAAACATCAGCAAGCGAGAAACCCAAAACCAAATATTAATTGAGAATGAAAACATTAAAAAAGCATTTCAGAGAATCGAGGTCTATAATTATAATCTTGATTCTTGCAAATATGAACTTGTTTCTATTCAGTACCGCAAACGGTCAAACCTCGATACCTTACAGTCGTTCTTCAATAACTATTGATAGTGCCAAAGCCGAAAGGATACAAACCGACCTTTTGCAGTTAAGAGTATATAAGGAAATCGCCCGGTTTCAGGATAGCATTATAGTAGAAACAAAAACATTATATCTTTCAGAGCGTAACAAAAACGCCACCACCACCAAACGCAATGAAACCCTAGAGCGAGAAAAGAAAGTTTTAAAGCGGCGTTTGGTTCTTCAGACATTAGAAATTTGGGCTTACCGGGTGGGCATAGTTGCGGGAACTTATTTTATTTTAAAGAATTAGGGTTTTAACATTTTTCAGAGTATCACTAAAAAGCCCCGCTATTGGCGGGGCTTTTTGTTTTAAGGTTCCTCTATAAATTCGTTTAGTTCCTCCGTTTGGGTTTGAATGTAATCTTTGTACATCAATATTTGCTCGGCGGCGGCGGGGTCGGTTTCTTTTTCGTCATCGCTGATATTTTCCAAAGTGGCACAAATATTTTCTAATTGACTATGTATTTTTTGCAGTTTTTTTAAGTTTCTAATATCCATCACTTAGGCCATTTTTTAGGTTTAAAAATTAAAGAAAGGTTTTCGAGTAACAATCTAAGAGGAAAACAGATCATCCAAAATAAAGTAAAGAACAATCTTGGTTCTTTGTTGACTTTTTGGCACCTCAGGTAATAAATATGAATAGCCAACAACGACCACCACGCACAAAGCCCCAAATAAATTATTAGGTGCCATATTATTATTTCTTGTATTGCGATCATTTTTTTAATTGTTGTTGTTTAAGTTTTTCTAACATTTGATCGAAACAGATTAAAAGCTTTTCGGATTCTGTTCTTAGTTCCGGTTCCCAACCGTGCCGCTCATTTATATGATTCACAAATTGTTCTCTAGTTTCTTTACAATATTTGATAAAATCGGGTTTTACACAACTCATGTTATTAATCTTTAGCGTTGAAAAATTCCTTTGAACTAAGTTTAAACCTTATAAATAGATCATCTTTCATGTAATCTATTTGGTAAACGAAACTAGAGCCGGGCTTTTTGATATTCCAAAATTGATATATACCATTTGCGTTATCGCCGGATTTTAAGTAGCCCGTTGTTGTATCAAGTAGAACACGGAGCGGCCAAATTTTCTTTATATCGGCAATCAAAGCCGCTTTGAGTTCCGCAATTGGGGCGGGGTGGGTGTTTGATAGTGTTTGCATTTTCTTAATCTTGTTTAGTTTTAAAATATTGATTGTCTTTAAGTTCGATTAGTCCGTGTTCTAGGTACTTTTTGAGTTGTTCCCTTACGTACTTACTTAGGGTTTTGGAATCTACACCGTCCTTTTTTATAGTATTGTCGTAGTTTTTAATTCCATCATAAACCCCAGGTTTATCTAGGTAGGTATTGACGGCAAATATTTGGTTTACGGCATCCCGCCATTTATTGATTTTATCCTCAAGGGTTTTCTGTTTTAGTGCTAATTTTTCGTCATCACCTAATACTCGAAAATCCTCTTCGAAATTATCCCATTTGTACGCTATCTCTTCAAAGTCAGAATCCTCACGGGCATAGCTACATTCTAGCGTATGTGTTCCGTCGGTTCTATCCTTTTTGTTATTGGCGGCACCCACGGCTTTTTTGTCGAAAAACGCCCCAATATGCCCCATGGACTCGCCGCCCGGTTTGGAGTGCATCACGGCCACCGTGCTAACGGTTTCGGGTATGATCTGAGAATACAAATCGTAAAATTCTTTTGCTTCGACCTCGTCATTCATAGACTTTACAAAGTCCACCAAACCGTCTAACATTATGAGATAGATTTTATTAGCTATTGGCATAATCTCCTCTTTTAGAAATTGTACCCGTTCTTTGGCGGTTAATCGCTTAAGATTGTAGAACAGTAGGTTTTTTGGCGGTTCGATTAGTTCGGCCTTTTTCATTACCCTATAAAAAAACTTTTGGGTTCTAGCCCGGCTTTGTTCGTTGTCTAGGTAGATCACATATTTATCGGGCGGGCATTTGACCGTGTTAATATGAAGAAACCGGGCGGGGTTTAGATTTACTTTATCGTCATCTACAAAAGCCGTTGCAAGTACATTGTTTAGTACAATAGACTTTCCGGTTTTCTTCATTCCGGTCATCATAAAAATTCCGTCCTCACAACACATAATAGAACCGTTAATGTACAAAGTGGGTACCATTGGCGGAATATCGGTTGTATTGTCTATTTTAAAATCAGACCATCTAACGGCGGGCTTTTCGGGCGTGGGTTCGGTCAAGGTTTGGCCGTCTAGGAGTGCATCAGTTAGATTTTTTTTGCTCATTTTTTAATCGTCTATAAACGTTTAGGAGTTTCATAAATTCAGCGAAAAGGTTTTGTTTCAATTGCTCAAACTCAAAGCCTTGTTTTTCGCTTGCGGTTAGGTTTTGAAAGCGTTCTATGTAGTAATCCATCTCTTTACATAGCCGGTCTAGTATGTTATCCCGGAAGTCCACGGGTTCGGTTAGAATCTTAAGGACGGAATCAGAATTGCGGAACGCTTCAAATTTCCTTTCTAGAGCCTTTTTGGTTTTGGTTTCAAATTCCGCTTCCATTTGGTCAATTTTGGCGTTCCAATCGCCCACCTTTTGAGCCTTTGCCGGGCTTGCATCTATGCTAAGGGCTTGATAGGTTTTGAGTTCCGAAATCAAGTAATTGAAGAATCGTATTTCTTGCATACCCTCTAGTATTTTGGTTTCTTCCCATTTCTTCAAAAAACCTTTTTCCGCCCGTGCTTTTTTCTCAAAACTTTGCAGATCAATAAATTTCAATTGCAAATGTTTATCAATAGCGGCCATTTGTTCGGCGTGGGTTTTCATACTCAGATATTAATTGTTTTATCTTTAAAAGACTTAAAGCCAAAGAACAAACCACCTATTAAGTAAAAAAAGCCCATCGTTATAATGAGGGTGACGGCAGAGATTAGGACAAACGGGGCTATTATTACGCCCACTAGGATATAAAAGGCTTTCATAATGTTACGGCAGTTTTGGCGGTTTCTTGAATGAGTTCTTTGAGTTCGGCCACCCGGTTTTTTAATAGGGTTCTTTCAATCTTGATAGCGGTCAACTCACTTTTAAAAGTGTCGTTTTCGGAGGTCAATTTTTTAATAGTGTCTTGAAATGCTTGACGTTCTGAGGTTTGCATAATTTTGTAGGGTTAGAGATTATAAGTTTCTTCAATTTGGTTAATGTAGCTTTGGGGTAATTGGAACACCCTAACGGCCTTAAGTTTGGCCGAAAATTCATGCTCATATTCTCTAATTATTTTGTCAGGGAATACAAGTTCATCGCATACGATTTGCCAAAGGACTAGATCAATTATTTGCGGTTTACGCAAACGGGCGTAAAACTGAGGGCGGGTAAGTCCGAAAAACTTAAACCATTCTACACGGAAGTGTTTTTGCTTTTCTTCGATACTTTCAAAATAGTACTTTTCGAGTGGTGAAAAAGGTAGGGCTTTAATTGGTTCGCTCATTACTTGTATTGTTTTTGTTAACACTTTGTATTAAATTTCTTTACAAATGTATGTAAGATTATTCGGACTATGCAAGCATATTGTGTAATATTTTTAAGACAATGCAAAAATTAAAAGACATCATCGACCAGCGTATTGCCGCTAAGGGCTATACTAAAGATTTAATTATCAATGCAATAGGTATGAGCCGGGCGGGTTGGTATTCGGCCTTAGAAAAAGAAAGTTTTAGTCTGAAAAATTTCAAAAAATTGTCTGATTTATTAGACATTGAACCAAACAAATACTTTGAGTATGGAAGCGAAATTGATATATATCAATTGAAAGAGCCTGAAATTCCTTACCGTAAAGTAAAAAACTATACTAATGAAGTGTTAAAAAGTGAGGGTTCAGAGAGTGAAACGGTAAAGGAGTTATTGAAACAAAACGCAGAACTGATAGCCATAATAAAGAATCTTACGAAATGAAACTAAGAACAAAATTAGTAACATCATACATAACAATCTTATTATCAATTATTTATAACATTCCCGTAGGGTCACAACATGTGAAGTGAAAAAGCGAAAGCCTTGGTAGAAATACCGAGGCTTTTTCTTTTGTGTAAAATCTAAAAATACTCTCCACTTTCACGAAACACAATTGTCTGGCTGAGCTTGTCGAAGCCACTCTTTCGCCTTGAACACCATAAATTCCTCAGAAAATATTATTGTACTTTAAAATACATTAATTACTCAAGATTCCCACAAATCACAAAAATCCTCCAAACCATTTTAAGCACCCAAGAGCCGTCTGATAATAAACTATTGATGACCCTCATTCAGAAAAAAATATCTCTTATATTTGAGCTATAAAAAATAAGTTCGCACGCTGGAATGCAATATTTTCTTGATTACATGCAAAAAAAATTAACAACTACTCTCATTTGTATTCAAATTTATTACATAACTGAAGCAAATACTATGCATATTAAGTAGGAATTCTAAGATATAACGGAAACCAGTGACAGTACCGCAGGAATCGAGAATAGCTTAATAAAAAATCTCTCAATTCGTTATTTGTACCTGGGATAAACATCTTTAATTACGTTTCCATAAGAAAAGCTTCTCTTGAAATGAAAAAAGAAATAACAATAAAAGGTCTCAGCTTGAATATTGATAGAGCGATCAAAAGGGTAAAGCTTGACCTGAAAGACGATTGGTTTCAAGACCCTTTGAAATACGATGACCTTCTAAATCTTGAGTTTGTTCTTAAAAAATTAGCAAAGTATGATGGTAAGATGGAGGATTACAAAGCAGGTAGAGCTACACATGTTGACATTCCAAAACCTGGCTTTACCATTCGTTATTCATCCGAGACTGATATTATTGACCGAGTAGTTTTCCAAGCATTAGTAGATGTGATTGCTGACGATTTAGACCAACTGCATAGCAACCATATATACTCGCACAGAGTGAATACGAAACGAGAAGATGAAAAATATTTCTTTCGCTATGCAGTAGAAGAATGGAGAAAATTCATTACCGACACTTCCTTAGAGTTAGGTTCTGAAAATAATGTTTTGTTACTTACTGACTTGACAAATTTTTATGAGAACATTGGAATAAAGGATTTAATGGATGTCCTTGACTTATTTATTCCGACAGGTGCAAAAGAAAATGATTACAAAGTTTGCATTGACATGCTCAAATCAATTCTTGAAAGTTGGAGTGAACGCAATACCAAAAGAGGTATCCCTCAAAACAGAGATGCTTCTTCTTTCATTGCAAATATATTTCTTCACCCCGTTGACGATGCAATGCAGAAAGCAGGATACAAATATTTTCGCTACATGGATGATATTCGTATTGTTTGCAAAACAAAATTTGAAGCGAAACGAGCATTAAAATGTTTGATATTAGAATTGAGAAGAAAAGGGTTGAATGTAAATTCTAAAAAGACAATAATTCTTGATTATGATAATGCAAAGGATAGAGAGGGAATAGAAAAGAGTTTCCAGAACCCAGACAAAAAAATTGAACAAATTGAAGCGTTCTTAAAATCAAGGAACGCAAGAGATATTCAAATCGCTGTTCCAATGCTAAGAACAAAGGTTCTTAGTTTAATTGATAATGACAACACATTAGATAGAGAGTTTCGCTATTGCATAAACCGACTTGAAAGAATTGCAAGAAATGAAAAGTTAGCAGAGAAAATTGACTTCAATCCAATCACCAAAAGAATCCTTAGTGAACTAGTTGACCAACCTTGGAGCACCGATACTTTCGCTAGATATCTAAACAGTGTGAAGTTATCCGATGAGGATATTCAAGTGATAAAAGGTTTGCTTTTAGACAAAGAAAAAAATATTTATGAATGGCAGAGTTTCTATTTATGGTGCTTACTCACACGGCATGAGTATAAAGAAGCCGAATTAATTAAAGCAGCGAGAAGCAACATTGAATCTCTAAACGATATTCCTACAACCGCTGCATCATGTTTATACCTTGGTGCAAACGGAGACCCGAATGACAAAAAGTTTATTGCAGAAAATTTCAAGCGTTTTGGTGACCATTTAACGCAAAGATTTGCTTTAATAGCAGTAAAAGACTTGTCTTATACCGCTATTATAAAACCTCATGTTCAAGATCATATCCTTGACAGTTATAAAGAATCCTATAAGCCCCTTTCTGAAAAATATAAAAACCAATATTTATTGCCAATTGAAAAGCTCCAAGAAGATGACATTTATGAAGATCTTCCAGACGACATATCCTAACTATGAAATATTTTCTAATCTATACGACAGACATCTCAGACAAAGGAACGCAACCAATATTTATTGGTTGTGAAGAAGGTTCGCAACCTCAAATTGTTTCTTTAGATAAAATTAATTTCAAAGTAACAGAACTAATCGTTTTTAATGCTTCACCATTAATTGACTACTTTAGACAGAATAGAATTGACTTACCTAAAGGTTTCATCGATGTTTTCCAGATCTACAAACTGATCAAAGGGAAACCAACAAGGTATCACAGACATTCTGAACCACAAGTTTTATGGAGTATTTTCAATGAGTTCATAGAAGATAAAGAAGAACTAAAAAAGGTTATTGACACCTTAAACTCTTCTTCGAAAAAAATCATTGAGACGAAAGCCGAAAATAATTTGGTTATATTCGCCTCCTACTTGATACAGGTTTACTCATTATTACTTATTGAATTAACAAGCAGTAGCGAAAGTGAAAGATACGAAAACATTGAAAAACCTTTCAACAATATTCTTGCTTCACGACAACATCAAGGAATATTTTTAAATCAAATTAAATTAAATGAAAAAATTGAAATAATCAGCAAGGAATTAAACGAATTAAATAAACGAATCCGATACGAATACAACATATTTAACCCGCAGAATACATCGGAGGTAAAATCTGCATTGCAAAGAAACAATTTTGCCTATCTATCTAAAATAATAAAAGCCGTAGATAAAAAATCGTTTTGGAATTTTATCAAGACAGGTTCAGAGCAAAATGAATTTCTTAAACTTCTTTATGATGCTTATAGAATTTCCTTTGACAAAAAGAGTTTAATTAAAATCATTGTAGAAGATGACGGAAAAGTTTATCCTGTTTTTGATTGTTGCGGAACAGTAACATCAAGAACCCAAGTAAGGATGCCACATATTCAACAATTAAAAAAAACATCAAGAGATATTTTTTCCGCAAAAGAAAATTACACTTTGCTTTACGCAGACTATTCGCAATTTGAGCCAGGAATCTTGGCTAACTTGGCAGAAGATGAAAAATTAATTGAGTGCTATAATCAAGAGGATCTTTACACTTCTCTAAGTGTTGAACTTTTTGGCAATAAGGACTTGAGACCTTTTTGCAAAATAATATTTCTCTCCTTCATGTATGGAATGTCAAGCACAGGTTTAGAAAGCTTAGTAAAAGATTTCTTTCACGAACAAGGGATCGGTAAAAAAGAGGAACTCCAAAACTTTTTTGGGAAGTTCACTAGCCTTATTCCTTATAAGACGCAACTACAAGAAATTGCTTTCAGAGAAAAAAGGATTTGTAGCAGTTTAGGAAACTTCAGAAACTTTGAAATCCCTAATTCCAAGAATCATTTACCCAACAAGGTAAAGCGATGGATTTTAAGTCAAAAAGTACAAGGTACAGCTTCCTTAATCTTGAAGACCGCAATAATGAATTGTTGTAGAGATACCGAAATTGAATTTTTAATACCAATGCACGATGCTGCCTTATTTCAAGTGCCCATCGAAGTTGTTGATCAAAAGAAAGTAATAATTAAAGATGAATTTGAAAAAGCAATGCTCCTATATTGTCCTAAACTTAAGCCAAAGGTAATATTTAAAGAATTTACTGAATAAAAGCTTGCATATAAAAAAACTATTGGATAGAATTTAGGTAATTAAAATGGAATTATATCACACCAAATCAAAAAATGAATGGCTTACTAAAAAAGCAAAAGACTATGGAAGCTTAGTAGAAAAGCGGGGAATTTACATCAATTTGGTTTTGAATTTCAAATTAACCGTTCGAATGTTTGACAGTTCTGTGTTTCGAAGTCCTATAACATACAAAACCGTGAACTATTCTTAAAACCTAACTTCTTCAAAACATGCACCCCCACCTAAAACCCCTCTTCAGCAAAATCTTTGACCTAAACTGGAAATTTGGTACATTTCTGATATTGTTGGTTTGTGTGCCGAGGTTTGTGTTGGTACTTCAGGCCAATGCTTCGGGTAATTATGGGGCTATCGGGCTTATCATGACGGTTTCGGCTTTGGCTCCGTTTATTTTTTTGAGTAAAGCGGGTCGTATGGCCATCGGTATACAAAAAGCTCAGGGTTTTAAATGGCTATTTCTGGCCTTTTTGGCTGGGCTGGCGGCCAGTGTTATGCTGTTTTTTTTGGGTAAAATCTTATATGATACTTCTTACCAAAACTGGTATCAATACATCGGCAAGTCATATAAAATTCCGGCTGAAATCACTGCAGCAGATAAGCAGGTCATGTTCGGCATTATGGCCATCACAGGCATGCTTTTTAGCCCCATCGGTGAGGAATTGTTTTTCAGGGGCATCGTACACAAGAGTTTTGAAAACTCTATAGGCGAGAAAAAAGCCTCCATCGTGGATGGCTCTGCCTTTGCCCTCACGCATATTTCTCATTTCGGCTTGGTGTTCGTGAATGAGCAATGGGCTTTTTACCCCTTTCCCACCCTACTGTGGGTATTGAGTATGTTTTTGGTGAGTATAATGTTTTTCTATTTCCGCAAAAAAACCGATAGCCTCTTGGGTGCCATCGCCTGCCATGCAGCCTTTAACTTGGGGATGATTTATTGTATTTTTTATGGGATGTGAGGCTTTTCCAAAACATTTAAGCCGACTTTCAAAACAAAAACTGGGCAGCTAAACCCATTGCTTTTTGTTTTTATATTGCCCGTTGTACTTTCGTCCATACATTCATTTCTTTTATTCTCAAATATCAGCCAAAGTGCATTTGGCTTGGCTTTTTAGGAGGGTATCAGACTAAAAAAACGAACAAATTATGAAATTAAAATTAACCGCGTTGAAATTGTTCATTGCTCTTCTGTGTGCCAAAAGCCTTAGTGCTCAAGATATTCATAACTCAAAAAAAACACTTGACAGCGTTATAATGGCGAAAATGAAAGAAAGCGGAATTGTAGGCCTCGGTGCATCGGTGATTGTTGACAAGAAATTGGTTTTGAGCACCGGCTATGGCTTTGCGGATTTCGAAAACAAAGTACCTTTTAAGTCCTCGACCATTATGAACATTGCCTCTGTAAGCAAAACTTTTACGGGGGTATGCATCATGAAAGCAGTGGAAGAAGGACTAGTTTCGCTTGATGAAGACATCAACAAGTATTTGCCGTTTAGGGTAATAAATCCAAATAGCCCAAATGGCAAAATCACCCTACGACATTTGGCTACGCATACGTCAGGGTTGATTGATCGAAGTCCGTTTTATGGTGATAGCACCTATCACTATGGCAACAGAAAACCAGAGCCTTTAGGGGAGTTTTTGAAAAATTATTTTGTAAAAGGCGGCACACATTATGACTATGGGAATTTTCTAAATGCCAAGCCTGGTGATAAAAGAGAATATTCGAATATCGGTGCCGGATTGGCCGGATACATTGTGGAAGTGCAAACAGGGAAAAGTCTGAAATCTTACGCCAAAGAGCATATTTTTAAGCCCTTAGAAATGAAGAATTCGGGCTGGGCTTTAGCCGAAATTGATACATTGCAACACGCCAAACTTTACAGAAAAGAAGATGGAAAAACTGTACCAGTTCAATGGTATGAAGTGAATACCTACCCCGATGGTGGCGTAAGGACCTCGGTAGAAGAACTGTCGCGTTTTTTCATAGCTCTGCTGAATGGTGGCCAATACAATGGAACCAGAATTTTGAAAGAAGAAACCGTGAAAGAAATGTTACGTTTTCAGTACACAGAATCAAACAAACCTGATAATGTGAACATAACAAAGACCAATCAAGGTATTTTTTGGGCAACCAAGTTGGGGGCAACCAGAATAGGACACAACGGATCGGACCCGGGTGTAAGGACTTTTATGCTTTCGGATTTAGAGAAAGAGGTTGCGATCATACTGTTTTTCAATACCTCATTGGGCGAAAATGAAGAAGGCAAGTTCTTCGATATTTATGAGGAGTTCTATGCTTTTGCCAAAAGGTTAAAAACGGAAAAGCCAAGCGGCCGCTAGAAGGCTTGGGTAGAATCCTTCTTGGCTTTCTTTGAAATTTAGATGTGACTGATTTTCGTTGAGATGGTGGGGCTTCGACAAACTAGGCTTCGACAGGCTCAGCCCGACAATTCACTGCGGTCGCTTCTTCATTCGTTTTGCAAACGAAATCAAATTGCTCGAACTGGTTCTCGAGACCTGCGGTCGCTTCTTCATTCGTTTTGCAAACGAAATCGAAGTGCTCGAACTGACAACATGGGGGTTGAACTGACAGTTTGGGCGGTCGAACTTATATAAGAGGCTCCATAAGAACTATGATAAAATGATTATTTAAGAACCAAACTTTTGCCTTATGCCTAATGCCTTTTGCCTTACCACTTTTCACTCCTTAATACCCTTTTCATAGAGTATAACACCTTTTTCGGGCTCTCTAAGGAGTAAACTGTTTTCGTCTAGCAGGGTTTTGATTTGCTCGTACGGTAGGCTTTCTAGGCTTTCATTTTTTAGTTGAAAAGACTGCTCGCTGCCATCGGGCTGGGTTAGTTTGATGATTTTGCACCTGCAAAGAGCGTTTTCTGGTTCGTTGAATATTTCTCTCACTTTCAAGTCTTTACCGAGTTTGATGTACACTTCTCTGATGCCGATAATGCGGTTACGTTCACCGATATCGAAATTCCAAGATGCTGATATCACACTAGAATGGGCTTTCCCTTTCTCTAGTTTTAATAGGGAATGTTTCGGCGAAGGGTTGGTGGTGACGTTTTTTACCCGAGAATGTATAGAAACCAGCCAAGGTGATTCAAACTGCATAAAACCGCTGTGATTGAAGTTGGAGCCATACCGCACAAAGGTAAAGTAACCGTTTTTGTATGTCACATCTACGATATTTGACACCACCATTCGGTAACGATCAGGGTCAAAACTCCGGGCCTGCGGCGAACCCGTGTAAGACAACCAAGTGCCCTCCAAGCTATCTATCTCTGCTTTTGTGGGTGAGTAAGGCAGAATATTTAAATCGGTTTTTAGGTTAACCAGCTCCTTTTTTTGCTTTTGCCATAAATAGATCATCGTCGCCAAACTGACAAGAAGTAAGGCCAGTAAAGCTTTTAGAAAATTGGCAATATGAGTGGTAGACCGGAATTCTTTGGTGGTACTTTTTTTAGAATTGGAGTCTGAAATTTGCACTTCTTCGTCTTCCAAAAGTTCGGGGTCGGTTGGATTTACTTCAAAACCTTTTCGGCCTTTCCCAAAAAGATAAATGTAAGAGGCGTCAACCAAAAAGGCTCTTGGATGGGTAACAATCTGATTATAAAAGGCATCTTTGATTTGGTTGCCGGTGATGTCATACTTACGAAACGGATACTCGGATTGTCGGTGCGTGGTTTCTGGCGGATAAGCTTCATGCTGCAACTCTGCCGATGTATAAGGAAGTCGATTGCTGATTTCGCTCAAAACCTTAGCCACCTCCTCATAGTTTTTGCGGTTTGAGTTACGGATTACTTTCTGTCCAGTTTCGTTTTCAAATTTCTCAATTACCTTACCTAATAAATAAGCTATCTCTTCTCTACCAGATTTTAATTTCATTTCTTAGGCTGAATAGTTTTCGGTTGTCAAGAATATTCCTTGGCATAACTTATTAAATAACAAACACTTAAGCGTTTCCAGAATTTACACCTAAATTTCTGGAATGCATTCCATAGGCCAAAATCAATTCTAAACTTCGATATTTTGATACTTTTGAGATAGACATGCCAAGGGCATTTTCTGAGTCTCTGAAGTGTAAGCAATCGCTTGATTTTAACCGAAAATAAAACTACTTAAAATCAAAGGAACCACAAAGAGAAAATGATGCTTTTGTCTGTTTGTTGCCAAGCATTGGTTATTTTAAAACTATTTACCTTAATAAAATGAAAAAAAACTTCCTGATCTGTTCATGCTTCGCCTTGCTGATGAGTTTACAAGCCTTGGCCAAAACCGATACCTTGGAGATAGCCTCCACCAAAATGAACAAGACCTACAAGGCGGCCGTGACCCTTCCAAAATCTTATGAAAGCAGCCAGAAGAATTTCCCAGTGTTGTATCTTTTACATGGAGGCATAGGTCATTTTGGCGATTGGCTCAACAAATCTCCCGACAAAAATCTTATCCAAAATCTGGCCGACCAATACAATTTGGTGGTGGTCATGCCTGAGGGAGAGGTTTTTAGTTATTATATTGATAGCCCAATAGATAAAAACAGTCAGTTTGAATCCTACATTGTAAAAGACGTGATTGGAAAAATTGACAAAACTTACCGAACCATAGCCTCTAAAAATGGCCGAGTGATAACGGGCCTTTCCATGGGTGGATACGGTGCCTTGTATTTATCGGGCAAGCATCCTGAGCTTTTTGTGGCAGCAGGCAGCATGAGTGGAGCCCTTAATCCTGATTTATTGGGTTGGAAATTACCCAAAGAAGCCACTGGAAACTTGAGAAAAGCTTTTGACGCCATCATCGGCTCATATAACGACAATCCGAGCGTATATGAACCTTACTCAGTTATAGCAATGGCGGATAAAATGAAAACCAATGGTGTGAGTTTGATTTTTGACTGCGGCACCGATGATTTCCTGATAGAACCCAATCGTGAACTTCACAGGAGATTGGTATTCAATAACACCCCACACGATTACTCCGAAAGACCGGGTGGACATTCATGGCCTTATTGGGAAAATTCGCTATATTACCATGTCCTTTATTTTTCAAAAGTTCTTAAATCAGCCAACCCGGGCGTCTATTAAAAAACCAAAACTATGAAAAACAGCCTATTTCTTTTTCTTGCATTCACTTCTGCAATAATCGGTCATGGAGCATCCGCAGCTGGGATAGATACCTTGGAAATCAACAGCCAAGCCATGAATAAGGTACTCAAGGCGGTGGTGATAACACCCAAAAGCTACAAAAAATCAAAAAAGAACTACCCCGTAGTCTATCTATTGCATGGTGGAAGTGGAAATTACAAGAACTGGACACAACTAACGCCAGATAAAACCTTGGTATCCAGATTGGCGGATACTTACGATGTAATTATCGTGACGCCCGACGGAGGCACGTCAAGTTATTATTTCGACAGTCCATTGCTAAAAGAAAGTCAATATGAGACCTTTATTTCCAAAGAACTAAGAGAAAAAGTAGAAGGAAACTACCGAACCATTCAGGCTCGAGAAGGCCGAGTGATAACAGGTTTGTCAATGGGTGGTCATGGAGCGGTTTATATTGCCACCAAGCATCCTGAGCTTTATTGTGCGGCTGGGAGCATGAGTGGGGTTCTGAACATGGACCCGAGTACATGGAAAGTAACACCCGACTTTGCCAAAATCAGGATAGAGAATTTCAAAAAAATGATTGGTGAGCGTGAAGAATCGGGTCCTTTTTATCCTGGATTTAATCTCATAACCATGACGGAGCAAATCAAAGCTGCCAAACTCGCACTGATAATAGACTGCGGTGTAGACGATTTTTTGATAGAACCCAACAGAGAAATGCACCGTTTGCTGACTGCAAATGGCACACCGCATGATTATACAGAAAGACCCGGAAAACATGAATGGTTATATTGGGAAAACGCCCTACCCTACCACATGATGTTTTTTCAGAAGGTATTGCAAGCACATAAACAATAGAAGACTATGCTGGCCATATTAGGATTTCTGACCATATCTCTGTTTCTCACTTTGGTGATTTCGAAAAAACTCTCAGTTTTATTGGCACTGATTATTATTCCCGTTTTTTTCGCCATCATAGGAGGATTTGAGCCGCAAGCCATTGGCGAAATGATCGTCACAGGCATCAAACAAGTAGCTCCAACGGGTATTTTGCTCATATTTGCTGTTTTGTACTTTGCATTGATGATAGACGCTGGACTTTTTGACCCCATCATTTCGGGTAT
The DNA here is from genome assembly GCF_024343775.1 of Lacihabitans soyangensis. GTDB lineage: Bacteria > Bacteroidota > Bacteroidia > Cytophagales > Spirosomataceae > Leadbetterella > Leadbetterella soyangensis. The sequence continues at coordinate 76,029 of NZ_RJUF01000012.1, read as the reverse complement.
CATACATTTGGCCAAAGGCGACCCTTTAAAAATAACCTTGGGTACGGCGTTTCTGACCATGATAGTACATTTGGATGGAGACGGCACAGCCACTTTTATGATTACGATTTCGGCTTTGTTGCCCATTTATAAAAGACTGGGAATAAACAAACTCATACTTCCCTGCATAGTGGCCTTGAGTGCGGGTGTGATGCATTTGGTACCTTGGTCTGGCACCATGGCTAGAGCTTTACAAGTCATGCAAACAGATGCTGCAGGCCTGCTGGTGCCGGTACTCCCCTCCATGGCGGTAGGTATTTTGTGGGTATTGGGAGTATCGTGGTGGCTAGGCAAAAACGAACGGAAAAGACTGGGCATCATTGCCTTGGATTATAAACACGCCGATGAACTGACAGACGCACAAAAACTAACAAGAAGGCCGAAGTTAATAGTTCTGAATGCCATTTTGACGATTTCGCTAATTGGTTGTTTGGTTATGGCCTTATTGCCACCGTCTGCTTTGTTCATCATCGGATTTTCGGTGGCTATGTTGATTAACTATCCGTCTCAGGCAGAGCAGAAAAAAAGATTGCAAGAGCATGCCTCCAATGTATTCTTTGTGTCGGTGATGATTTTTGCAGCTGGTGTTTTTTCGGGTATTTTGACAGGTACCAAAATGATTGACGCCATGGCTCAGGCTTTGGTGACGCTCATTCCAGCAGAGCATGCGGGTTATTTACCTGCTTTGGTGGGCGTTACAAGTATGCCACTGAGCTTTGTGTTTACGCCCGATGCCTATTATTTTGGCGTTTTACCGGTTCTCAAGGAGGCGGCTATTCATTATAGCATAAATCCAATTGAAATAGGTAGAGCGGCCATTTTGGGCCAAATGACTGTGGGTTTTCCCTTGAGTCCATTAACGGCGTCTACTTTTGTGCTGGTTGGTCTCTCTGAAGTAGAACTATCAGAGCATCAGAAGTTTACCTTTAAATGGGCCTTTATGACGACATTTTTAATGACCTTGACGGCCATCATTACAGGGGCTATCCAACTACTATGAGCAACCTAAAAAAAATAAGAATTGGAGCAGGAGCAGGTTTTTCTGGTGACAGACTTGAGCCTGCGGAGATTTTGGCCAGCCAAGGCGAAATAGACTATTTGATATTGGAATGTTTGGCCGAAAGAACGATTGCATTGGCACAAAAAAGGAAATTGTCAGACCCAAACAAAGGATATGACCCCTTGCTAGAACGGCGGATGAAAAAACTTTTACCCATTATAGCAGAAAAAGGTATTAAGGTAATCAGCAATATGGGAGCTGCAAATGCCCCAGCTGCTGCGGCAAAAATTATAGAAATAGCGATCAGAAAAAACCTGAAAATAAAAGTAGCTGCAGTTACTGGAGATGATGTACTTTCCTTAATTACAGGAGAAGAAATTACATTAGAATCCGGTAAACCCTTGAGCAGCTTTGGTAAGATTGTTTCGGCGAATGCTTACCTCGGAGCAGACAGCATTTTGCCTGCCCTAAACGCTGGTGCCGAAGTAATTATCACGGGAAGAGTGGCTGATCCGTCGTTGGTAGTTGCTCCTCTGATGCACTCCTATGGCTGGACATATTCCGATACTGAACTAATTGGAAAAGCCACGGTGATTGGGCATTTGTTGGAATGTGCGGGACAGGTGACTGGCGGATATTTTGCAGATGGCGTAAAAAAAATAGTCCCGAATTTAGAAATTTTGGGCCACCCTTATGCAGATATTTTTCCTGATGGAACAGCCGTTATTGGTAAAGTGGAAGGTACAGGCGGAATAATTAGTTTAGCTACAGTGAAAGAACAATTGCTCTACGAAGTTCTCAATCCGTTTGCTTATCTTACCCCTGATGTTTCGGCAGATTTCACGACTGTTTCACTCAAACAAATTGGTCATGAAAAGGTCCAAGTCACAGGTGGAAATGGCTCCACAAAACCTGAAAAGCTAAAGGTAAGCGTGGGTTATCAGGGTGGTTTTATGGGTGAGGGAGAAATATTATATGCAGGAGCTTTTGCTTTGGAGAGAGCAAAAATGGCGGGCGAAATCGTTGAGAAAAGGTTACAAGAACATTTCACTGAACCACTTAGAATTGACTATATAGGCTCCAACGCCGCACACGCTGGTCTGGGTGATGGAAATTCGTCTTACGAAATTCGACTCCGGGTATCGGGACTGGCCAAAACAGCAGAAATAGCCGCATGGATTGGTGAAGAAGTGGAAGCTTTGTACACCAATGGGCCTTCGGGTGGTGGTGGCGTAAGAAAGTCTGTGACCGAAATCATAGGCATACAGTCCATTCTCATAGATCGTGAAAGTATTCATTCATCTTTTTCTATTTTTGAATCATGAAAACCAAACTGCACGACCTAGCACACAGCCGAGCTGGAGATAAAGGCAATACCCTCATGCTATCGCTGATTCCTTACGAAGAAAAAGACTATGCAAGTTTGGTAGAACAAGTAAGTGCCGAAAAAGTAAAAGAACATCTCCAATCTATTGTGAAAGGAAAAGTCATTCGTTATGAATTACCCAGAATCTCCTCGTTACTTTTTGTTTGTGAGGAAGCACTTTGTGGTGGAGTAACTACCTCATTGGCATTGGACCCACACGGTAAAACCTTGAGCTTCTCACTGTTAGAAATGGAGATTGATTCATAACTAAAGAAGTTGAAATTTATCATTATTGAAAAAAGACTTTTCCCTGAATAATGTTAGAAATCAAAAAAAATATATTCGTTTCTAGTTTGCATTGGAGATTACCTAAAGGAATTAATTCAAAATTTAACTTATTGAAAATAAACAAAATATAGGATAAATAACACTAAAATACTGTATAAATGTAAAGGGGATTCGAATTTAAAAAATCAAATAGAAAGACCTATGGATGAAGCCCCATCGGGGCGATATTTTGGTAGGTAAAATAAAAATAAAAGCATAAAAGCCCCATCGGGGCGACATTACCTTTTTTGCATTCAAGAATAAATATAAGATTAATCAAATTTACTCTTAAATGCGAATTCACTGATTCAAGCGTAGTTTTAGTATTCAAAAACCACAGCCTCGTAATTGGCAAGTTTATCCACGGTAAAACTTATTTCATCTTGCCTTATCGAAAACGAAATGGGCTTTTTATTACTTAAATAAAATGCTTTTTTGGGTGTTTTCTCGGTCTTCAAGGAAACTTGAATCTGCTGAACTGGCAATGGCTCAAAAAAGGTATTTCCACTAAAACCTGTCAGGTTTATGAAGTGCAAGATTTTTCCGTCTGTAGCTTTTTTGTTGTTTTTGGTGTTGTATTTAAATTCCTTCAAAATCATTTCTACCCGAGGATGTGCATTAGTTTTGAACTCCTCAAAAACCTGACTATCTAAGCTTTGCAAAACATCTAAAAACAAATTCTTATTTTGCTCATAACCATTCAAATAATACAATTTGCCTAGATTCAATGGTAATATAACATTTTTAGAAGTTCCGAAATCTTTCACAGACATTCCAAAATACCCCATTGGATCGTGTCCTCCGATTAATTCTGGAGGTCCGGGTCTCCCTTTTGCCAATACGGGTAGATGGTTGGTATTTGTTTTTTCAAAATCATACTGAGCCAAATTAAACTTCCAATGAATCATCGACTGACCTTTGAGCCTTCCAAATAATTTCTGGTTATCGATTTTGAGATAATTGCCTGTTCCATCCCATTCCTTTTTGATGATTTCAGCTCCGAAAAGACTTTTGAGGGCTTGGGCGTTGTCAGAAAAGCTGTTGTTGGTGGCAATGAGGTTTACGCCATCTCTTGATACGTTTTGAAGTAATTTTATGGCATTTTCACTCAAATAAGTTATGTCAGGGAAAATAACAATTTTGTATTTTTTGAGACGTTCGGCATGCCGTTCAATTTGCGAATCCTCAATGATATCAAACTGCAAATGAGCCTCTTTGAGCATGAGCATTAGTCCACGGTATTCTTGCATTTTATTTCCAGAAGGCCATGCCCCTGGTGCAATGAGGGCTATTTTGGCCAGACTTTGGTATTTACCATAAAACTTCTCGTTGGCTTTATGGAAGCCATACACTTTTTTGTAAACCTCAAAATTACGCTCATCTTCATAACCCCTCATATCGCCCATCATGCTCATATCGAGTCCAGAACCGTTGGCTATGTTTTCCCAAAGTCTGATTTCGACTTCCTCAGGTTCCACAGCATTGTATCTACCTTGAAACGAAATCTGCTGAATGCTGGAATTGCTGATGATGTGGTCGGGATACGAATTTCCCGCATTTCCCACATTGTCAGAGGCGGAATATGGCCAATAAGGCAAACTATTCGACTGCGATTCGTGCCTGATGATATCCACAAACTTTTCGGCATAGGTACAGATGGCGATGTTTTTGTTTTTGGCCTTTACCAAATGATACAGTTTTTCTTGCCATGCCTCCGAGGTGTGCTTTTTAAATTCCTCGTATTTTCTGAAAACTGAATCCTCCTTGTTTTCCACCAAAGGCAAGCTCAAGCCAGAATAAGCATAAAAAGCTTTCTTATCATATTCATTTTGGTCGATTCCTTGGTACAAATTCTCATAAGGATTGCGGGTCTGATAACCTGGCATGTTCTGAAATATCCCGTCAATCGGAAACATCTCGATAACTTCCATAATGATTTTGAAAGCCTCCTCCTGCATATATGGAGCATTGATAGATACCACATATTTGTCGGTATTGATCATTCGTTCGCCCTTTGGGGAGATGTAAAACCAGTCGGGGTGCTTATCAAAAATAGTCTTATCAGCCCGACTAAAATCAAACCTCACCATTACTTTTATATTGTTTTGGTGGCACTTCTCAACAATTTCACCCAATACGCCAGGACGCATGTAAGGATTAATGAAATGGTTCTCCAATTTAGAAGGATAAAAAGCCATGATACCGCCCGCATTGATTATCAGCGTATTGGCCGAATATTTCAACAAATCCTCTACTATCTCATTAGGTTGAATGGTTTTGGCTTCATAGTCTGGCAGATTCAGTTGAATCACTCGAAGATTGTTTCGTTTCCACCATTCGTCTTGAGCAAAAGTGTTTGAAAGGAATAGAAAGCTAAATACAACCAACACGGAAATTTTGATAGGCATGAGTTTTTATTGAATAAATGATGGGTAAAAATAGGGATTTGGATTTTAGAAAAGGAGCATTTGGATCAAAGAAAATAAGATAGATTGGAAGCCCTTAGGTGATGTTTTTATTTTTTGGTGATCAAAATATAATTTTTTAGAAAATCTAAAACCAAAAATTTTCATAAAACATAATCTGACAAATATAATGCGACCCCGCTGGGGTCGAAATGCATATTTATCATAACCATCTACCATAATCTGACCTCTCTGAGGTCAAATTGTAAAAAAAATGACCGCAGGGCGGTCAAATTATGTTTACAAAATATTGTTATCTAGATTCTTAGACCTCAGAGAAGTCGAATTATGTTTGCACTATTTTCTCACAGTTTTTGATTAAAAACTTCATAAATCTACCATTCTATCTATTTGTCAAAAAATAATCTGACCTCGCTTAGGTCAGATTGTAAAAAAAATGACCGCAGAGCGGTCAAATTATGTTTGTACAATATTTTTAATTGATTTTTCGACCTTGGAGAGGTCGGATTAAGTATTAGCAGTTTTTCTTACAAAACCTTCAATGCCCTATTTATTCTTGCAACAGACTTTTCTTTGCCCAATATCTCTATGGTCAACATCAAATCAGGTCCTTTGCCCTCTCCAGTTATGGCCAAACGCAAGGCTTGCATGATTTTGCCTGGTTTTATGCCTTCAGCCTCTAAACCTGCAAAAAGTGCATCATGAATAGCAATTGAATTAAAATCAGCCACGCCTTCAAGAATTTTGGCCACGACCGGCATAGCTGTTTTTGCCATATCATCCCATTTTTTCTGAGCTATTTCTTGGTCGTATTCACTGATTTCATTGAACAAAAATGGCACTTCGGCTATCATTTCTTTGGTGAAAGTCACACGCTCTTTCATCAATTTCACGATTTTTTCTGATAGCGAAGAATCGTTTAAAGTAGTGTTCAACTCTCCCGCCAACAAAGCGTCGTCTTTCTGACGAAGGTACATTTGATTATACCATTTGGCTTTGTTTACATCAAACCTTGCTCCTCCTTTATGGATGTTATTGATATCAAAAGCTGCAATGAGTTCGTCTAAAGTCATGATTTCTTGTTCCGTTCCAGGGTTCCAGCCCAAAAATGCCAAGAAATTCACCACAGCGTCGGCATAATATCCGTCTTCTCTAAATCCTCTTGAAATATCACCCGTGGTTTTGTCTTTCCACTCCAATGGAAACACTGGAAAATCTCCCAAAACGCCATCTCTTTTACTCAATTTACCATTTCCTTCCGGCTTCAGCAACAAAGGCAAGTGTGCAAATTCTGGGGGAGTCCAACCAAATGCTTTATAAAGCAATACATGCAATGGAGCAGATGGCAACCACTCCTCGCCACGAATGACGTGCGTAATTTCCATCAAATGATCGTCCACGATGTTCGCCAAATGGTAGGTGGGCATACCGTCAGATTTCATCAAAATCTTGTCGTCAATGGTTGAAGAATGCACCACCACCCAGTCTCTCACGATGTCTTTAAACCTGATTTCTTCTTTCAAAGGCACTTTCAGACGGATGACATGAGGCTCTCCATTTTGTAATTTGGCAGCAACTTCATCCGCAGACAAGGTCAATGAATTTTTCATTTGCATCCTCGTAACGGCATTGTAGGAAATATTATCCACTTTGGCTTCTTCCAAAGTTTTTCTCAACTCATCCAATTCTTCCGAAGTATCAAAGGCATAGTAGGCTTTGCCTGAATCTACCAATTGTTGAGCATATTTACCATAAATCTCTTTTCTTTCTGATTGTTTGTAAGGTCCAAATGCTCCGCCCTGTTGAACGCCTTCATCTATGTTTATACCTACCCATGCCAAAGCCTCTTGGATATACTCTTCAGCACCTTCTACAAAACGCGTTTGGTCGGTATCTTCTATTCTCAAAATCATGGTTCCACCCATTTTTTTGGCAAAAAGATAGTTGTAAAGGGCAGTACGAACACCACCAATATGTAAAGGTCCTGTGGGACTTGGAGCAAATCTTACTCTAACACTCATAAATAAAAATTAAATTGGGATGCAAAAATAGGAAGCTATGTGCTAAAATCACCCGAAAATCGTCATTTTTCTTTTTTTATAACCAAAAATAAGGAACTTCCGAAAGGTGAATTCTTCAGGATATTACGCTCGAATTTACAGATATTGTAAAACAGATTATTAATAAACTCAGATGGCATTTCTACATCTGATTTTATGTTTTGTAAATCGACCAAATTGAGTTTCAATTGAAGTTTTTGAATTAATCGAACCACTAAAATCAATGGTGAAAGAAATAGCGACCAATAATGGTGCTTTGAAATTGAAACAGCTTCTATTTTGGACAAATAGGCCTTGAAATCTTTCAAAACAAAACGTTTTTTACTTCCAACTGCTATATCATGCGTACCTCTAAAAATCTCAAAAGCATTGTTATTGGTGATAAAAATGCCGTTAGGCTTTAAAATATCAACAATAGAAGAAATGGTTTTTTCAATAACTTCATCCTCAAATTGATAAAGCACATCATCGGAAACAACCACATCAAAGCATTCTTTTTCAAAAACTCCTTGAAGATGGGTAATATCAATTTTTTGAGCGTTCAGACCACGGCTTTTTGAAAATGCTACAGCATCGTCATTAAAATCAAAACCTTGAATGTTTAGAAAACCAGCTTTTCGGAGTTTCACCAAAAGCCCACCGGTACCGCAACCTGCGTCTAGTATTTTGATTTGTTTATTACCTTTTGAGAAGGAATTAATCTCAGCTATAACCTTTTCGTGCAGAATTATATACCACCAAAGTTTTTCCTCGACCTCAAACATTGCACGGTATTCCTCGCTATTGATGAGCATATTTATACCGCTTCGTTCTCTACAACTTTGATTTCTGGCTTGTGGTAAACCGTAGAATTGGCAGGCACGGATTTGGTTAACCAAACGTTACCACCGATAATGCTATTCTCGCCAATTATGGTATTTCCTCCTAGAATAGTCGCTCCAGAATATATCACCACATTATCGTTTACAGTTGGATGACGTTTGGTATTAGCCAGTGCTTTATCGACGCTCAAGGCCCCTAAAGTAACTCCTTGATATATTTTGACGTGGTTTCCTATTATGCAGGTCTCGCCGATTACAACACCCGTACCGTGGTCAATGAAGAAGTATTCACCAATTTCAGCACCAGGATGTATGTCAATACCAGTTCGAGAATGAGCAAATTCTGTAAGGATTCTTGGTATAAGATTTACCTCCAATTTATGAAGTAAATTTGCCAAACGATAGATTGAAATAGCATAAAAACCAGGATAAGCTCTTACTATTTCGAACTTACTTTTGGCGGCTGGGTCACCTTCCAAGATTGCATCTACATCGGTATTTAACAGCCTAAAAAGCTCGGGAATGGATTCGTTAAATACATTTACTTTTTTACTTATATCACAATCTTTGCATTGATCAGTGGTTTCCAAAAGATGCTTTAACTCGTTTCCGAGGTTCCAAAACTCACCTTCTATTTCGTCAACACTTCTAAAAAACTCCTTGGCTTGCTCGGGATATAGCAATCGAATCACTTTTATCGCCCAAGAAGAAATATCTTTGGTAGAAGGCACCGCCTCAGTGTTCTGGTGTTTCTCGTAAATGTGTTTTAAAAAAGACTGATCCATGAAAATTTGTTTTTTATGCTAACAAGCAACAGGCTTGGCTGGTTCAAATCTAATAACGCAAAAAGCTTACCATTAGGTCAATCTACGCTGAATTAATGTCTGAATCAATGAAAAAAGCTGATCTGGCTTGAGTGTTCGCCAATTTTCTATCTGTAAAGTACCTCCATAGTTGATGTAATAGTCGAGGTGAAATCTTGAGAACTCTGTCAGAATAAAATCTCGGAAATTAAGGGCCACTATCCAGCCATCTTCCACATCCTCAAACCATTCCTCATAATAATCGTCTTCGCCGCCATGAAACTGAAAAAGATTTTCTCCAATCAAGACAAAATACTTGATGCCCTGCTTCAGAAAAACATCTACAATATTCCGTTTGAGATACATCACATCGTTATGCAAAGTATCGTTCCATTCGCCAATGAGCTCAATCACCGCATATTTCAAAGAGTAATTGACCATCAAAACTTTCAAATACAGTGTTTCTGAACCTATTTCGTCCCAGTCTGGATGTAGATAATAACTGTAAACGGTGTTTCTGTATTGGTTGATTTCAGGTTTCTCAAAAAACGGACTTTTTGTATCCTCGTAAGGCAAATAATATTTTTGCCAATTATAAAAAGGTTCGATTTCGTGCATTTTAAACTTGAATCTAGATTTTTGTTTTTATTTTTGAACCAGAAAAAATTTCGATGCAAAAAATTCAATACAAATATAGAAGGGAAAACCTTAGTGAATCTGAACCGACAAAATTTAATTATGAAAATCTTGCATCGGAAGAAATGCTCATCAATCTCGGTCCACAACACCCTTCTACGCACGGTGTACTGAGAATTGAGGTAGTTACAGACGGTGAACTCATCAAAGAAGTGGTGCCGCATTTGGGCTATTTGCATCGTTGTTTTGAGAAACACGCAGAATCTTTGCCTTTCAACCAAATCATCCCATTTGTAGATAGATTGGATTATGTAGCTGCCATGAACTCCGAGCATGCTTATGTTATGGGCGTGGAGAAAATGCTTGGCATCGAAAATACCCTTCCTAAAAGAATAGAATATATCAGAGTTTTAGTGGCTGAACTCAATAGAATTGCCTCACATTTTATAGCTATTGGTACTTATGCATTAGATATTGGTGCCCAAACACCTTTTTTATGGCTGATACGCGACAGAGAATCAATCCAAAGACTTCTAGAATGGGTTTCTGGAGCACGAATGTTATACAATTATATCTGGGTGGGAGGTTTGTTCTATGATTTACCGCTTGGATTTGAAGAAAAATGCCTTGAGTTTGTGAATTATGTAAAGCCAAAACTCGAAGAACTCAAACAAATTATTATAGACAACCACATATTTATCAATCGTACCGCCAATGTAGGTGTTTTACCAATGGATTTGGCCATCAATTATGGTTGTACTGGCCCTGTTTTAAGAGGTTCGGGTTTAAAATATGACCTTAGAAGGGTGGATGCCTATTCTGTTTATCCCGAGATTGAGTTTGATATTCCGATCGGTGAAGGTAAAATGGGTAAAACGGGTGATTGTTGGGATAGAAACTATGTGCGATTGATGGAATGTTGGGAATCTATCCGAATAATAGAGCAATGTTTGGACAAACTTACCAAAGACCACAAACGCACCAGAGACTTTGATCCTCAGGCTTTTGTACCAAAAAAAATCAGGCCAGTGGAAATGGATTTCTATGCCCGAGCCGAAAATCCGAAAGGTGAATTGGGCTTTTTCTTTAGAACAAATGGAAAAACCGATGTACCAACCAGGGTAAAATGTAGGGCGTGTTCCTTCCACAACCTCTCGGTTTTACCTGAAATATCGAAAGGCTGGATGATTGCTGACCTCGTGGCGATTATCGGTTCTCTGGATTTTGTGATGGGTGAAGTAGATCGTTAAATCTCCCAAATGCTTGAGCTATTGCTTCTTCTAACTTGATTTTTAATTTCCATCCAAAAAGCCAACACCAAGTAGATAATCACTGGTGAGCCAAGGGTAAAAAACGATGCGTAAATAAAGTACATTCTTATACTTTTAGCGGAAAAATTCAACTTTTCACCTATCTTACTACAGACCCCAAAAAGATTGTTTTCCAGTATATATTTAAACTTATTCATTGGGTTTTATTTTATGTTAATGAGGCTATTGTGTCAAATATCAAAAAAAAAATTGAAACCTGCTAATTTTTTGGTCTAAAAAAGCGTTTAACCCCTTGAAATTACGGTATTCTGTGGTTCTCCACCCAAATGATACGGGTAATCGGTATTATAATGAAGTCCACGAGATTCCTTGCGTTTTTGTGCCGAATGAATCACCATTTGGGCACACAAAATTAAGTTTCGAAGCTCGCAAAGTTTCACTGAAAGTTTGGTTTTTCTATAAAATTCCTCTGTTTCCTCTTTGAGCATATTTAAGCGAGTCAGAGCACGCTCAAGCCTGAAATCAGTCCGTACAATACCCACATAATCCGACATCATTCGTTGTAATTCTCTGGTATTGTGCGTTACCAAAATCTCCTCATTGGATTGCACCGTTCCGAATTCGTTCCAGTCAGGTACTTTTTCATTATACTCTACACCATCCAACTCATTTACAGCCACTTGCGATATTCTATGCCCAAAAACAGCGGCTTCTAGCAATGAATTTGAAGCCAAGCGATTAGCACCATGCAAACCCGTAGAAGAGCACTCTCCACAGGCAAAAAGATTGCTGATGTTTGTTCTACCGTTTTCGTCAACCAATATTCCACCGCACAAATAATGTGCAGCCGGAGTTACCGGAATCATATTTTTAGAAATATCGATACCCAGACTCAAACATTTCTCATAGATATTCGGAAAATGTTCTAAAATCAACTCCTTCGGCTTGTGAGTAATGTCCAGATAAACAAATTCCTCTCCAGTTTTCTTCATTTCGGCATCAATAGACCTCGCCACAATGTCTCTAGGAGCCAAAGATCCGCGTTCGTCATATTCATACATAAACTCTTTACCCGATTTGTTCCTTAAAACGCCACCTTCTCCCCTGACAGCCTCGGTAATTAAGAAACTCGGGAAAGAACCTGGATTGTGTAGCGACGTTGGGTGAAACTGCATCATCTCCATGTCTCTCACCTTCCCTCCTGCCCTATAGACCATGGCTATGCCATCACCAGTGGCGATAACCGGATTGGTAGTAGCTGCGTATATATGACCTGCACCGCCAGTGGCCATGAGCGTATTCTTGGCTAAAATAGTTTCGACATTACCTGAGTTTACGTTTAGGGCATATACACCATAACATTCTATGTGATCACCGGTTGACTCACCCAAGTGGTGCTGGGTGATTATTTCCACCGCAAAATAGTGCGTAAGAATTTCTATATTTGGATTAGCCTTGGCCTGCTCAAGCAGAGCACGTTCGATTTCCCAACCCGTTATATCTTTATAATGAAGAATCCTTTTCTCCGAGTGCCCGCCCTCACGCGTTAAATTATACTCACCTGAATCCTCCTTGTCAAAATTGGCTCCGTACTCTATAAGTTCGTTTATTCTATCAGGCCCTTCGGTTACCACTATCTCCACGATCTTTTTATCACAAAGACCATCACCAGCTATTAAGGTGTCTGAAATATGCTTTTCAAATGAATCTGTATTTGGATCAAAAACGGTAGCGATACCTCCTTGAGCATATTTTGTATTGGTTTCATCCGCATTAACCTTAGTAAGAATCAGCACTTTACCTTTTCTCGAGGCCTTCAATGCAAAGCTCAAACCCGCTATACCCGAACCAATCACTAAAAAATCTACTTTTCTCATTCTTATTGTCAATATTTTTATAAGCCTTAAATAAGCCCTTCTTTTAATAAATCGTGTAAATGTACAAAACCTAGTACATTTTTCCCTTCCGAAACAACCAACTGCGTAATATTCAGATCCTGCATCTTCAATAAGGCATTCACCGCAAATTCGTCAGGTTGAATGGTTTTGGGTGAGGTACCCATTATGTCCCTAGCTTTTAGTTTTGAAAACTCTGCCCCATTCTTTAACATTCTTCTTAGGTCACCGTCGGTAATTATTCCCACCAACTCGTCCATTTGATTGACTACTGCTGTTGAGCCCAGTCTTTTAGTGGTCATTTCTAATATAACACTCTGAATTTCATCCATTTCGGATACCTTGGGCAAAGCGTTATTGGGGTAAATATCAGAAACCCTCAAGTAAAGTTTTTTACCCAAACTACCGCCTGGGTGAAATCTAGCAAACTCCTTTTTAGAAAAATCTCTCCCTTCTAGCAGACAAACCGCTAAAGCATCGCCCAAAGCCAAAGCCACAGTAGTGGACGTTGTTGGTGCCAAATTCAGCGGACAGGCTTCCGATTCTACATGTGCGTTGATGATAAAGTCTGCATTTTTGGCCAGATATGACTCAATATTTGAAACCAAGGCGATTATTTTATTACCCAATCGTTTCAAAAGAGGCATCAAAACCTTGATTTCTGGTGTATTGCCGCTTTTAGATAAAAAGATTATGATGTCTTCACTGTCAATTATACCCAAATCGCCATGCATGGCATCTGTGGCGTGCATAAACACGGCTTTCTGTCCAGTGGAGTTCAGAGTGGCGGATATTTTCTGGGCAATTATGGCACTTTTACCTATTCCGGTCAGTACAATTTTACCTTTTGAGGCCAAAATAGCATAAACTATTTGTTCAAAGCCAACATCTATTGTACTAATCAAAGATTTAATTGCCTCCGATTCATCAGTTAGTACTTTTTTGGCAATTTCAATTATATTTTTTTCTATTTTCGTCTCCACTTTAAAAAAAGCGTTATTTCTGCTGCAAATGTACGGCTTGTATTCCGTTTTTTTTTAGTGAAACAAAATATTTGAGTTTAACAAAATCACAAAACATTTTTTGTATATTGGCATTAAGAATTTAATTCACCACGTCAAAAAAAGCGGCGTGCTTTAATTTTTAATGCTTTATAGAACTAGCTATGATTGATGTATCAATTGAAAACAGCCTAAAGAAAAACCTAAAGGAAATATTTGGGTTTGATAATTTTAGAGGAGAGCAGGAAAAAATAATAAAAAGTATTGTTTCTGGCAAAAACACTTTTGTAATTATGCCAACTGGAGCGGGCAAATCGCTTTGCTACCAGCTTCCAGCTACCGTATTAGAAGGAACTGCCATAGTGATTTCTCCATTGATTGCTTTGATGAAGAATCAGGTAGATCAGATGATGGCTTTTGGTATAAACGCTCAGTTTCTAAACAGTACGCTGAATAAATCAGAGATGAATCGCGTCAAAAATGACGTGGTAAGCGGAGCCTGTAAATTGTTATACATTGCACCTGAGTCTCTTACCAAGGTAGACAATCTAGAATTTCTAAAGAAAGCCAAAATATCTTTTGTGGCTGTGGACGAAGCCCACTGTATATCAGAATGGGGACATGATTTCAGACCAGAATACAGGAAAATTAAAGAAATTATTGAGTCCATTGACGATAACCTTCCAATCATTGCTTTGACTGCCACTGCGACACCTAAAGTGCAACTGGACATCAAGAAGAGCTTGGATATGGATGATTCGGTGATCTATAAGACATCGTTTAACCGAGCCAACCTTTATTATGAGGTTAGACCAAAACTTAATGCAAAAAAACAACTGATTAACTTTTTGGCTCAGTACAAAGGAAAATCAGGAATAGTGTACTGCTTGAGTAGAAAAAAAGTTGAGGAAATAGCTGAGCTTTTGGTAGTTAATGGCTTCAAAGCTCTTCCATATCACGCAGGTTTAGACTCTGACGTGAGGATGAAAAACCAAGATGCGTTTTTGAACGAAAACTGTGACGTGGTGGTAGCAACTATTGCCTTCGGCATGGGAATAGATAAGCCAGACGTAAGATTTGTGGTTCATTATGACGCTCCGAAATCGCTCGAAGGTTACTATCAGGAAACTGGTAGAGGCGGACGAGACGGATTAGATGGTTCATGTTTGATGTTCTATGCATTAGACGACATCACCAAACTTGAGAAGTTCAACAAAGATAAAAACGTAACGGAAAGAGATAACGCCAAGGCCCTTTTAATGGAAATGGTGGCGTATTCATCCCTCGGGGTTTGTAGAAGAAGACAGTTGTTAAGTTATTTTGGAGAGCAGACAGAGAAAAACTGTGGTTTTTGTGACAACTGTAACAAGCCAACCAAAACCTTCAGAGGTGAGGAAGAAGTCATCTTGGCCCTTAACACGATTCTTAAAACCGAACAGCGTTTCTCAGCCAATCACATTGCGGATATCCTAACAGCCAATACCAAAGATAACCCAGCCATAGCAAGCTATGAGCACGACAAACTCGAAATGTTTGGCAAAGGCTTGAAATACTTTAACCTTTCAGAGAAGTTTGAGGAAGAAGAAGAGGAAGATGAGGATGAAATAGTTGTAAACAAAAAACCGAAAGCCGATATTAATGCAGATGGTAAAATATCAGCTGCTGACAAATGGGTGTCTATCATCAGACAATTGATGGTTTTTGGATATCTTGAAAAAGACATCGATAATTATGGCGTAGTTAAATTATCCGAAAAAGGCCAAAAATATCTACAAGATCCTTACTCTATTACTTTCTCAGAGGATCACGATTTGAACGAAACAGAAGGCAGTGGAGAAGATGAGTTGCAGCAAACTGCTGGACCTTCTGGCGGAAGCGGTGCTTCTGACCAAGCTTTGTTGGAACTCTTGAAAGCTCTTCGTAAAAAAATAGCTAAAGAGAAAAATGTTCCGCCTTATGTGGTTTTTCAAGATCCTTCTTTGGAAGAAATGGCGACCACGTACCCTTCAAATGTGCAAGAATTGGCACAAGTCAATGGTGTGGGAATGGGTAAGGTGCAGAAATTCGGTATGCCGTTCTTGGATCTAATTATAAAATATGTAAAGGACAATGAAATAGAAACTTCGGCAGATTTGATGGTAAAAACCACCGTGAACAAATCGAAAACGAAGATATTTATTATTCAGCAAATAGATAGAAAGATTGACCTTGAAGAGATAGCTGAAGCCAAAGAAATGAACAGCGAAGAACTTCTAAACGAAATAGAAAGTATTTGTTTTTCAGGCACCAAGCTAAACCTTGATTACTACATCAATCAAATAATTGACAAAGACAAACAGAGAGATATCTACGAATATTTCATGACTTCAGCCTCGGACGAAATCAAAGTAGCCATGAAGGAATTCGACGATTATGACGATGAAATAACCGAAGAGGAGCTAAGACTTATGAGAATCAAGTTTTTATCCGAAATGGCAAACTAATAAAAAAGGCTTTCAATTATTTGAAAGCCTTTTTTATAATATCTTTTTGTTCGCAAACCATTATAACACAGCTTAGTTATATCTTCTTTTCAAAATATCAAAAAACTCCTCGGCCTCCGGGCTATTCAAATCCCATTTGTATTTCGGCAAATATTTCTTAATCATTTGTTCTTTGGCTTCTGAGAAACTGTTACAACTTTCTAGCTCCTCTATGGCTCCATTAAAAACACTGGAATCAGAACCGAACAAGTTGTTAATGAATAGAAACTTTTGGTTCAATGAAATATTACCTTTTATAGAATCAATTTTTCGTTTTTGGTGAAAATCAGAGAGCGAACTATTCTCTGAAGTCATTTGCATAGACTCATGCAATGTCACTGTGGTTTCCTTCTCTATGGTTCTGGTTACAGGATTTTCTGTAATCACTGTTTCTATTTTCTCCTGCACTTGCGTCAGTCTCATTTCGGTAATTGGCTCGTCTTTCTCTTCTACCACAACTGTTGGAGTAATCACCTCAGGTTCTTTGGCTATCATTTGAGGCTTAGCCATTTTGTACTCTTCTATGCTATCAAAAAAAGACTGATAAGGATTGGTTGCCGGAGCCGCAGGTTGATTTTCACCCGCAATTTTAGAGATATCAGCCAATTCCTTACTATGATCCTCTATCCTATTATCATCAAAAAACTGATTTATAAAATCTATGGCTTCGTTGGCATAAATAAAGCTCACGCCGTTCAGTTTACTCAACAATTCACGCAAAACCCAATTGTAATCTTTGAAAAACTTACCATTTTTAGTTAACCAATCAGCCGTAAGTTTAAAATCCGTCAGATTTCTCATTTCCTCTACAAAAAAGGCTTTAGGATCAGAAAACAAACTTATGGTTTTCTTTACCGATGTTTCCAGAATACCTTTAAAATTCTCACCATTAACCTGAATATGCCTCGATAGTATATTCATAAAATCATCCAAAGCTTTTTGTACCTCGGGTTCGGCATAATTAAAATATGGACTCTTTAGTCTAGAAATTTCCATCTGCCATTTTTCAAACAGTTCTTTGAGTATAAAAAGATTGAGTTGTTTTACTTCTGTTAGGCCTATTATTTCGCTTCCGTTAATATTTTCTTTTGTCTTAAAGTACTCTTCACAAACTACTTCGGCAAATGCCTGAGAAGTATTTTTTATTTCGGCCACATTCCATTTGTTGGTCATCGGATAATTCTGTTTTTTTGTAATCTATTTGAAATGGTACAAGAAGCCTAATGCAAATGCTTTGCCATTTTAGATATAAACGTAAAATTAATGAAAATATGTTCATAGAACCCAAAAGAGGCAAGGCGAAAGATACCAAAAGTGGCTGGATTGAAGTCATAACGGGTTCTATGTTTTCTGGTAAAACAGAGGAGTTAATCAGGCGTCTAAAACGGGCTCAGATAGCAAAACTGAATGTGGAAATATTCAAACCCAAAATAGATGTGAGATATGACGAAAACGATATTGTTTCACACAATCAAAATGCTATACGCTCCACGCCAGTAAACACAGCTGAAGAAATATTGCTTTTGAGCGGAAACTGCGACGTGGTGGGTATCGATGAGGCACAGTTTCTTGATCAGTCTATTGTTGAAGTCTGTAATAAATTATCATTTCAAGGCAAAAGAGTCATCGTGGCGGGTTTGGACATGGACTCTAAAGGATTGCCGTTTGGTTCAATGCCCCAACTCCTTGCAGTGGCGGAGTATGTAACAAAAGTGCACGCTATATGTGTGAAGTGTGGCGACATTGCACATTTTTCTTACAGAAAATCAAATGCCGAAAATTTGATTCTTCTTGGAGAGCACGACATCTATGAAGCTAGATGCCGTACTTGTTTCCAAGAAAATTGATTACTTATTCTTGTAGTTTCTGTTTCTGAGAGATTGCTCTTTTGGTAACACCAACTGATACGCCTCCACAGTATCCATCTTAGCCGGCTGCTTGTAATTTCTAGCAACCCTAAGTGTAGCCTTTTTCATGGTCAAATTTAAACTTTTAACCTTTACTTTTCCAGTTTTATAGTTTCTGTCGTCTTCCAATGGACTGACACTTTGACCAAACGCCGAAACCGAGATAAACATCACGAATAATAATTCGATAAAAATCTTGATTAAAAATGGTGAATTCATATTAATACTCGTAGTTTTTTTGTTGATACAATTCGTTATCCTCGTTGAACTTATAGCCAAACAATGCTCTGTAAGTAGGTAGCATGTACAAGTACTCTTCCAGTTTCTTTTGTGCTGGCGTATATACATTGTAATTCTCAGTGGCCAGATTTCTAAACATTGAGATCAAATACTTCAATGCGTCAGAATTGGAGGCGAAATCAACAAATTTGTAGTGTAGAAATTTATTCTCTTCAGCATCTGGATTATACATCACTAAGTCTAAATCCATGCCTAACTGACTTACTACTGAAAAAGTTTTTTGAACTGGTTTAGGCAGAAGGTTATTATCTACCAAAAAATCGATTATCTCAACGGTGTCGTTGTTTACGTACAAATTAGCTCCTATGTGTCTCATTTTCTTATTATATTTTGTTGTACAGTCAAATTGACTTAGACAAAACAAGAAAAGATTTTTTACTCTACCAAATGCTCAAAATTGGGCTAATCGGTGCAAAATGAGCTAAAAAAGAGGTTATTTTTTTATTTTTTACGAAAAATAGATTTGATTTTTTGGACGATTTGAAAGAAAAATGAATTTATTCTATTTTCTACTTAAAGTATAAATTGATTTATCAAAAAAAAATATTTTCATTTTTTTGATAATTTCTTTAAATATTGGCAGAATTAACACTTCAGTAACAATTACGGGCCTGAAAAATGAAATTTTACAAAATAAACTGGACCCAAAAAGCAGTTGTATCAGACCGAAAAGAGGACATGAATCAAAATATCGAGAAGACAAAATGAAATCGAAAACTAAGAAGCGAGTGTGGAATTTAGACTTCTCAAACCTCAACAGATAACTCAAATTATACAATTACCAATACCCCTAAAACAGAAAAAACCTCCGAAAAAACGGAGGCCTTTCTCAACTTTATAGCCATGAAAACTAATTCTTACTTAGGATAGTGCCAGTTTCAATTCGTTAAGTTTCTTTTTAACAGAGGTGTCAATTTGCGTATCACCTACTCTCAAAACATAACCACCAATCAAACTCTCATCTACACTTTCTTCAATCAGCACTTGCTTGCTTATAGCATTAGAAACCAACTTGGCAAATTCTGCCTTTTGTGCTTCTGTCAATGCCACTGATGATGAAATCTGCACTATTTGAACACCAGTCTGCAAATTATACAATTTTTGAAATTCTTTCGCAATTGGATAAATGAGTTTCTCTCTGTTCTTTTTAGTTAAGACGCTAAAAATTGAGTAGGTCACATTATTTACATTATTTTCGAATATTTTTTTCAAAATACTCAATTTCTTGTCGTGCCTTACAATTGGATTGGCCATTACAGCCACGAAATTAGCGTTCTCGTCACATATCGCCTCAAAAAACGACATGTCCTTATTTACTTCATCCACTACGCCTTGCTGATTTGCCAAGTCAATTAAGGCTTTGGCATAACGATAGGCAACTATTGATTCTGACATAGTTTTATTAAAAAATTTTCAATCAAATAACTGATTGAGGTATTAATTCAATTTTGCGTCTGCTACAAGTTCACTAACAAATGATTGTTGAGTGGCTTTATCAGAAAGTTCTTTTCGGATTACTTTTTCAGCAATCTCTATCGAAAGTGTAGCCACATCTTTCTTGATTTGGCTCATCATTTTCACTCTTTCTTGGTTCATCACCTCACGAGCATCTTCCATAATCTTGTTGCCTTGTTCGATAGCTCTGTCTTTAGCTTCAGCAATCATTTTATCAGATGCTTCTTTGGCCTCTTTGATTATAAAATCTCTTTCCTTTTTAGCTTCTGCTACAAGTTTGTCATTGTCCGACTTCAACTTGGCCATTTCTGCCCTTGTTTCCTCAGCCATACGCAAAGCACCCTCAATTTCGCCTTCTCTCTCTTTCAAAGCCGAAAGGATACCTTTCCAAGCAAACTTCCATAGGATAAATACCAATGAACCAAAAACTACTAGCTGCCAAAAAATAAGACCTGGACTAGGGTTCAACAATGCGTTATCTAATAAAATCATTTTTGTACAATTATAAATAATAAATTTAAATTCAAAATATTCCCAACATTAACACCTAATGTGAATAATGCTGGGAATGTAGATTCCTAAAATAGCTTAAGCCATTTTGAAAGAAATCAAAAGACAAATTACAGCAGCAAAAAGAGCTACGGCCTCGATCAAGGCAGCGATGATGATCATCATAGACTGGATTTTACCAGCTGCCTCCGGTTGACGAGCAACACCTTCCATTGCACTTCCACCGATTCTACCGATACCCAGACCTGCACCAATAGCTGCAAGACCTGCACCAATACCTGCTCCCATTACAGCAAGACCTTTACCGTCTGCTGCTGCTTGTAAAATAATGTTCAATAAAGACATAATTTTATTTTTTTATTTTCTCCCCCCCTCCGAAGATGATTTGTAATTAACCTCTTTATAGGGGAATAAAGAGGAATGCTTTTAATATCTTAGTGATGCTCCTCGGCGTGGTGCTCTTCAATAGCACTACCGATATACATCGATGTTAGTAACGTAAATATGAACGCTTGCAAAAATGCCACAAGTAATTCAATAGCACTCATGAACAATGCAAATACGCCAATAGCCGGAGCCACTGCCCAACTTTTGAATATAAATATCAAACCAAACAAACTCAACATAATGATGTGACCTGCGGTGATGTTTGCGAAAAGACGAATCATCAACGAGAGTGGTTTCATCAAAACACCCACAACTTCTACAGGAATCATAATTACCCACATCCATTTTGGTGTATTCGGCAACAATATGTGCTTCCAATAGTATTTGTTGGCACTAAGGTTTGTAATTAAGAATGTGATCAAGGCCAGAACCAATGTAATGGCAATGTTACCTGTTAAGTTAGCTCCACCCGGCAATAATCCTAATAGGTTATTGATAAAAATAAAGAAGAACAAAGTAAGTAGATATGGGAAGTACTTTCCGTAGTTTTTGCCGATTGAAGGTTTAACTACTTCGTCTCTCATGTAAACGATCAATGGCTCAAGGAATGACTGAATGCCTTTAGGGGCTTTTCCTTTGTTTTGCACGTAGCCTTTTGAAACTGAAGTAAATATCAAAATCAATAACAACGCACCTAACATTAGAGTGGCTACGTTTTTAGTAATCGAGAAATCCATAGGATGAATAGCCTCGTTTACGGTTCCGTCAGCGTTAACTCTTACAATATGCTCATGCTCGTTTTTGTAGTCATTGTAAACTTGACCGTGGTCTAATCTGCTAGAAGAAAAAACCTCAATACCTCTGTCAGCGGTGTAAAGTATGATTGGAAGTGGGAGTTTAACACCGTGTGTAAATTCCCAACCGTGTTCATCAGCGATGTGGTGCATAATCATGCCGCCGATGTCAAATTTCTCTTCTTCGTGACCAGCAGTAGTTGCCGCGGCGTGTTCTTCAGTATGTTGAGAAAAAGAAGGTGAAATACCTAAAATAATGCAAAAAACTAAGGAATAAACGTATTTAAACATAAGTAGTACTTTTATAAACTCTTTGTTAAAAGATGCCATTTTCAAAAACGACGCAATTTACTAAGTAAAGTTGAAATTTCAAAAATTGTAAAAAATAAATATAATACAAAAACATTCAGCACGAACAGATTCTGATTTTCTTTATACATAAACAAACCGAATCCAATAAAAACCAAAAGAAGTATAAACCTCAAAACCACCGATGCAAGGTAAAATTGAACAAAATTTTCTCTTTTGTTAGTCATTCCTTGCTCCACCAACATTTTAACGAGAAAATCTAAGGCTACAAAAAATGCAAAAATCACCCAAATTTTAGAATGCAAAAAATGTTGCCAAGGAGAAAGTTTAACTAAAAATAGTACAATAAATAAAATGAAACTCAAAGCATATTTTTTTAAAACCATTTGTGCTTATTTTTAAAATTAGTAAACAGAAAAATACCCGAAGAATATCTTGTTTTTCAAAACAAATGCAAAACTAATCATGCTTTATTGCCGAATACTTTATTTTCAAATTTAATTTTTTAAAGACGCCAATTAGATTTTGAGGCAGCATTCTTCAATTGATTTGTACTAAATCAAGATACCTCCATTTTAATAAAAAAAAATCCACTTGTCGTGCTTTTTTTTTCTACATTTGTAGCCCCAAAAATAAGACGAAAATAAATTAACAAAAGAGAAATTGGAAACCAAAGTTCAAAATGATGTATCACAAGTTTGGCGTGACTGCCTTGCGGTTATCCGTGAGAATGTGACCGAACAAAGCTATAAAACATGGTTTGAACCGATCATTCCCTACAAGTTAATTAACAAACGTCTTATTATTCAGGTACCTAGTCAGTTTTTTTACGAATGGCTTGAAGACAATTACGTAAAAATCCTGAGAAAAGCTTTGGATTACGCCATCGGTAAAGATGGGCAGTTGGAATACACAATAATAATTGACAGAGGTGCTGCTAAACCGACAACGAATCCGCCTGTAGGAACTCCAAATAAAGCTCAACCCGCGGCACCAATAGTGCCTCCTACTCAAAAAAACCCGTTCGATCTTAAGGCATTTAATGAAAAACAGATAGAGTCTTTTTTAAATAAGAGCTATGGTTTTGAGAATTTTGTGGAAGGCGACTGTAATCGTTTGGCTAGAGCGGCCAGTTTTGCTGTTGCTCAAAAACCCAGCACAACCTCATTTAATCCTTTGATGATCTATGGTGGTGTAGGTTTGGGCAAAACTCACTTGGTGCAAGCTATTGGCAATTACATAGAGAAGCAGTCAGAAAACAGTAAGATTGTACTGTATGTATCTTCTGAGAAATTCACTAGCCAGTTTATTAATGCCATCAGGGAAAACAGCTTGCAGGATTTCATGGCATTCTATATGCGAGTGGACGTTTTGATATTAGACGATGTACAGTTTTTGTCAGGAAAAGAGAAAACGCAAGAGACTTTTTTCCATATATTTAATCACTTACACCAAACTGGCAAACAAATAGTAATGACCTCTGACCGCCCTCCAAGGGAATTGTCGGGTATGGAAGACCGTTTACTGTCGAGATTTAAGTGGGGATTAACTGCTGATATTCAAGCTCCTGATTTAGAAACCAGAATAGCCATTATCCAAAATAAGGTAGAAGAAGAAAAGGCTATAATGGATGAAGAAGTTATTGAGTATTTAGCTCACTGCATAGATTCCAACGTAAGGGAACTTGAAGGTGTGGTTATCTCGCTAATTGCTGATTCGGCATTGACAAGAAGAAAGATAAACTTGGATATGGCCAAGTTTAGGGTGAAAAGTATTGTGGAGGAAAATCAAAAAGTGATTTCTATAGACAAAATAATCGAAGTGGTTACGGATTATTTCAGGATAAAAGTAAGCGACATAAAAGGTAAAACCAGATTACGAGAGGTGGTTTTGCCGAGACAAATAGCCATGTATTTGGCCAAGGAATTCACAACACTTTCATTAAAAGCCATTGGTTATCATTTTGGTGGAAGAGACCACAGCACGGTCATACACGCCATTCAGACGGTTAATGATTTAATAGACTTTGACAGAGACGTAGCGGGCCATGTGAAGGAACTCAAAGATGGCTTTAAGAAATAAGTTTCTTATAAATTTCTAAAACCTGAGGAATCAAAAGCGATTTTTCATCATTATTTATTACAAAGTCGGCCATTTCCAGAAATTCCTCGGGAGATTTCTGGTTAGCAAGAATGTTTTCTATTTCTGTTAGGTTTCGATGGGTATCTCTTATCAAAAGCCGTTTTATCTTTAATTCTTTCGGGCTGTCCACCACAATTATCTTGTCGAGACCTGCATTTCGATTCATAATGGCCGCCTCCTTAATAACAAATGGAGCATTTTGAACAATTAACCAGTCTTCAAAATCCTGCCCTACTCTTGGGTGAACAATCTGATTGAGTTTTTTTAATAAATCTTTATTTTGAAATACTGCCTTGGAAACGAATTCTTTGTTGTACTTGCCTTCTTTGTTATAAGCTTCGTCACCTAGAAGTTCTTTAATTTCAGAGATAATAGTTTCGTGATGCTCAATAAGCCATTTAGCTCTTTGGTCGGACTCGTAAATAGGCACTTCTAGCAGTGAAAAAAGCTTGGCCACCAAACTTTTTCCTGAACCAATACCACCAGTCAAACCTACTTTGAGCATATTTCAGTATACGTTTTTTGTTTTTTCACAAAATATCTCCAAACCACCGAAAAATTACTGAGCTTTCGATAAGCTTGGTAAGAACCGCCACGTTTTTTGGTTAAATAAGGTATCATGGCATAAAAACCAAAATGTGCTTTGGCCACCGCAAAAAAATCTTTGACATTACCATCTTTCAAAAACTTTAAAGATGAAATACCATCTAAAATCAACCTTGTGAAAATTACTGGAAAAAGTTTATTAGTTGGCAAATTTTTGTACAGCATGGCCAAGTTATTCCTGAAATTCAAATAGGTTTTAAATGGATTGGTTTTATTCAGTGTGCCCCCACCAACGTGATAAACCACTGAGCTTGATTCATATTGAATAGTGAAACCTGCATTATGAATACGCCAACACAAGTCAATCTCTTCCATGTGTGCGAAAAAACGCTCGTCAAATCCCCCTAAGTCTTTAAAAACCTTGGCTTTAATGAAAAAACTAGCACCTGTAGCCCAGAAAATATCCGTAGGAGTTTGATATTGACCAAGATCTTTTTCTAAGGAATCAAAAATACGGCCTTTGCAAAAGGCATAACCGAATTTATCCAAAAAGCCACCAGCTGCACCAGCATATTCGAAATGGTCTCTTTTGTTAAAATCCAAGAGTTTCGGTTGAATTGCAGCGATACTCGGATTTTCGGCTGCTCTTTTTAAGATTGGAGTTAACCAATTGGGAGTGACCTCCACATCGGAATTGAGTAGAACTAAATTTTCATGTTGAATATGAGCCAACCCGTGGTTGTAACCTCCCGCAAAACCATAATTGACCTCATTACAAATGACTTGTGTTTGCGGAAAGTTTTCCTTCAAAAAGGAGAGTGAATGGTCTGTGGAACAGTTGTCTATGATTATTACATCCGCCTCGGGACTGTTTTCTATAACATTAGGCAAGAATTGTTTTAGGAATCCAAGCCCGTTATAATTCAGAATAACAACTGCGGTATCTTTCAAAACTACTTATTGAAAATATTTCCTAAATCAAATCCTGGAATCTTTGGCATCATACCTTCAGTCACTTTGCTCATTTCGTTTTTTACTTTTCCGTCAATATCGGCCAAAGCTTTATTTGCAGCGGCTACGATTAAGTCCTGTACCATTTTGGCATCTGAAGGATTGAGTAATTCCGGCTCAATTTCGATACTCAACAACTCTTTCTTTCCATTGACAGTGACTTTGACCATTCCCCCACCAGACTCGGCTTCAGTTACAATATCACCTAATTTTTCTTGGGCTTCAAGCATTTTAGCTTGCATATCCTTTACTTTGCCCATCATTCCCATCATATCTAACATCGACATACGCTTTTTCTTTTTTGCAAAATTAAGATATATACTAAATAAATTCTTGGATTTCCTTAAATTTAACCTTTCAAACAAAAAATATGTTTAACCAAACATAAGCTTCATCATTTATGAAATATTTAGTATTCCTACTTTTCGTTGCTTTTCAAATAAATGCCCAGACCAAAAATCTCAAAAAACATATCAACTATTTGGCCTCAGATCAGCTAGAGGGAAGAGGGACAGGTACCGCTGCCGAATCCAAGGCCGGAGATTATATCATCGATCAATTCAAAAAAATAGGATTGAAACCCTTGGGAGAAAACGGAAACTATAGGCAGCTTTTTGCGGCAAAAAAAGGAGTTCCGCCCAACATAAGCCAAGTAAACGCAAACAATATTTTAGGTTGGATTGACAACGGCAAAACGGAATCGATCATCATCGGAGCTCATTATGACCACCTTGGAATGGGCGATCAGGGAAGTTCTTTGCTGGCAAATTCGAATGGACAGGTGCACAATGGAGCTGACGATAATGCATCAGGTGTAGCTGGAATGATAGAATTAGCTAGATATTATGCTAAAAATAAGATTACTGAAAATTATAATTTTATATTTCTAGCCTTCTCGGGAGAAGAACTCGGCCTAATGGGTTCAAAATACCTTTTGGACAATCCGACTTTTGACCTCAAAAATATCAATTGTATGGTAAATCTGGACATGATTGGCAGATATAGAGAAGACAAAGGTGTGAGTATTGGGGGAATTGGCACAAGTAAGTTTTGGGAGGCTAACGCCTCAAAACTGGCCACGGAAATGAATATAAAACATACGCTGGACTCTGCCGGAATAGGACCTTCGGATCATACTTCTTTCTATTTGAAAGACATCCCTGTTTTATTTTTGTTTACCGGAGCTCATCAAGAATATCATAAACCAACTGATGACGCCAATTTGATCAATTACGAAGGTGAGGCCCTGCTTTTGGATTATATCAAAAACATCATTGAGAGACTGAATGCCAGTCCAAAAATTGATTTCAAAAAGACTTCTAACCCACATTCGACAGCCACTAAAAGCAGTTTCAAAGTAACCATGGGCGTAATTCCTGATTATTCTTTTGATGGAAAAGGCTTGAAAATAGACGGAGCTTCAGAAGGAAGACCTGGAGAAAAGGCGGGTTTAAAGGCAGGAGACATTATTACGAAAATTGGTGAACACGAAATAAAAGATGTATATGGCTATATGGCCGCTTTGGGCAAATTTGAAAAAGACCAAACAGTGCCAGTTATAGTAAATCGTAAAGGAGAAATATTAACTTTAAATTTAACTTTTTAAAAAAATGCACAACAAAAAAACCTTGGTGCTCGGGGCAAGCACAAAGCCAGGCAGATATGCCTTAATGGCTGCTGAAAGATTGCTACAAAAAGGTCATACAATAGAGCTTTTGGGCAAGAATATAGGTAATGTTGGCGGTGTAGATATCAAAACCAACACCGATGAGATTGAAAAAGATATAGACACCGTAACCGTTTACTTGAGTGAGCCTAATCAACAAGAATACGAAGATTTTCTACTAAAAATGAAACCTAAAAGGGTAATATTCAACCCTGGTGCTGAAAATCTCGATCTTGAAGCAAAGCTAGAAGCACAAGGTACAGAGGTGATTGAAGCTTGTACACTTGTGATGCTAGGAACTGGGCAGTATTAAAAAAACTGACTATTTTATTTTCACATCGCCGAAATTAGAGATAATCAATATCTTGGTATCGGTGTTGGTAGTTGTACCTATCTTCCCTTGGTAAGAATTTGATACTTTCGGTTTATATCCTGATTTCTTACCATCAGTTTCTGAATTCTTGAAGAAATGAACCATCAGTGCTGGATCTACCCAAAAACTTCCGTGTGAGGTTTTTATATCGAAAACACCGTTGAACTTTTCGCTAATCGGTAAATCGATGTTGGAATAGTTTGAAAAAATTTCTAATTTTTTGACTTTTTCGTCTATGTTTTCGATTCTAAAGTTCTTGGAGTAATTGACATTCAACTTTACTGCTTCTTTGATGTTTCCAAAAACACCACCTGAGTAATTCATCACCCCTTCAATGTCTTCTAAATACTTGGCCTTCAGGCTTCCATGATTATTTTTCATGTTTACATTCCGCATTTCACCCATATTTACAGCAGTGAAATTTGAGTTAATGTCGCCACCGAGCAAAGCTTTTATGTTGGCCACTCCATAATTCATGCTTATTTTGGAGTCTGGATTTGAGATTTTAGCCGCGTGTAGCGTACAATAGTTTAGATTTAGGGTCAAAGGAGCCGTAAAATCTGGCAAGGTTACTTCTCCAAAACTATTAGAAATAACCAATTCCAAGTTTTTAGGAATGTAGACACTGTAATCAATCTTGAAACTTGAATTTTTGTCTTTATTCCAAGACTTCATATTATAGTTTTCCTTTCTGATAGAGGTATAGACCTTCACCTCGTCACCATTCTTTTGGCCATTTACACTTATCGATTCTATAAATTCATCTAACTGGCCAGGTGAAGGAGCATTGGCGGTAACTTGCACGTTTACGGTAATATTTTTTTGTGTTGTAAAATATACTTTAACATCACCAAATTGATTGGCAATTTCAAGCTTTTCCACGCCTCCAGAGCTGTAATTAAAATT
This sequence comes from Lacihabitans soyangensis, assembly GCF_024343775.1. Taxonomy (GTDB): domain Bacteria; phylum Bacteroidota; class Bacteroidia; order Cytophagales; family Spirosomataceae; genus Leadbetterella; species Leadbetterella soyangensis. Next base: position 47,556 of record NZ_RJUF01000012.1, on the reverse strand, counting down.
AAATTCCTTTCTCTTTTCGATTAGAGGACTCTCATGAGCTTGGGCCAAAGACACACCCAAAACAAAGATTATCAAATAATTAATATATGTTTTCATATTAAAGTATTTCGTGTTTGTTAACATCTACTGCTATAGCAGTTTGTTGGTTGAGAAGCTCAATTTGCCATTTAAGATTCTGTACCATAGCCTCAAACAATTGGTCATGGTTCGGATTGTGAGGCAACTGCGACTTCAGGTATTCGAAATTTTTCTGCAAGTCAGATAAATCACTCAAAAAAGCCTTTTGCAGTTCAGGATTTTTCTCAATTAAATCCTCCAAGTTTTTCTTTTTCTCACTTACAGCCTCGGTGTAGGTAACCAAAGTAGGCTCAGAGCTGATCATTTTGTCTTGTTTGGATGCAAAAACCTCCTCTTTGGAATACTTTCCAAACCAAAAACCAACACCCAAACAAATAATTATACCAGCGGCAATCCTCCAAATTTTACTATTTACCCAAATTGTTGGTTTAGGTTTTGGGGGCAATTGCTTTTCTAATTTTGTCCATAAATCAGGAGAAACTTCCTCCTCAAATTTTACTCTGTTCTTACTTATAAACTCTTCTAATTTCATTGTTTAACCCTTAAAATTTCTAATAGTTTTGATTTCCCTCGTATATATTGACTCCTTGAAGTCACCTCGCTAATTCCTAAAATGGCACCTATCTCTTGGTGGTCGTAGCCCTCGAACAAATACAGATTCAGAACCACTCTAAAGCCATTGGGCAAGCTGGTTATACCTTTTTTAATTCGCTCAATAGTCTCCATCTTCTCCTCTAGATCGTCGTCGTCATCGCTCACAAAAGTTGACTCCATTTTGTCGTCAATTTCTTCTAAAACTACTTTTCTGCTTCGAAGTTTAGCAATAGACTTATTTACAACTATTGACTTCAACCAGGCACCAAAAGTAGACTCTCCTCTAAACATTCCTATTTTCATGAATCCATCCAAAAATGACTCCTGAATCACATCCTCGGCCTCTTCCCTATCTCCAACAATCCTCAGTGCCGTGTTAAACATCGCCTTGATATACAAATTATAAATCTCTCGCTGGGCCACAGGGTTACCCACCTTGCAAAGCTCTACTAGCTCACTTGTCTTGTCTTTTGTATATTCGTAACTCAAACTAGGATTGTTTCGTTTAAAGATGAACGACAGAAAAAAAAGTTGCAAGTTTTTTCAAAAATAAAATAAAAAAGAGAGATAAGCCTGACTTACCTCTCTCTCAAAAATCTTAGAATCTTGCAAAATTAGTTTCTACCACTGCTTCCAACGCCAGCAGCATCATTCTTTTTGGCTTCCTGCATCGGGTTTAGGCCTTGTGGTCCAAACGAACGCTGCTTCATCAACTGAAACTTCGTTGGAGCTTCTGGCTCTTTTGGAAAACTATTGTTTGCGGTATCAATATCTGCTATTTCCATGTAAGGATCAAGCTTGAACTTCTCCACTTTTTTCTTAGTTGGAATAGTCTTGGTAATTTCAACGTCATTTAGTCTCCATATTTCGGCTGGATATCTAAAATCCTCAGTGGTTCCATCTTCATAAACGGCTTGAACTATTACAGGCATTACCAATCCGCCTTTATTCTTAATTTTCAAAACGTAATAGTTCATTCCAGACTCTAAAAGTTTCTGATCATCAGGAGACAACGAGGATTTATAGGCCTCATATTTTTTCTTGTCAGCTTCAGTAACAGCATATCTATCATATGAATTATAGAAATCTTTCATAGAAGGATCAGCCTCCACAACTGACTGTGGAATGTCTTTTTTATCACGCATTTTGCTCATGGTTTTGGCTTTAGCCTCATCCATTTTCTTGATTTCAGCTTTGCTTAACTCGGGATTCTGGGTATCCAGTGAATACCATTGTACCTCCGCCAGATCTTGATCTACAGGCTCCACAGTGTAGAACCATCCTTTCCAGAACCAATCCAAATCAACACCCGAAGCATCTTCCATAGTACGGAAGAAATCTGCTGGCATTGGACTCTTGAATGCCCAACGACGTGCGTATTCTTTAAATGCCGCATCGAAAAGTTCTCTACCCATGATAGTTTCACGAAGCATATTTAGTCCAGTAGCTGGTTTAGCGTAAGCATTTGGTCCAAAAGCCATGATGTTGTCAGATGAACTCATGATTGGCACCTGCTGTGTCTTGTCGGTTTTCATGTATGGCACGATGTCCTGCGGCTCTCCTCGGCGAGCTGGATAATCTTTGTCCCACTCTTTTTCGGCCAAATATTGACAGAAAGTATTCAAACCCTCGTCCATCCAACTCCATTGTCTCTCGTCCGAGTTCACAATCATCGGGAAGAAATTGTGACCTACTTCGTGGATAATTACTCCTATCATACCGTATTTGGTACCTTCAGAGTAAGTACCGTCTGGCTCTGGCCTTCCTCCGTTGAAGCTAATCATTGGATATTCCATACCACCACCGCGTGTTGCATGACAAGAGATAGCTACAGGATATGGATATTCTATGGTATGTTGGCCATAAGACCTCAACGTATGCTCTACAACACGAGTTGAGTATTTTTCCCAAAGAGGATTTCCTTCTTTAGAATAAAAAGACATACTCCATATTTTCTTTCCATTGCCATAAACATCTGTTTGCATCGCATCCCAAATGAATCTTCGAGAAGTAGCAAATGCAAAGTCTCTCACTTTTTTGGCAGTAAAGATCCAAGTTTGTTTGTTGGTACTTTTAAATTTCATTCTTTCCTCTGCCTCGGCTTGTGTGGCCAAAATCACAGGAGTTTTAGAGGTAGAAGCCTCTTTCATCCTTTGCTGCTGCACTTTAGACAACACCTTGGCGTAATTTTGACACTCACCAGTGGCACCCAAAATATGATCATCAGGAACGGTAATTTCTACTTTGTAGTCACCGAATGGAAGTGTAAACTCTCCTTGACCCAAAAACTGTTTGTTTTGCCAGCCGCTTACGTCGTCATACACGCACATACGAGGAAACCAATGGGCAATAAAATAGTTGTAGTTACCGTCTTTTTCAAAAAACTCGTAGCCAGATCTGCCATAGTATTCGGTAATGTTGTATTCCCACTCAATTTTGATAGAAGTAGCAATGGTGGGCTTCAATGAAACGGGAATGTCCACTCTCATCATGGTTCCGTTGATGGTATAAGGAATATTAGCACCTTTCAAATCTTTTACAGATTTTATCTTGTAGCCATACTCTTTTTCAGCTGTGATGGTGGTATTTACCGAACTTGGAGAATTCATACCATTTAACTGAGTACTACTCATCTGTGGATTTACACCACCAGTTTTACCAAGAGCATTAATTGAATTTTTCTGAAATAAATTTTGATCTAACTGCAACCAAAGGTATTTCAAATCATCTGTTGAGAAATTGGTGTAAGTAATTATCTCAGAGCCTATTATACGTTGATTTACATCATCCAGCTCGGCTTTGATGTCATAATCAGCTTTGTTTTGAAAATAATCCTTACCAGGAGCACCTGAGGCGGTACGAAAAGTATTAGGAGTAGGCAAGGTTCCGCCTAGTTGTTCAAACCTTGTATTGGCATTGTAGGTAGTACCAGAAGGACCTTGGGCCACAACAACTATGGTTGAAAACAAGAACGAGAAAGCCAAAAAGAGTTTTTTCATAATTGGTTTATTGATTAAGTGAATACACAATGCGAAAATATTCTTTTTAAGTTAATTTAACAATGACCTCATGAATTAAATGAGCTTTTTATAGACAAAAAATACTTTTTCTGAGAATTTTTATAAAACAAGGAATCAAAAACAAAAAAGGAGTGATAAGATTTCAAAATGCACTTTTTGGTTTAAATTTGAGTTTTGATTTAAAAGCCATTTTATGCCCGGAATATTAGACTTGATTGGAAATACACCACTTGCCGAATTGAGCAAACTTAGTCCAAACCCAAACGTAAGGATTTTCGCAAAACTTGAAGGAAACAATCCAGGCGGAAGCGTAAAAGACCGACCTGCACTGAATATGATCAAGAGTGCTTTAGAGCGAGGAGAAATAAAACCAGGCATGAAACTCATTGAAGCCACCAGTGGAAACACAGGTATAGCTTTAGCTATGATTGCATGCTTGTATAACATTGAAATAGAGCTCATTATGCCTTCAAACTCCACCAAGGAACGGGTAGATACCATGGAAGCCTACGGAGCTAAAGTAATTTTGCTTGAAAACATAGAGGCATGTAGAGACTACGCAGAGGAGAAATCCTCAACTGATGAATATTTGCAATTGAATCAGTTTGCCAATCCTGACAACTATCTGGCACATTATAAAACTACTGGCCCAGAAATCTGGCGAGATACCGAACAGAAAATCACACATTTTGTGGCTTCTATGGGTACTACAGGCACCATAATGGGCACATCGATGTATTTGAAAGAGCAAAATCCGAACATTCAAATAGTTGGATGTCAGCCCACCGAAGGTTCATCCATACCAGGCATAAGACGCTGGCCAGTAGAGTATTTACCCAAAATATTCGACCCGAGCCGTGTAGACAGAGTTTTTGATATTTCTCAAGAAGAATCTACCATTATGGCCAGAGAATTGGCTAAAAAAGAGGCCATTTTCGGTGGAATGAGTTCCGGTGGTCAGGCGGCTGCGGCCATTAAATTAGCCAAGGAATTGGATTCTGGGCTTATCGTATTTATCTGCTGCGATAGAGGAGATAGATATTTGAGCAGTGACTTGTTTGGGTGAATTTATCATTAAGCTTCATATTGGCACGCTCAAAAAACGGTTTTTTGTCCGCCACAATAAAAGCAACGCTGATTAAAATATTATTTTTGGTAGTTTATTTTGAAGAAAAACGGACATTAAATAGAAAAATCGATTGGATTTCATTAAAAAAAGCAGGCTTTTCGTCCTGCTTTTTTGATATATGCTAAACACCAAACCCTCACCACTTGGCAGGGTTTCTCCTCCACTTTTTGAGAGATTCAACATCAGAAGATTTTACGTATTCTTGTTTCAAAGCTTCATCAATCAGATAGTTGTAGTTGCTGAGAGTTACAAGTTTAAGATTTTTTTCGGCGAAATTTTCGTCTGCGGTTTTGAAACCATAGGTAAAAATAGCTATCATTCCTACTACTTCTATGCCTTGTTCTATCAATGCCTCCGCAGCTTTTATAGAGCTTCCACCCGTAGAAATAAGATCTTCTAGTACGACTACTTTCTGTCCTTTTTCTATTTTACCTTCTATTTGGTTACCCATGCCGTGTTCTTTCGGTTTAGGTCTTACATAAGCGAAAGGCAAGTTCATATAATCAGCCACTAAAGCACCTTGGGCTATGCCAGCCGTAGCCACTCCTGCAATTAGAGTAGCATCTGGAAATTCCTTTTTAATGGCTTTTGCTAAGGCTTTTTTTATAAATGTACGAGCCTCAACATCTGAAAGCGTGATGCGGTTGTCGCAATAGATGGGCGAATTCCAACCTGAACTCCATTTAAAGGGTTTCTCAGGACTTAGTTTTACGGCTTTGGTTTTTAGTAAAAAAGTAGCAATTTTTCTGGCGGTATTCATTTTAATCTTCTTTGTCCTCTATTTTCTTGGTAACCAACATCTTATCGATACGGTTTTTATCCATATCTACTATCTCAAATTCGAATTCACCCCACTCGAAAGTATCGCCAGTGGCTGGGATTTCTTGCAATATATGTAATGCAAAACCGCCCATGGTGTCGAAACCGGTGTATTCCTTTCGAGTTGGTAAGTCTATTTCAAATTCATTCAAGAAATCATCAAAAGGTAAGGAAGCATCTATCAGAAAACTACCATCCTCTCGCTCAGTTATTTCAAACTCAAACTCATTGGTTTCTGAGATATCGCCTACCAAAGCATCCAAAATATCGTTCATGGTAACAATACCTACCACGTTACCGTATTCGTCCACTATAATTCCAAAATGCTTACGCTCTTCCTGGAATTTTTCCAAAACCTGATAAGCATGATTATTTTCAGGAATATAAATTGCCGTTCGAAGATTGGTTTCTAATTTCTGAAGTTCATGATTAAGGTCTTTACCCAATAAATCTTTAATGTACAAAAGACCTCGCATGTCATTGATACCATCTTGACAAACAGGATAAACCGAGTGTTTTTTGTCGATAATTTTTTCTTTATTTACTTCAAAATCATCGTCCAAATCCAAGAAAGTCACCTCATTGATATTGGTCATCAAAGATGTAATTCTTCTATCACCCAGATGAAAGACATTCTGCACGATTTCGTGTTCTATTTCCTCTATAGTACCACCAGTTGCACCTTCTTGCATCAAAGTCTTGATCTCCTCTTCAGTTACCGAGCTATCGTTTTCTTTGAGGCCTATAAGTTTAAATATCAAATCGGAAGTTTTACTCAATAACCAAATGAAAGGCGATGTGAGCAAAGAAACGATGCTCATAGGTTTCACAGCGTACATGGCTATTTCCTCGGCTTTCGCCATACCTATGCGTTTTGGCACCAACTCGCCCAAAATCAAGGTAAAGTAAGTCAAAACTAATGTAATGAAAAACACCGCCAGAGTTTCGGCATAAGCCGCAAGACTTTCGAATTGCTGAAAAAATGGTATGAGGTAGCCCTTGAAAGTGTCGCCTGAATAAATACCTGTAAGGATGCTGATAAGAGTTATGCCGATTTGAACAGTTGAGAGAAATTTGCCTGGGGAATTGGCTAAGGCCAAGGCCGCCGCTGCTCTTCTATCACCGTTTTTAGAAGCAATTTCTAATTTCGTTTTTCGGGATGAAACCAGGGCAATTTCTGCCATCGAAAACAAACCATTAAGAACAATTAGAAAAAGAATTATTAAAATTTCCATTAAAAATTAAGATGATTATTCCAATCATCTACACTGATTTAACTGCAAAGTAACGAAATTTTTAAAATAGATAAAGTGCTTGGTATTAAAAAAAATGCTTGCGAGTCCTTTTAATAGATAAAACCATTAATTTTGTGTTTTTGAAAAACCATTATGCTCATATTTGTCAACAACAAGGCCATCACTATATCTGAAAGCACGCATTTCGTTAAAGATCATTCCAAGAATTTCGACCATGTTTTTGACATCAAAACCGAGATTGTAGAGTTTAAAGAATTGAGCGGCAATGTTCTGATAAAAAACGCCAACTTCAACAATATAATGACCTTCATTAAATTTGCCCAGTCCTCAAAGCCTGAGCGACTCGGACACTTGACTTTTGAGGTTAAAAACGAAGAACTTTTTAAACTGAAAATAAAAGACAAACTGCAGGTAATTAAAGCCGCTGGCGGTGTGGTTGAGAATCACGAGGGTAAAATACTAATGATGAAGCGTTTAGGTTTTTGGGATTTACCAAAAGGAAAGGCAGAAGCCAACGAAAAATCTAAAAAAACTGCAGAACGTGAAGTAGAAGAAGAATGTGGAGTAACTGTAATGGTGAACGACAAGATTTGTACCACCTGGCATACCTACATGATGAAGGGCAAATTGGTACTAAAGCAAACCAAATGGTACGCCATGAAACTCATATCTGATAAAAATATGAAGCCCCAAATAGAAGAAGACATAGAAGAACTCAAATGGATGAACGAAGAGGAAGTTGAACAAGCTCTCAAAAATTCTTATAACTCCATAGCCCATGTTTTAAAAAAATCAGAGCATTCTTTGCTTCTGTAATGTTAATAATTTGTAAATTTCGGCTGAAATTAAATAAACTATCATAAACCTCGTTTAGAGTACAATTTAAAACTTAAACCAATATATTTTTCATGAAAAAGATTCTTAGTATTCTTGTTGCTATCTGCATTACATTTCAGATGGTAAGTGCCCAAACCACTAAAAAAACTTCGGAGAAGAAACCAGCTAAAACAACCAAGGAGTCAAAAACTTCAAAAGAGAAATCAGCTGACAAAAAGGAAAAAACTACCAAGGAAACCAAATCTAAAGTAGACAAAGACTCAAAAACAAAAGGTGAAAAAGGTAGCAAAACCACCAAAGATGCTGACTCGAAGTCTAAAACTACCAAAGAAACAAAAGGTAAAGTAGACAAGGACAGCAAGAGTAAGACAGAAAAAGAAACGAAAACCAAGGTAGACAAAGACAGCAAAACCAAAGTTGATAAAACTACCAAAACAAACGATAAAGGTGACAGCAAGACCAAAGTAGAAAAAACTACCGTTGACAAAGGTTCAAAAACAAAAACAACTGAAACCAAAACTACACAAGCTGACAAAGGCACGCAAAAGAAAGTAGCTGGTGCAGACAAAGCTGTAGGTAAAGACGCCAAAGGTCGTACGATATATGAAGGCCCAAGAGGTGGCAGATACTACATTAACTCGAACGGAAACAAAACCTACGTTCAGGACTAATTAAAATATTTTAAAAAATATTGATAGCCCAGCGGAAACGTTGGGCTATTTTTTTTAATTTTGACTCTATAAAGGCTTTAAGTAAAACTTCAGTGGTTAAGTCACTATATACAAATAGAAATAATCATTTCTTGACGTCACTTGGACTTAGCAGTAAATTATAAATATATGAAAATACGTGTCTTGGTTGTTGGTTGTGGAAATATGGGAACTTCTCACGCTTTGGCTTACCACAATCTTCCGGAATTCGAAATTTGCGGAATAGTGTCTCCTGGCAAAAGCAAAGAAAGGCTCAATGAAAAACTGGGTGGTGGCTATCCCCTATTCGATGATTACTATACCGCATTGGCAGAAACCAAACCGGATGCAGTAAGTATAAACACCTACCCAGATACGCACGAAGCCTATGCAATAGCGGCATTAGAAGCTGACTGTCATGTATTTATAGAAAAACCACTAGCCGACACAGTGGTTGGAGCCGAAAGAGTAGCGGCAGCAGCCAAGAAACATAATAAAAAACTCGTGATTGGTTATATCCTGCGGGTGCATCCTTCTTGGGAAAAATTTGTAGAAGTAGCCCAAACCATGGGCAAGCCCTTGGTAATGCGGATGAACCTCAACCAACAAAGTCACGGTATCATGTGGGACGTACACCGCAACCTTATGAAAAGTCTAAGCCCGATAGTAGACTGTGGCGTACATTATATAGATGTGATGTGCCAAATGACGCGTTCGAAACCAGTATGGGTAAGTGCTATTGGAGCTAAAATGACGGAAGACATTCCCGCTGGAAACTACAATTATGGGCAACTCCAAATACGTTTTGAGGATGGATCGGTCGGTTGGTACGAAGCTGGCTGGGGACCCATGATGTCTGAGACTGCCTTTTTTGTTAAAGATGTAATTGGACCAAAAGGTTGCGTTTCTATAGTGGCTAAAGACGCCGGAAAAGCGGGACAGTCAGACAATGTTGACGCACACACCAAAACGGAATCCTTGAAAGTACATTATGCAGATATTGACGCAGCCAATAATTTCACCAGACCTGACGAGTGGATTGACCTCACCGACGAACCCGACCACAACGAGCTCTGCAAAAGAGAGCAAATATTCTTCTTAAATGCCATCAAAAACGATAGCGACTTAACACACCATGTTGAAGATGCCGTTAATAGTCTCAGAATAGCCTTTGCTTGTGATGAGTCTGTAAAAACAGGTGAAGTGGTAAGGTTGTAGTATTCGAAATTAATATTAAGATTTCGAGATAAAGCCCGGTCATATAGATTTCAACTCAAATATTTAGTTGATTCGGAATCGAATTAAACTTTATTCTATCAATAAAATCTTTTTTGACAGCACTAAAAACGCTATTTTAAACATATTCACATTAAGAATCTTTAAATATTGAATGGCAATTAGAATTATTTGTAGAACATAAAGCCTTAACTAAGCAATGGGTATCCCCTCACCTCTCCAAATACCCCAATATCTTTTTCATGTCGAACTCGTCTTCGCCGGAGGCTTCAAGGTAGTCGGTTTTTATGGTAGAGGGTTTACCCATTTTGAGATAAGACTTCCAGATGTGGTCAATGTACCAAGTAGGTATATATCCCCATCGAGAGTCCATGGCTTTTCTGATAATAAAAGTACGTTTGGATATTTTCACAAATATACGCTTATCATAAATCGCGTTCAGTCTGTCATCATGAAAAGCGAAAAAACCTTCGATTATAACCACATCAAAGCGTTCCTTGAAATCGCTAACTACCTCCAGTAGTAAATCATGATCAATAGAAAGCGGCGATTCCCAATCTGTTTTGTCTTTGATTTTGGGGATTTGCGTCTCTGGAAACACAAAATCGTCTTGGTGAAAGATTATAGCTTTCTTACCATTCCTTCTGAAATGTGTCACCAAAAGATTGGCCAAAGTACTTTTCCCAGACCTGCTGGGCCCACCGATTCCTATTAGCATGATAGCTTTGTATTAAAACCAGCTTGTTTTCTTTTTCCCGCTCAATCCCAAAGCACCCAAAAGTGATCTGGTAATAATACTAGCAGCCGTTCGCCCTATTTGACGTGTAACTGAGCTAGACAAAATTGTTTCTAAAGTTGACTTCTCTTGTTTGCCTTTAGGTGCAGCTTCGGCCTCCTCGGATTCATCAGCAGTACTGAGTTTTTCGTTCAAAATCTCATAAGCACTCTCTCGGTCAATCACTTCATTGTATTTCTTGGCAATCTTTGATTGCTCAATAATCTCTTCTATTTCTTCGTCTGACAGCACGTCCATTCTACTCCTTGGCGGACACATAAAAGTTACAGCGAGAGGTGTAGGAATACCTTTTTCGTTCAAACAAGTCACCAAAGCCTCCCCTATTCCCATGGCAGTTAGAATATCTTCTGTTTGATAAAAATCTGTTTCCGGGTAGTTTCCAGCAGCCTCTTTAATGGCCTTTCTATCATTGGCGGTAAAAGCTCTCAAGGCATGTTGTACCTTCAGACCCAATTGGGCCAAAACAGCAGCGGGTACATCCTGCGGGTTTTGTGTACAGAAATATATACCAACTCCTTTCGAGCGAATCAACTTGATCACGGTTTCTATTTGATTCAAAAGAGCCTTCGATGCTTCTTGGAATACCAAATGTGCCTCGTCTATAAAAATCACCAATTTAGGGCGGTCTTCATCGCCTGCCTCTGGCAAACTGGCGTACAATTCGGCCAACAAGCTGAGCATAAATGTCGAAAACAGCTTAGGTCTGTCCATCAAATCCATTACCCTCAACACCGATATCATACCACGTCCTTGGTTGTCGATACGCATCAAATCGTCAATATCAAACGAAGTCTCACCAAAAAACACATCGGCACCCTGCTGTTGAAGTTCTATAACTTTCCGCATTATTGTCCCCAAAGAGGTACTCGACATTCTACCATAATTGGTTTCAAATTCTTCTTTGCCTTCTTCGCTCAAGAACTGAATAACCCTGATAAAATCCTTTAAATCAAGCAAAGGCAGTTTATTGTCGTCGCAATATTTAAACATTACCGACACTATTCCTTCCTGCGTATCATTCAAGCCCAATATTTTCGATAGTAAAATAGGACCAAACTCCGAAACGGTGGCTCTCAAACGAGTACCTTTTTGATCACTTAAAGTGAGCATTTCTACCGGAAAACCGTTCGGATTATATTCAATACCTGCAGCGTTCGTTCTTTCTAAAATAAAATCTTTCTCCTCACCTGCCATGGCTATTCCGCTCAAGTCACCTTTGATGTCCATCAGAAGCACCGGCACACTGGCATCACTCAAACTCTCAGCCAAAACTTGCAAACTCTTGGTTTTTCCAGTTCCTGTAGCTCCAGCTATAAGCCCGTGGCGGTTCATAGTTTTAAGCGGAATCTTTACTTGCGTACCTTTTACCACTTCTCCGTCCAATTTGGCGGCACCCAATACAATAGAATCTCCTTTGAAAGTATAACCTTTAGCAATCTCGTCTTTGAACGACTGAATTTTTGACATATCTGAGTTCTGATTTATTACAAACTGCAAGTTCTAAAATCTTCGGTGGAATTGAAACAATTGAGTTTAATAAATTGTCCTAACAAAAAGAATTCTGTATGATTTAATTATTTTTGTGAAAAAACAATTTGGAAGATATACTAAACAAACTTGGCTGGGCACTGCTGATAGCATTCAGCATAATGGTACTGATTATAGGGGTTATTTTGTACCAAAATAATTTTACTGACGAACCAGAAGTAAAGATTTCAGCCTTTTACTTCATCATTTCTATAATTTTCTTGGGTTCAGGTATTTATTTCCGAAAACTATCCAAAAAAGTTTAACATCCTGCTTAAATCGAATTCATTGCATCAGCAGAACAACGGTTGCAATATCAGGCAAATTCTACCTTTTCGACTCCCGTTTGTCGTGGGGCGTACAGTGGCACGAATTTTATATTTTTTTTGAAGAAAGAAAAATTTATGAAGATATTTTTTAGTTGAACACCAAAATATGCTGATTAGAGAAACGAAAACAGAACATTTTTCAGGTTTTGTTCGTTAGTATTTTGAAATATTAATCTATATTTACTTCAAAACAAATCGGATTCAGGATGTTAAAAAGAAGTTTGATTTTATTTTTTGGCTTAGGTCTTTTGCCGCTATTGGTTTTTTCGCAAAAAAACGAAGAAGATACGGGCATTGACACCAAGACATTGTCGTATGGCCTTACTACCAACAATTACACAAGTTTGTTAGGTGGTGTCATATTGAGAAATTCGTTTCCTGTTTCGAAAAGAAAAAATAAACCTGTAAATCGCTACATTTCAGTTGAAGCTATAAATCTCAAAAACCCACGTGAAGAGAGTATTTTGAGTGCCTATGGTAGCAAGTATGTCTATGGCAAAACCAATTACTTCTTCTCTATTCGCCCTCAATATGGCAGAGAGTTTTATTTTTTCGAAAAAACAGATGAAAACAGTGTGGGCTTCAGCGTGATAGTAGCGGGTGGTCCAAGCTTGGGTTTAACAAAACCTTACTATATAAAATATACCAATCAGAAAGGAGATTCTCCGCAAACAGTAGCTTATGATCCTAATATTCACACTAATACGAGTTACATAATTGGTGCCGGTAGTTTGTTTCAAAACCTATTTACTGGCCTAAAAGTAAACCCAGGCTTACACGCCAAACTAGCAACAAATATCGACATCTCCACTTTCAACAACAACGTTACTGGTGTAGAATTGGGTACACTTTTCGAGGTCTTTGCCAAGAAACCTGAGATTTTGGCCTCCAAATTTTCAGATAATCCGCAGACCTTTGCCACGCTTTATTTAACTTTGTACTTTGGAAACAAGAAATTGGTAAAAAACAACAAGAATGGAAGTAAAGGAACTAAGTGAGAGAAAGAAGAGGCCCGATTGGCTAAGAGTGAAGCTTCCTATTGGTGAGAGTTATAGAAAAGTTAGAGAGATAGTTGATAATAATAAGCTGCACACCATTTGCCAAAGCGGCAACTGTCCGAACATGGGCGAATGTTGGGGCGAGGGTACAGCAACCTTCATGATTCTTGGAAATATTTGCACGAGAAGCTGTAATTTTTGTGCTGTTGCCACTGGACGCCCAACCGAATACGACACAGACGAGCCCCAAAGAGTGGCAGAGGCCATACAAACCATGGGTGTCAAACATGCTGTTATTACCTCTGTAAATCGTGACGAACTGAAAGACAAAGGTGCCGAAATATGGTACCAAACTGTGGTAAAAACCAAGGAATTATCGCCAAAAACTACAATAGAAACGCTTATTCCTGATACCAAAAGCGACTGGGATTCATTATATAGGATGATTTCTGCAGGCCAAGAAGTGGTCTCGCACAACATGGAAACCGTTAAAAATCTTTACAGGAGAGTGAGACCGCAGGCTCGTTACGAGAGAAGCTTGGAGCAAATCAGAAAAACCAAAGAATACGGAAAACGTACAAAAACAGGTATAATGCTTGGGCTGGGCGAAACTAAGGACGAAGTTTTTGAGGCCATGGATCATTTGGCAGAAAACGGTTGTGATATACTAACCCTTGGACAATATTTGCAGCCAACCAAAATGCACCACGAGGTGATTGAATTTATCCACCCTGACATGTTTGACCTTTATAGAGAAGAAGGCCTTAAAAGGGGAATCAAATACGTAGAATCGGGGCCATTGGTTCGTTCATCTTATCACTCTGAAAGACACGTAAACGTCTGAACAGCAAATCTTTTATGAACCAAAAGCAGTCCGAAAATAATATGTTCGATTATATTATTTGCGGCGGTGGCATGTCGGGTCTTTCATTGGCCTACCAAATTTCCCTATCCAAAGTTTCGGATAAAAAAATTCTGATCATAGACCCAGAAAGAAAAACTAAAAACGATAGAACTTGGGCTTTTTGGGAAAAAATTGACAATCCCTTTGACCAAATCCTTTTCAAAAAATGGCAGAGCGTAAAAATTGTAGATTCGCACAAGAAAGAAAAAATCTATGACCTTGGAGAATACAGTTACAAACTATTGAGAGGTATAGATTTCTATAATTTCGTCAACAACCATCTCGACAAATTCCCGAATATTATTTTTTGTCTCGACAAAGTAAATAACATTCAGGAAAATACTGATAATGTTGAAGTTGAAACTGTCAATTACGGCAAATTCTCTGCTCAATATGTTTTTGACAGTACATTTAAACTCAATCTAGAGGACAAAAAAAACCATAATCTTTTACAACATTTCAAAGGCCTGGTGATAGAAACCAAAGAAAATCTTTTTGAAAAAGATATCCCTGACATGATGAATTTCGGGGTTCCACAAAAGGATGCTGAATGCCGTTTCATGTACGTTTTGCCATTCACTAAAAACCGAGCAATAATAGAATTCACAGTTTTTTCCGAAAAACTACTTTCAGAAAAAGAATACGATGAGAGTTTATTCGAATATCTCAAAAAAGACCTTAAACTTACTGACTATAAAATACTTGAAGAAGAATTTGGTATAATTCCGATGTCCGATACAGAGACACAATACATAGTTTCAAATAGAATTATTAGAATAGGAACCGCTGGTGGAGCAACCAATCCTGCCACAGGTTATACATTTTCGAATACCCAGAAGAAACTAAAAAAGATAGTATCAACACTTGAAAAAGGTCAAAATAATTTTAAAAAAGAAAGTTTTTGGCAAAAACGTCATTTGATCTACGCCTCCACGCTACTGAATGTAATCAAAGAAAATCGCCACCCAATGGCAGAGGTTTTTGATCAATTATTTGCTAAAAACCCAATTTCTCAGGTTTTCAAATTTCTTGATGGAGAAACCACACTTTGGGAAGAAATAAAAATTATGTGGTCAACTCCTAAAGTAAAATTTGGGATGGCATTCTTAAACGTTATTTCAAAAAAGCTAAAAAACTCCTTTTTGTAGAAATTTTTATTTTTCAAAAAGCAAAAAGCACCTCGAAATAGTTAAATTTTCTACAATAAAGACATTGATTAGATTTTTTCACTAACATTTTTTAGTTTCACCAAAAATCCTGAATTTTGCAGTACATCAAGAGTTCCTGATTCGTTAGGAAACCAACCGAGTACTTAGAAACACCGCGGTGGTAAAAAAGATGTGGGTCGCCCGACCAAATAAAGTTTCGGCAAAGCACCTGACATTCAATTCTCTTGCTAATTTTTTCAAATCTTTAAAAATTTAAAAAATGGCTTATTTATTTACTTCTGAATCAGTATCAGAAGGACACCCAGACAAAGTTGCGGATCAAATTTCAGACGCACTTATCGATCACTTTTTGGCGTTTGACCCTACCTCAAAAGTAGCATGTGAAACTCTTGTAACTACGGGTTTGGTAGTTTTGGCAGGTGAAGTAAACACCAGCACTTACCTTGACGTACAAACTATTGCTCGTGACGTTATCAAGAAAATCGGCTACACAAAGGCTGAGTACATGTTTGAGGCGGATTCATGTGGAATTATTTCTGCAATTCACGAACAATCTAAAGACATTAACCAAGGTGTTGACCGTAAGTCAAGCGACGACTTCGAAGCCAAAGCAAATGCTCAAGGAGCCGGCGACCAAGGTATGATGTTTGGTTATGCTACCAAAGAGACTGAAAACTACATGCCATTGGCATTGGATTTGTCTCACAAAATACTTCAGGAATTGGCTGACGTAAGAAGAGAAAATACTGATATCAAATACCTTAGACCGGACTCAAAGTCTCAGGTAACAATTGAATATTCTGATGATAATCAACCACAGAGAATCGACACCATTGTGGTTTCGACTCAACATGATGATTTTGACGCTGACGAAGCCATGTTGGCCAAAATCAAATCTGATATCATCAATATCGTTATTCCAAGAGTAAAAGCCAAACTTAAGCCCGAACTTCAAGCGTTGTTTACTGATGATATTCTTTACCATATCAACCCAACGGGCAAATTCGTAATCGGTGGACCTCACGGTGACACTGGCCTAACAGGTAGAAAAATCATTGTGGATACATACGGTGGTAAAGGTGCCCATGGTGGTGGTGCTTTCTCTGGAAAAGATCCTTCAAAAGTTGACCGTTCAGCAGCTTATGCTACACGTCATATTGCTAAAAACCTTGTTGCAGCTGGTGTTTGTGACGAAGTTTTGGTACAAGTATCCTATGCTATTGGTGTTGCTCAGCCATGTGGTATTTTTATTGATACCAACGGAACTGCTAAAGTGTCACTCTCTGATGGAGAAATAGCCAAAATAGTAGAAAAAACCTTCGATATGCGTCCTTACGCCATAGAGCAAAGACTAAAATTACGTACACCAATTTACTCAGAAACAGCCGCTTACGGCCACATGGGTAGAGAGTCTAAAATCGTTAAAAAGACTTTTGCCAATGCTGGACAAACAGCTGAGATTGAGGTAGAATTATTTACTTGGGAAAAACTTGACTACGTAGATAAAGTTAAGGCGGCATTTGGTATCTAATTAGAACCGAAATCCATTTTAGAGAAAGTATAAGTTCTATTCATTTAGAATTTATACTTTTTTTTATGAGCAAAAATATCAAATAGTTAACTATCAATACTTTAAGTAAATTATTCGAAATTTTTTACTGAACTTTTTTGTATTTTTCTAATTTCGAAGGTACATTTGAAGAAGATTTAGTAATAATTTATATCATTTAAATATTCAGTCCGCTAGGCGGCAAAAAACCATAAAGATGAGTATTCTTGTAAACAAAAATTCGAAAGTAATCGTACAGGGCTTCACAGGATCGGAAGGTTCCTTTCATGCCGGACAAATGATTGATTATGGTACAAATGTGGTTGGAGGAGTAACTCCAGGTAAAGGCGGTCAAAAACACTTGGAAACTCCGGTTTTCAATACCGTTGAAGAAGCCGTTCAAGCCACAGGTGCTGATGTGTCTATTATTTTTGTACCACCGGGTTTTGCAGCAGATGCTATCATGGAAGCAGCGGATGCGGGTATCAAAGTGATTGTTTGTATAACTGAAGGCATTCCAACCAAAGACATGGTGAAAGCCAAGTCTTACATTGAAGGAAAAGATGTAACGCTCATCGGGCCAAACTGCCCAGGTATTATAACAGCAGAAGAATGTAAAGTGGGCATTATGCCAGGATTTATATTCAAAAAAGGCACAATCGGTGTGGTTTCTAAGTCAGGTACCTTAACTTACGAAGCGGTAGATCAATTGTCAAAAGCTGGTCTTGGCCAAACTACTGCCATAGGTATTGGTGGTGATCCGATTATCGGTACAACCACAAAGCAAGCCGTAGAAATGCTCATGAACGACCCTGAAACAGAAGGTATAGTGATGATTGGTGAAATTGGCGGCGGAATGGAAGCTGAAGCAGCCCACTACATCAAATCTACTGGAAATAAAAAACCAGTTGTTGGGTTTATAGCTGGCCAAACTGCTCCTAAAGGACGTAGAATGGGTCATGCTGGTGCAATTATTGGCGGTGCTGACGACACAGCAGCAGCCAAAATGGCCATCATGCGTGAATGTGGTATTTTCGTGGTAGATTCTCCTGCTGAAATAGGTGAAACCATGTTAAAAGCATTAGGAAAGAATTAGAATTTAAAAAATAATTGTAAAAATTATTTTTTGGTACAATATTTATAGACTCTTAATTAGTTTCAACTAGTTAAGAGTTTTTTTTTTATAAGCATTCCTAAATAATTAACCTCATGAAAAAGTTTTTTTTCATTCTTGCAACAATAGCCACATTGGCCTCCTGCACGCCTATCGAAACGGAGGTTCAACTCATGCCTATCGATTATCTCACGGCTGGTAACATCAAAAAATGGAAATTAACACTTTTCAAAAATGCTGAAGTCGACCAGCTGACAGAATGCATCAAAGACGATACTTTTACATTCAGCAAGAAAGATGGAAAGTATGGATGGAACAAAGGTGAAAATAAGTGCTACAGTGAAGACGTTGATACCTCCTTTGATTTTAAACTATCGGCTGACGGCTCCTCAATAACTATTAATGAATATGTATACAAGGTTAATAAACTCGACGTCCAAAATTTCGAAATCGAGATTATTCTAAATGGGCATAGACAAATATTGGGTTATTCTAAAGCCGAATAAAACACTTTTGATAAAATGAATTATTAAAAAAGCCCGAATCTCAAGAGATTCAGGCTTTTCTTTTATCTTAGTATTTCAATTTGCCAATTACAGAGCAGCATTCATTGCTCTCACTGCTTCAGCAGATTTCTCGAATGCTTCCTTCTCAGCATTGCTCAATCTCAAATTGATTATCTTCTCCCAGCCATTTCTTCCAATTACTACAGGAACTCCTATACAAATGTCTTTTTGACCATATTCTCCATTCAAATAAACACATGATGGAATAATTTTCTTTTCATCACGAAGGATGGACTCAACGATCTGGCCAATTGCTGCACCTGGAGCATACCAGGCTGAAGTACCCAAAAGTCCAGTCAATGTAGCTCCACCAACCATCGTTTTATCAGACACTTCTTTCAATTTTTCACCACTCAAGAACCTACTTACCGGAATACCATTCCAAGTAGCCAAGCGAGTCAAAGGAATCATTGTAGTGTCTCCATGACCACCGATAACCATACCGTGTAGGTCACTTTGAGCTACATTTAGAGCCTCACCTAATCTGTATCTGAATCTCGATGAGTCCAAAGCACCGCCCATACCGATTACTTTTCTTTTTGAAATACCCATTTCAGCGGCAATCTGATAGGTCAAATAAGTCATGGTATCCATAGGATTAGACACAATCAAGATAATCGCTTTAGGTGAAACAGCCAAGGCGTTTGTTACAACGGTTCTAACAATACCTGCGTTGATTCCAATAAGCTCCTCACGTGTCATTCCTGGTTTACGTGGCAAACCAGAGGTAACTACGATTACGTCAGACTTAGCTGTTCTTTGGTAATCGTTTGTAACACCCACCAATTTGGTATCAAAACCTTCTATAGAGGCAGTTTGAGCCAAATCCATCGCTTTTCCTTCAGCAAAACCCTCTTTAATGTCCAAAATGACAACTTCAGACGCTATTTGTTTTCTGGCGATATTGTCAGCGGCAGTAGCCCCAACAGCACCAGCACCTATTACTGTAACTTTCATGTGATTTTAACTATTTTTAGGTAAACCCTATTTGATTTAAAAATTTTAACAAAAATATTGTATAATTTTAATAATTGCCAATTATATCATTTTCATTTTTAATATTTTTTAGGCAAATATTACAAAAGAATGGTTTAATTTGTATTGGATTTAAAATGAATTCTTTCTCAAAAAAAACAATGGACACAAGTACACTTTTAGGTAAAATACTAGATTCGGTTTTCTACAATACTTCACTTAAAAAAGCATCTCGAATTTCTAAAAATACAGTAGGTATTCTTACCCTTCTCAAAGGTGTATTGGGTAAGATTCAGGCTGAAGGTAAAAGTACTGTTCTGGCTACTGTAAAAAACAAAATATTGACATTAGGTAAACTTCTAAAGTTTTATGCAACAGGTGATTACAGAAATATTGACCTTAAAAATGTTGTGATCATCATTACAGCTTTCGTTTATTTCTTATCGCCCATAGATTTAATACCCGACTTCATTCCCATGTTGGGTTTTGCTGATGATATAGCTTTGGTTACTTTTGTTTTTAACAGCGTGGCAGAAGAAATAGAGAAATTTGAAACCTGGCTACTGAACAGGGATATTTCATGATAAAAACCAAGTTTTCAGCTATACATTAACACGATTTAACGCCACTGATAAAATAAAAAGTTTTTTTATATGGTTAATTTATTAAATTTGTACATCAATTATTTACAAACATGGAATTAGCAACATTATTGTTTTTAGGAAATTTAGGCGGTACTGAAATTTTCGTTATAGTATTTGTGATTTTATTATTTTTTGGTGCGAAAAAATTACCCGAATTGGCTCGTGGACTTGGAAAAGGTATCCGTGAGTTTAAAGATGCTACCAAAGATGTAAAAGAAAACATTGAAAAAGCGGCAAACTCAGAAGACTAATAGCCCAGAGACATTTTTTATGAACAACAGATTCAATACCAATTATTGAACCTGTTGTTTTTTATTTTTTAAACGTACCAAAGACGTGACATATAAAACCTACGCTACGTATCGTCAATCACTTCAAAATAAAGAAACCACTATACCTCAAGTTGTCCAATATTTTTTAGCCAGAATTGAGAAGAACCAAGATCTCAATGTTTTTTTGGAAGTGTATGACCAAGAAGCCTTGGCTAATGCGGAGCTGATTCAAAATAAAATAGAAAATGGAACGGCAGGAAGGTTGGCAGGTATGGTTATCGGCATTAAGGATGTTTTGGCATACAAAGACCACGGCTTACAATCAGGTAGTAAGATATTGGATGGTTTCAAATCACAATTTACGGCCACAGCCATTCAAAGACTTATAGATGAGGACTGTATAATAATTGGACGCCAAAACTGTGATGAGTTTGCGATGGGGTCGTCCAACGAAAACTCGGCCTTTGGTCCAACACTCAACTATGCCGACAAAACACGTGTCCCTGGAGGCTCTTCAGGTGCATCAGCAGTAGCGGTTCAAGCCGATTTGTGTCATGCCTCAATCGGTTCTGACACTGGAGGTTCGGTACGCCAGCCAGCTGGGTTCTGCGGCGTTGTTGGTTTAAAGCCAACCTATTCAAGAATATCCCGCTGGGGCCTAGCGGCTTATGCATCTTCTTTTGACTGCATTGGTCCGGTTACCCACAGTATTGAAGACGCAGCATTACTATTAGAAATAATGGCCGGGCTAGACCAATATGACAGCACGGTTTCAAACTTACCCGTTGAAGATTATTCTTCAGTAACTTCGACTTCAAAAAAATACAAAATTGGTTATTTCGAAGATGCCATTAATTCGGAAGGCATTTCGGCAGATGTGAAAGCCAACACACTGGTAAAACTTGAAAAACTAAAACTTGCCGGCCACACGATGGTGCCTATTTCATTCCCAAAAATGAAATATCTTTTGCCTACTTACTACATCCTCACCATGGCCGAAGCGAGTTCTAACCTATCACGTTACGATGGAATACGCTATGGTTACAGAAACCAAAATGCTAAAAACCTTGAGGATCTTTACAAGAAAACTCGTGGGGAAGGTTTTGGAAAGGAAGTTAAAAAAAGAATCATGTTGGGCTCGTTTATACTCAGTGCAGATTACTACGATGCATACTATACCAAAGCACAGCGGGTTCGAAGAATAATAAAAGAAGAAACGGAAGCATTTTTTAAGGAGGTAGACTTTATTGTGTCCCCCACTACTCCTACCCCAGCCTTCAAAATTGGCGTTAAAAGCACTGATCCCATGGAGATGTTTTTAGCAGACATTTTCACCGTTCATGCCAACGTTGTAGGACTACCTTCTATTTCGATCCCCAATGGTACCAGTGCAGAAGGTCTTCCTATTGGATTTCAGGTACTTGGCACAGAATTTGGCGAAAAAAACATGTTAGAATTTGCACTAAACGTTCAAAAATTAGTTTAAACACCTTTTAATCAACTTTTTTTTACTGTTTATTAATTTTTTTTAGGAAATAATTATTAGTTTTGAAGTATTGCTTTCCTAAAAAGTCTCGTTTAGTTTATTTATTATTGTGAAAACTTATTTTATTAGTATGAAAATCTCAAAAATTCTTTTGACCTTTTCTTTTATTGCCGGATTACAAACTATAGCTCACTCTCAGGTTAATACTGTTATTCTTGAAGAACAAGAAATAGCAGACACCACCGTGATGGAAGAGCCGAAAATAATATATCCTTATGAACTGATTGTCTTTGATGAAAGAGACAAAAAAGAATATAAAGTTTTAATAGAAGACCCAAAAATAGTTGAGCAAAGACTAAAGGCGATAGAAAAAACTATGCCGATGGTTTACAACGAAAGTGTGAAGAAATACCTGGATTTCTTCTTGATTAGAAGGCCGAGTTTTTCAAAACACATGATGGAGGAAAAAGATATTTATTTCCCAGTTTTTGAGAACGCACTCAGACAAAGCGGAATGCCAGAGGAATTGAAGTATTTAGCTCTGTTAGAATCTGGTCTTAATCCAAAAGCCGTTTCGAGAAGCAAAGCGGTGGGTCTGTGGCAATTTATGTCATTTACGGGAAAAGAAATGGGCTTGACCATCAACGAGTATATAGACGAACGTATGCACATTGAGAAATCTACTGAAGCGGCTTGTAAATATTTAAAGCAACTTTACAAAAGATTTGATGACTGGGATTTAGCTCTAGCATCTTATAATACCGGCCCAGGAAGAATTGGCAGAACAATGCGTTCTACTGGTCTAACAAACTACTGGGATCTACACCCGCACATTCACCCTGACACCAGGGCTTATGTACCGCAGTTTATAGCATTGGCCTATATGATGAACTACGGTCACCTTCACGGTATAACTCCTGAAAACAAGAAACATATCATGTTATCAGAAAAAATCACGGTTGATAAATATGTAGACCTTTCTGTTCTGGCTAGCCTAGCACAAATGGACCTTCAAGACATCAAAAAATTGAACCCGCATATCAAAGGTAATATACTTCCGGCTATGCCTTATGGATATGAACTTAAATTACCTGCAAACAATATTGCGTATTTTAACGCCAACAGAGAAGCCATTTTAGATTCATCCAGCAAAAGAGGTGAATTACCAGCAATCAACAATGAACCATCAAATAACCCAACCATGTTAGCCTCAAGTGGTGGCGTTAGTACCACTGAAGATGGTACAATAGTAATAGGTAGAAAAACTTCGCATCCAGTTACTACTGATGTTACAGAAGAAGATGAACAAGAAGAAATACCTGTAAAGTACAAAAGCATAACCAAACAAGTGAAGAAAGTTCACAAGGTAAAAAGAGGTGAGTTTTTGAACAAAATAGCCATGAAGTATGATGTGAATATGAAGGACATCAAAAAATGGAATAACAAGCGTTCGTCACAAGTTAACGCTGGAGAAAGATTGGTTATTTATGTTGACGTAAAACAAAAAGTTAAAGCCAATAGTATTGCCGCTAAAAGTTCTTCTGAAACTATCAAAAAATCAGCTACCTACACTGTTAGACCTGGTGATACCCTTTGGAATATTTCACAGCGTTATGACGGAGTAACAATTTCCGACATCAAAAAATGGAATAATATATCTGGCAATACTGTAAAAGTTGGCCAAAAAATAAAAATTAAGTCTTAAGATTTCAAGAGAATAAGAATCAAAGAGGAGCCAATCGCTCCTCTTTTTTTTGCTCTGAATTTAATTATGTCAAAGGTTTTCTTTATTATTGCCGACCTGTTTCAACCTTTAATTAAAAAAAATGCCCTTAGTACTTACCCTCATTGCCATTTTGGTTCTGATACTCTTAGTTTCCGTAGTCAAGTTAGACACTTTTATATCTTTTATTTTAGTAGCCATTGGATTAGGATTGGCCAACCAGTTGGAGATTCCTGTTTTGTCTAAAGCCATACAGACCGGGGTTGGCAATACCCTCGGAGAGCTTACCTTGATTATTGGATTTGGAGCCATGCTGGGCAAATTGGTGGCCTCAAGCGGAGCCTCTGAGCAGATTACCAACAAAATCATTTCTGTCTTCAAAGACAAATACCTCACTTGGGGCTTAGCATTGGCTGGCTTTATTATAGGCCTTCCTTTATTTTACAATGCCGGTTTTGTTATCGTTATTCCTTTAATTTTTGCCATTTCGCAATCTACCAAACTACCGATACTTTATATAGGTATTCCAATGCTTTCGGCATTGTCTGTAGCACACGGATATTTACCCCCACATCCGTCACCGGCGGCTATCGCTACACAACTTAACGCCGACTTAGGTAAAACCCTTTTTTATGGCATCATGGTAGCCATTCCAGCTATCGCAGTTGCTGGACCATTATTTGGTAGCACCTTGAAGAAATACAAACCTGAGATCAACACCAGCCTTTTTGCCAGCGAAAAAGTGGAGATCAAAAATCCTCCGAGTGTTTTGGTGAGTTTTTTGGTTGCATTGTTACCAGTATTTTTGCTAACTTATTCTCTTTGGTACAACCTGATTATGGGAATTCTCCCGGAAGGAATGGAGCAAAATTTCAATAATTTTTCGCAAATGATGAAAGATAATTTCAAAATCCATTTGCTAATCGAACCCAACTTTAGTTTGTTAATTTCGGTTTTGGTGGCTATTTATTTCTTGGGCATCAAACAAGGCAAAACCATGCCTCAGGTAGCTAAACTATTGGAGGAAGCTTTCAAAAACGTTGCTCCCATTTTACTCATTATTGCTGGCTCGGGAGCTTTGAAAGAAATATTTATAGTAAGTGGAACGAGTAAATATATAGCCGGACTATTATTGGGTGTAGATATTAATCCACTTATTCTAGGCTGGGCCATAGCAGGCTTAATCAGAGTTTGTGTGGGTTCTGCAACTATTGCTGGCCTGACAGCAGTTGGTGTACTACTACCCATGATTCAGGCCCAAACCGGCCTATCGCCGGAGCTTATGGTTTTGGCCATTGGCTCAGGTAGTTTGATGTTTTCACACATTAACGACGGCGGATTTTGGCTTTTCAAAGAGTATTTTAATTTAAGTATAAAAGACACCATCAAGACTTGGAGCATTATGGAAACCATCGTTTCTATAATTGGACTTCTTGGCGTGTTGGTACTAGACCAAGTAATATGACAGCAGACATCAAATTTGAAGCTTACGCAAGCGAAACACCCGATGCTCCAGCACCAGCTGGTGTGTACAAACCCATCCTAATTGTTGACAACATGGCCTATGTTTCTGGACATGGCCCTAACCTGCCCGATGGCACCCAGTTTGTGGGCAAAGTTGGCTTGGATGTAGATCAGGAATACGGAAAATTAGCGGCCAGACAAGTCGGCTTAACAATATTAGCAACCCTTAAAAAGAATCTAGGCTCTCTGAACAGAATAAAACGTGTGGTAAAAGTATTAGGTATGGTCAATGCCCACCCTGATTTCGGCACACACCCGTATGTTATCAACGGATGCAGCGAATTGTTCGCTGAAATTTTTGGTGAAGAAAACGGTATTGGAGTTAGAAGTGCCGTAGGAATGGGCTCGCTACCCGGAAGAATTACTGTTGAAATAGAGGCAGCTTTTGAGCTGCATTGATGTTGTCAAAAAACATACCACTAAATAAGATAATTTATAAAAAGTTATCTAATGGCGACACCAAATTAGGGCAACTAAAAAAGTAAGAAAAATTATTGAAAGGCATCATAATTATTAAGCGGATACATAATGTGTCCGCTTTTTGTACTATAACAAGAATAATTTAGAGAAAAAATCTGAAAAAAAAGTCAAAAAAAAAATCATGCTTACACTTGGCATGAAATTCTCCATTATTTATATGGGACATCATAATATTCACTTCGACTTTCCCCTAACCTGACGAAGTGCTTTCCTAATAAAATATACATTTTCTTAAGGGGAAAGTTCGAAAGTGATTTCAGTAAAATGTTTCACTCAAAGCGATATAGATAATTTATAAGAAGTGTGCGGAGCGATTAATTTTTAGCTTAATGGTTTTAATTGTTCACTCAATTATGTTCCGTTAATTTTCACTCAATTCGATTCACTCAATTAAGATTTTAGTAAAGTTTTCACTCAATAGGACGGGTAAAGGGGGGTGAAATTTTTCACCCTTCTTTCTTATTTATATTAAAACTCAATTCCTCTATCGAATACGAAGCAAAATTGTTTCCCTCCGATTTTTTCCATGGTATAGCATCCCGAAAAGGTAGTCGAAATAGCAGAGTTCTGCGGTTTCGGTGTGGTATATTTTAATCCTTTAACTTCTGTTGGTCTTTCTGAGATGGTAACTTGCATTTTGTGTTTTTTTTATTTTGATTCGATTAGGAAATTCTGTAATTGATTTAAATCAATTGCAAAGTTAAGACTATCATTTCAGTAATAGTTACTAAGTCAATTCACAGAATTGACATAAATCAATTCTATAAATTTCACATAAACTATTAAAAATAAATAAATTACATTATAATTAGTACCGCTGGATAAGTATTTAGAATTACCCCATTTTCTTATTAAACGGATACATTTTCATTTGTGCACGGTGATATATTTTCTTGATTTATTTATATTTACCTTAACCTTTTTGCAAAAAACTATTCTTTTCTTATTTATGCTTTTATTTTTTTAATTTTGAATCAAATTAAAACACAAGCATGGAATTAGTAAAAGTAGGAGCTTCTGCATTAAATCAAACTCCACTCGACTGGCACGGTAATAAAGCCAATATTCTAAAAGCAATAGCGGAGGCAAAAAATCAGGAAATACAAGTTTTGTGTTTACCAGAGCTTTGTATTACGGGCTATGGATGTGAGGATGCCTTTTATTCGCCTGATGTTTTCAAACTGTCATTGGAAATTTTAGAGGATATTGTTGACCAAACTTCAGACATAGTAGCTTGCGTTGGTTTACCGATATGGTTGAATAACAAAATATACAATTCAGCTTGTGTTATAGCCAATAGACAGATACTTGGATTTGTGTGCAAACAACATTTGCCCAACTACGGTCTTTTCTATGAAGACCGCTGGTTTCACAGATGGAAACCAGGCCAGACCTCAGAGATAAGCATTAAAGGCATCAAATATCCGGTTGGAGATTTAGTTTTCAATTTTGACAATATTCGCATAGGCCTCGAAATATGTGAAGATGCCTGGGTAGCGAATAGACCGGCTACCAGACATTTCGACAAGGGTGTAGATATTATATTAAACCCAAGTGCAAGTCCGTTTGGCTTTCACAAATTCAAGATAAGAGAACAATTGGTCACTGACGCCTCTAGGGCGTTTAGCTGTGCCTATGTTTACACCAATTTGCTCGGTAATGAGTCAGGAAGGTTAATTTTCGACGGCGATGCCATGGTTTGCTCAGGTGGTGACGTATTGGCCTCTAGTCAACGTTTTAGTTATGCTGATTTTACACTTACGTCGGCCATCATTGATATTGGCAAAAACAAAATCGAGCAAGCCAAAATAAAATCGAGCTTGCCACCAGATTTGAAATTGATACAATCAAATTTTGAACTGACTTTTTCTGAAATCCCCAATACCAGTTTTGCTGAAATGGAAGCTTTTGAAAGTGGTGGATCATTAAAAGAAGAGGAGTTTTCGAGGTCAGTAAGTTTAGCACTTTTTGATTATCTCCGAAAGTCTCGCTCATTTGGTTTTACCATTTCTTTATCTGGAGGAGCTGACTCTTGTGCGTGCACAGCTTTGTGTGGATTGATGGTAAGGCTTGGAGACGAAAGCATTGGCTTTGAAGCATTTAAAGATAAACTCAGCTATATACCAGAGGTTAAAAATACCAAAACAATAGAAGAACTAACAGAAAAACTGATACTGACCATCTATCAAGGAACAGAAAACAGCTCAGATGACACTTTAAACTCTGCCAAAAATTTAGCGGAATCTATTGGTGCTCAGTTTATGAAAATCAACATCAATGGCTTGGTGGATAGCTACAGTCATTTGATTGAAGACCAAATTGGGCGAAAGCTGAGTTGGGCTACCGATGACCTACCAATGCAAAATATTCAGGCTCGCGTGCGTGCTCCAGGTGTGTGGATGCTAGCCAACCTTCACAATCATTTACTTTTGGCCACCTCAAACCGCTCAGAAGTGGCAGTAGGCTACTGCACCATGGACGGAGACACAGCAGGAAGTATCAGTCCGATTGCTGGAATTGATAAAGATTGGCTAAGAACTTGGTTAATTTGGCTTGAAAAAACTGGCTGTGAAGTAAAAGGAAAACACATAAAAATAGAAGGATTGAAATACGTCAACGCCTTACAACCAACGGCCGAATTGCGACCAAAAGACAACAAACAAACCGACGAAAAAGACCTGATGCCATATAAAGTTCTCAACCACATTGAGCAGTTGGCCATCAGAGATAAAAAATCGCCGGTGGAGTGCTTTAGGAACTTAGAGAAATTCTATGAAAACCAATATAGCCGAGAAGACCTTTACAGTTGGACGAACAGATTCTTTAAGCTTTGGAGCCGAAACCAGTGGAAAAGAGAGCGTTACGCACCGGGTTTCCACCTCGACACCCACAACCTCGATTCTCGCAGCTGGACACGCTTCCCTATTCTAAGCGGTGGTTACGTATTTGAATTGGAAAAGTTGAAAGAGCATTATGAAGGAAAGAGTGGTGGTGGTAAGAGGAGAATTGGGTTTTAGACAGGGATAAAGCATGTTGTTATGATTTATTTTTCATAATTTTAGTTTATTATTTCAACCCTTCAAATAAAGAATGAAAAACTCAAGACGTGATTTTTTAAGAAACTTGGCCGCTTCAGGTGTTTTGGTACCTTTGGCTGCTCAAAACCTACAGGCCTACCCTATTACCACTGACCGAAAACTTCGAGTAGTTCTTTGTGGATTAGGAAGTTATGCCACTAATCAGTTGGCTCCCGGTCTTTCTCAGTCTAAAAACTGTGAACTAGTAGGCATCGTTACAGGCTCGCCGGAAAAAGCCGCCAAATGGAAAGAAAAATACAATTTGGCCGACAAAAACATTTATAATTATCAAAATTTCGATACCATTGCCAACAATCCAGATATAGATGTAGTGTATGTGGTTTTACCCAATTCTATGCATGCCGAATACGTGATGCGTACCGCAAAAGCCGGCAAGCACGTCATTACAGAAAAACCGATGTCGATGGATGCCAAACAAGCACGTGAGATGATTGCCTATTGCAAAAGCAAAAACGTAAAGCTTGGTGTAGGATATAGACTTCATTATGAGCCATTTACCAATGAAGTTATGCGACTAGCCAAAGACAAAGATTTTGGAAAGCCAAAGTTTATCGAAACCAAGTTTGCTTGGAGAAACCGTGACCTCAATGCTTGGCGAATGAACAACAAATGGTCGGGTGGTGGTGCATTAATGGATGTAGGTATTTACTGTATCAATGCTAGCCGTTATGCTACAGGGGAAGAACCGATTTCGGTAACCGCTCAGGCCATAAAAACCGAACCAGAGGTTTACAGAGACATTGAAGAAACTATTTTGTGGCAATTGAAATTCCCAAGTGGAGCTATAGCAAGTGGAATGAGTTCTTATACTACAAACGCCCACGAATTATCGATTCATTATGAAAAAGGTAGTTTGAGTATGTCGCCAGCCTACGATTACGGTCCGCTAAAAGGTACGACCTCCAAAGGCCCAATGGATTTCCCGATAGTTCATCACCAAGCTTATCAAATGGATGGCTTTGCGGTTGCCATTTTGAACAATAAACCTGTTTTAACACCAGGTGAAGAAGGACTAAAAGACATGATAATTATAGACGCAATAAAAAAGGCGGCGATTACCGGAAAGGAAGTCAAGATTGTGATGAACTAGTTTTTTTAATAATTGTAAGCTAGCTAAAAAATGAGCATTCTTTAAGTAAAAGATGCTCATTTTTTATAAATACCGCAACCAAGTTTTAGACTTATTGGCCTCTTTATAAGTACCATACCATTTACACAAAGGATACATCAAAATCACTATAACAAGCCAAATTAGGTAAACGTAAGACAATGAAACACCTCCGCCCGATTCAGGCCTACCAAACTTAAACGGTCCAAAGACCAAGTCCGAGACTTTATAACCTTTGACAAAAACAATAGCAAACATGGTGAGGTGAACCACGTACCAATGAATCAAATAATAGAAAAGCGGAACTTTGCCATACACTTTCATTATTTCAATCAGTTTGTTATTCCGTCCCTCTGCCCACCACATTTTCAAGAAAATTACACCCAAAGTAACAAACACATACAATGGCGAAGGTGGGTATTTTGAAACATTTAAAAACGACAATAAAGTATACATGGTGTTCTTTTGAACAGACCAAAGGGCAGGATCACCATAAATATTGACTAGTCTCACTACCGAAAACAATCCCAGTGAAATCAGCCCATATTTCAGAAAAAGCGATTTACTACTTTTATCCAGAAACATAGGACCAAAACCAAAGCCAAGCATCATTATGGCCAACCAAGGTATGGGAGGGTAAGACATAAAAAAGGTAAATTTTGCTCCGACAGGAATTAGTGCCGGGAAAAACAATATTCCTAAGGAGTTCCGGATGCCATCAGAAAACGGAACTAAGGCCAACAAAGGATAGAGTAGCAAAAGAAAAAATCCTACTCTACCAATGCCTGAGGTTGAAAACTTGAGCAAAAAACCAATTACAATAAACCCAAAACCAATGGCTCCAATTACTTGAAACATAATGGTCTGAAAATGAACATCAAACCATATCCCAAAATTCACAACAGTCACTTCTAAAAACAGAAGCCACAAACCGCGTTTGAGCAAAAAACTTCGGACTTCAACCAAATTTTTACTTGACTCTAACGACATAAAAACCGAAACTCCCGACAAAAATACAAAAGTAGGAGCACAAAGATGGGTGATCCATCTGGTGAAAAACAAAATAGGCGTTGTGGTATTAAGATCTGTCGGATCTTGTGTAAAAGCATCAGTATGCATTAAATCTCTCACATGATCTAAGGCCATAATGACCATCACCAAACCACGAGCAAAATCTATACTTTGAATTCTTTTCATAAAAAAGGATTTTACTTCATCAAATACCAAGCTTTTATAGGATAATGATCAGAAAAAGGGACGTTTGACATGGTCAGAAAATCAATGTTTTCAATTTTCTTATCATCAAAAAACTGGTTATCTATCCTCAAAAAACTCAAGACCTTGTGATAAGTAAACCCAAAACCAAAACCAGTTTCCTCAAAGGCGTTGTTGAGCTTTTTTCTGATTCTACCATAAGCATAACCATAAGGCAACTCATTAAAGTCTCCGGCCAAAATCACTGGATATGGACTTTCTTCAATCCAATTTTCAAGCAAATTCACCTGCAAGCCCCTATCTTCAAAACCTCCCTTGAGCTTACTAAGAACATTTCGGGTCTCTTCTTTATCAATTTTGTTATCCTTTCTCAAAATCCTTTGCACTCTTATACCCATCGACTTCAATTGGGCATTAATAACCCGCACGGTATCCTTTCCGATAACAATATCGGCCGAAAGCATACCATTATTGTTCGGTGGCCAGTACAGCTCTTTTTTCGAAATTATCGGAAATCTACTAAAAATAGCCAAGCCAATGGCTCCCTGACCTTGGTTATTGTCTGTGTTGGAGTGCATGTAAACATAATAGGCATTTCGCCTTGAAATCCTCCTCAAAAGGTCAAACTCATGATACTTTTCGGTGTTATACATTTCCTGAAAACACTTAATATCAGCCGTTAGCGTGTCCATAAGATTGGAAAGACCTTTGGCCGTTTCTTGGTTTTCTTCAGACACGAACTGATGATAATTGCCATACATTAAATTATAACTTAGCAACGAAAACGAAAATGGTGGATTGGGTTTTATATCAGGTGGATTGATTTTCAAGGTTCTATCAAAAATAGAATAGGTAATCAACAACATAAACAATGAAAGCAAGGCTTTGGGTGACTTACCCAAAACCCAAATCAACATAAAGAACAAGTGTCCTACTAGTACTAATGGGAAAGTGAGCATTAAAAAACCTCCAAGCCAATGCCTAATATCCGCTGATAAAACCAACTGATATACCAAAAGCGAATACAGACCAAAGGCGATATTGATCAAAAAAAAGAATTTTTTAATGAAATTGAGTAGGCCCAATAAGCAAAATAATTAATAGTACTGCAATTATAGCCAATCTGTGTCAAAATAGGAAAGGCAGAGCTACAAAAACGCATATTTTGAGGCAGTGGCTAATCGATAATAGCCAATTTCTTGAATTAGTAACCCAAAAGAACAAAGTATTACATCCAAACAAACTATATTAAGTTGAGAATACACCTTTTCAAATAAATCAAAAGTACCTCCCCTCAAAAACCCAAAAAACACCATTTGGAATTTCATAAATACTTCAAAACAAAAGCGATATTTTAAATTGTTTTTTTTAAATAATATATGGAATTTACCAAAAAATAGACTAATTTTGCATCGAAAAGAAGAATCAGGGGGTATAAAACCTCCTTTTTTGTTGGTAATCATTATAGATTTGTAGGTTTTTAGATGGCTCTCAGAGAAGCAGTAATTAAATTTTTAGACGAAATAATATCCTCCACGGATTATTACTTGGTCGATGTTGTTGTTTCCGACTCCAAAATCAGAAAAAAAATAACTGTATATATTGATTCTGATGAGGGCATTTCTATAGATGAGTGTGGTGAGGTGAGTCGTAAACTTGGAGCTGAGTTAGAGGAAATTATTGATGTGGCGTTTGTTTTAGAAGTGTCATCACCTGGAGCGGACAGTCCACTGAAGTTTGAGAGACAATATACCAAAAACATCGGTCGAACCTTAAAGGTAACCTTAGAGGACTTAAGCGAGATCAAAGGAACCCTTGCACAAGTATCAGAAGGTAAAATTACAATAGAACCCGAAGCGAAAAAGAAAATAAAACCTGAAGCGGTAACTTTCTTGATAGAGAACATCAAAGAAGCCAAAGTTGTCATTTCATTTAAATAAAACATAGACACGTATGCATAGTGGAGATTTAATTGAATCGTTTGCTGAGTTTGCAAGAGAAAAAAACATCGACAGGCCAACCATGATAGCCATCCTTGAGGATGTGCTAAGAACCATGATACGTAAGGCTTATGGCGACGATCACAACTTTGACATCATTCTAAACGCCGAAAGTGGTGACTTGGAGATGTGGAGAACAAGAGAAATTGTTGACGATAACTCAGAAGACATTTGGGATACAGATAAAATTCCTCTTTCAGAAGCAAAGAAAATTGAGCCTGACTTCGAAATTGGCGAAGAAGTGGCTGAAGAAGTAAAAATAGAAGATTTCGGTAGAAGAATTGTTCAAACCGCCCGTCAGACTTTGATTCAAAAAGTAAAAGATCTTGAAAAAGAAATGCTTTTTGATCAGTACAAAGACCAAGTTGGCGAGTTGGTAACGGTTGACGTTTACCAGATTTTGGGTAAAGAAGTTATCTGTATGGACGAAGAAGGCAACGAGCTTTCTCTTCCGAAAGGCGAACAAATACCAAAAGACAGATTCCGTAAAGGAACCAGCATAAGAGCAATCATTCACAAAGTAGAAATAAACAACGGAAACCCTAAACTTACACTTTCAAGAACTTCTCCAGTTTTCTTGGAGCGTTTGTTCGAGTTAGAAATTCCAGAGATCCAAGACGGCGTAATCTCAATTCGTAAAATTGTTAGAGAGCCGGGCGAAAGAGCAAAAGTGGCCGTTGAATCTTTTGATGATAGAATAGATCCAGTAGGTGCTTGTGTGGGCATGAAAGGTTCGAGAATTCACTCGATAGTGAGAGAATTGGAAAACGAAAACATTGACGTCATTCAGTGGACCGATAACACTAATTTATTGATTTCAAGAGCATTAAGCCCTGCAAAAATTAGCAACATCAGAATTAACGAAAATAACGAGAGAGTTTCGGTTTTCTTAAAACCAGATCAAGTTTCGCTGGCCATTGGTAAAGGTGGATTAAACATTAAACTAGCCTCGAAATTAATTGGATTAGAAATTGACGTTTTCAGAGACATCGAAGGTGTTGTAGAAGAAGAAGATGTTGATTTGATGGAATTCACAGATGAGATAGACGAGTGGATATTGTTAGAATTCAGAAAGATTGGCCTCGATACAGCTAAGTCTGTATTGACCATTGGAAAAGCCGACCTAGTAAGAAGAACAGAACTCGAAGAAGAAACTGTTGACGAAGTATTGGATATTCTCAGAAAAGAATTCGATTGATATGTAGAAGACTAAAACACAACAAATTACAATTGTTATTATAAAATTTAAGAAAAATTTATGGCAGAAGAAAAAATGATGCGACTTAGCCAAGCGGCCAAGAAACTTAACGTAGGTACAATTACCATTATTGAGATTCTGAGCTCAAAAGGGCATCGTATTGATAATAATCCCAACGCCAAACTTTCATTTGACTTACTTGAGGTTTTATCAAAAGAACTGCATTCCCCTGAGCTTCTAGGAGATATGGGAGGCGGTTCGTCGTCAAGTTCATCCGCAGAAACTTCGTCGCCGGCTCGTTCGAATGACGAAATCCTGTATTTTAGAGAAGAACCAGCAGAGCCTGAGATCATTAAGATAGAACATAATCTGCAAGGGCCAAAAGTTCTTGGCAAAATAGACCTGAATAGCAAAGGACCAGCCAAGATTGTTCCAATAGACGCAGTTCCAGAAGTGCCGAAAGAAGCACCGAAACCTGAGCCGATTCCTGAGCCTGTGGTGGTTACGCCAGTGGTTAAAACTGAGCCAATAGTAGTTACCCCAGTAGTTGTAGAAGAGAAACCTGCTCCAGTTGTTGAGGAAAAACCTAAAGAAACTCCGAAACCTGTTGAGGCAGTTCAAGAAATTGTTGCTCCCAAAGAAGAACGGCAGGTTGAACCGGCAGTTGAACAACCTAAAGTGGAAGTAAAACTTGAGCCGAAAGAACCGGTACTCGCTGAGATCATTGCAGAGGTATTTGTGGAAGAAGAGGAAACTCCTAAAGCCAAAAAAGTAGTAGAAGAGGATGAAATAGAAGAAATACTTCCTCCAAAACTTATTAAGGCACAAGGTGATAAACTACAAGGATTGAAGGTTCTTGGAAAAATCGAACTTCCAGTTGAGCGTAAGCCGCTTACCAAAGAAGAACTGAAACAAAAACGCAAGAGAAAAAGAGTAATAGTAGGAGGTGAAAAAGTAGGTGATACGACGAAGTCGAATTTCGAAAACTTCAGAAAAGACCCCAAAGCGGTTGGTCCGAACAGACTTAATACACCAAATTCACCTCAAAACCCAAACACAGGTGGTGCGAAACCACCGTTTACGGGTGGTTCAAATACTGAGAAGCCGAGTCCTACTCCAAATCAAAATCAAGGAGGCGGCGGTAGCATAGGAGGTAAAAAAGACTTCAAAAAAGGTGGAAACAGAAAAGAGTCGGTTTCTCAAGATGATGTAAAGGACAACATCAAGAACACGATGTCTAAATTGCAAAATAAAGGCAACGAGTTCGGTTCGAAATATAGAAAAGAAAAACGCAGAAACCGTGCTGAAGCCCAGGATGCACTTGACCAACAAGAATTAGAAGAAAGCGGCACATTGAAAGTTACCGAATTCATCTCGGCATCTGAGTTGGCCTCTCTAATGAACGTTTCGGTGAACGAAGTTATAGCGAGTTGTATGAAGATGGGTATTTTTGCATCAATCAACCAAAGGTTAGATGCCGAAACTATCCAAATGATAGCCCTTGAATTCAACTTCGACGTGGAATTCATATCTGCAGAAGAAGAGGTATCGTTCGACACTGAGGTAATAGTAGACAAAGAGGAAGATTTGATACATCGTGCTCCTATCGTAACCATTATGGGACATGTTGACCACGGTAAAACATCGCTACTTGACTACATAAGAAGATCCAAAGTAGCATCAGGAGAAGCCGGAGGTATCACACAGCACATTGGAGCCTACTCCGTCACCATGAAAGAAGGAGCCAACAAAGGCAAGTCCATCACCTTCTTGGATACACCAGGTCACGAAGCATTTACGGCCATGAGGGCAAGGGGTGCTAAAGTAACTGACGTTGTAATTATAGTTATATCTGCTGATGATAGCGTGATGCCTCAAACAAAAGAGGCCATTAACCATGCTCAAAACGCCGGTGTACCTATTGTGTTTGCATTCAATAAGATAGATAAACCAAATGCCAATCCAGCTAAGATTAGAGAAGATTTGGCAAAAGAGAATATACTCGTAGAAAGTTGGGGAGGAAAATATCAAGAGCAAGAAGTTTCTGCAAAATCAGGTTTGGGTATAGACGACCTTCTTGATAAAGTTTTATTAGAGGCTGAATTGCTTGATTTGAAAGCCAATCCAAACAGAAAATCATTTGGAACAGTAATAGAAGCCTCACTTGATAAAGGACGAGGTTATGTATCAACTATTTTGGTAGAAAACGGAACACTGAAGATAGGAGATATTATGTTGGCTGGCCAATACTTCGGTAGAGTAAAAGCCTTGGTAAACTCTCTTGGTGAGAGAGTTAAAGAAGCTGGACCGTCTCAGCCAGTTCAAATATTGGGTCTTCCTGGAGCACCACAAGCTGGTGACAAGTTCAACATCATGGAATCTGACAGAGAAGCCCGTGAAATAGCCAACAAGCGTGAGCAGCTCAACAGAGAGATGAGCATCAGAGCGAAGAAACACATTACTTTGGACGAAATCGGTAGAAGAAAAGCGATAGGTACATTTAAAGAACTCAACGTTATTGTCAAAGGTGACGTGGACGGTTCAGTTGAAGCCTTGTCTGATTCACTATTGAAACTTTCTACGGACGAAGTTCAAGTAAATATTGTACACAAAGCTGTTGGACAGATTTCTGAATCTGATGTAACCCTGGCGTCAGCTGCAGATGCAATCGTAATTGGTTTCCAAGTACGTCCTTCAAACAATGCCAGAAGAATTGCAGACTCTGAACAAATCGAAATCAGACTTTATTCAATTATCTATGATGCTATCAATGAAATAAAAGCTGCCATGGAAGGTATGTTGGCACCGAAAGAAGAAGAGGTGGTAACAGGTAATATTCAGGTTCGTGAAGTGTTCAAAATCAGTAAAGTGGGTACTATTGCGGGATGTTATGTAACCGACGGTTATGTAAAACGAAACAACAAAGTAAGAATTATCCGCGAAGGTATAGTGGTTCATGAAGGTGAAATAGCTCAATTGAAACGTTTCAAAGACGACGTGGCAGAAGTTAAGAACGGATATGAGTGTGGTTTAAGTATCAAAAACTTCAACGACATTGTAGTGGATGATATCATTGAAAGCTTCGAAATTAGAGAATTGAAAAGAACACTTTAAATAAAATTAAAAAAGCCTTTCGGGGCTTTTTTAATAAATAGTAATTTTCATTTTTTTCTGAAAATATAATATTAACAATAAATTTGGAATTTACAAAATAATATTTTTATTTTTGCAATAAGAGAATATGGCAAACGACAAAATAAACGAATATTGTGAAGACCACAGCAGCCCCGAGTCTGAGGTATTAAGGCAAATAAGTAGAGATACCCATGCCAATTTACTTAAACCTCGCATGTTATCAGGGCACTTGCAAGGCAGGTTACTATCAATGATTTCGCAAATTTTGCAACCCGTAAATATCTTAGAAATAGGAGCTTATACAGGTTACTCGGCTATTTGTTTGGCAGAAGGCTTGGCAAAAGGTGGCAAATTGATTACCATTGAGGCTGACGAGGAACTGGAATCTAGAATTAGAAAAAACATAGAGTTGGCGGAGCTCTCTGATCAGATAGAGCTAAAAATGGGAAATGCACTGGATGTGATACCAACTTTAGATGCTATGTTTGATTTAGTTTTTATTGACGCCGACAAGTTAAATTATATCAAATACTACGACTTGGTAATTGAAAAACTCAATGTTGGGGGCCTGATAATTAGCGACAATGTCCTTTGGGACGGAAAGGTGGCGGATCAATATAAAAACGACGCTACCACTAAACTATTAAGAGAATTTAATGCCTACGTGCATAACGATACTAGAACTAAAAATGTGCTTTTACCCATAAGAGACGGCTTGCTTGTCTCCAGAAAAATAAAATAAAAATGAAAAAGATTTTAGCTTTCTTATTAATCTACCCTACACTATTCATTGCGAATGCTCAAAACCAATTAAGTATTCCTGAAACGCCAAAAAAAATAGAGTTCGCGAATATCCTTGTAGAACTAAATCCTGAAGCACTAAAAGCAGTAAATACGGAGGTCACCAATTTATTAACACCTCAAAATAAATTTTTAGATCAGAAGTTAGAGAGAATGCAATGGTATTTTCCGATAATTGAAAAAATATTAGAGGAAGAAGACCTTCCTGAAGATATGAAATATTTGGCTGTAATGGAGAGTTCCTTACTTCCAGAAGCCATTTCAAGCTCCAATGCAGTTGGTTTTTGGCAATTTAAAGAATCGACAGCCAAAGAAGTGGGCCTCAAAGTAGATAACAACCAAGACGATAGAAAAAACATCCACCTATCAACAAGGGCCGCAGCCTTGTATATGAAACGCAACAACCTTATTTTTAAAAATTGGATTTCGTGTTTATTGGCCTACAACTTAGGGGTTCAGGGAGCCTCTGATAAAATTCCGGTTGATTGGTCTTTTGCCAGTGAGGTGAAATTCGACGAAAACACACATCCTTATCTAATTAAAGCATTGGCACATAGAATTGCCTTCGAACATCGCTTGAATCGATTAAAAGATTCGCCAAGGAAATTCATAGAATATGCCACAAAAGGTAAATCTTTGGCTGAAATAGCCGTGGAACTCACTACTGATATTACAGAACTCAGAAAATACAATCCTTGGCTTTACGCACCTAATATTCCAGAGGATAAGTTATACAATGTATTGATCTTATCTAGAATTGAAGATGTAGAGGAAATCAATGGTAAAATTCAGAAACGATTAGACGCCAGAAAAATCGATGTTGGTTTTCCCCAGTTGAAACGAATCACCATGGTTTCCACCTCTCCTGATGATCCTATTTTTTATGAAATAAATGGCAAAAAAGGAATACTGGCCCAAAGTGGTGAGGAGGTAGCACAATTATCTAGCAAAGCGAAGATGAAAATTGGAAAGTTTTTGTCTTATAATGACATGACAGATAAGGACCTTACAAAAGAAGGTAGCATATATTATTTACAG
This sequence comes from Lacihabitans soyangensis, assembly GCF_024343775.1. GTDB lineage: Bacteria > Bacteroidota > Bacteroidia > Cytophagales > Spirosomataceae > Leadbetterella > Leadbetterella soyangensis. Next base: position 8,249 of record NZ_RJUF01000012.1, on the reverse strand, counting down.
AAAAAAAGTAAAAAAGCCAAAGTTCCGTTTCATACCGTTCATGGGGAGCAAACCATGTGGGATATTTCTCAAATGTATGGTGTGGGTCTAAAATACCTTCTGAAATACAACAGAATGAAAAACTCTCAAAAGCTACAACCCGGTAGAGTGATTTGGTTACAAAAAACTAGGCCTAAAAATCAGCCTATCGAGGTTATAAAGGAAGCCATTGAAGAAAAGGAAAGTCTCCCAGTTAAAGAGGATTATACTAAAAAAGAGGAAGTAGCCGCGAAAACCACGCCGAAAGCAAGCGAGAAATACGAGGAAATAGAAAAGCCGAAAGAGATTGTACGGAACGAGGAAGTAACAAAAGCTGAAACTCGGCCTACCGAAACAAAGCCTACCGAAGTAAAATCTGATGGCTTAAAGATAGATGATGATATATTTGAGCCAAAAAATAGTCCAAAGCCACCTGTAACTACCCCTCCTGTAAAAGTAGAGGAAACCAAAAAAACGTCGACTAAAACCGTAAGTACAAAACATATGGTGAAACAAGGTGAAACGCTCTTTTCGATTGCCAAAAAATATGGGCTAACTGTAGATGAACTTCGTAAAATGAATGTCATGAGTCCAACTGAAACCATAAAAGTAAATCAACTGTTGACAGTTGGTAAATCAACTATTGCTATTAAAGAGGAAGTTGTGACCAAAACACCACCAGTGAAGAAACCTATTGTAAATGAACCCATTGGAGAGGAAGAACTCATAAAACCAAAACCTCCTGTTAAAGAAACCACAACTACAACCAAAGCTCAAACCCATACAGTAGCAGCAGGTGAGACACTATTCAGTATTTCTAAAAAATATGGTGTTACAGTAAGTCAAATTCAAGACTGGAATGACCTCAATAACAATAGCATTAGTTTGGGCCAGAAATTAGTGGTTTCTTCCGTTAAAAGTACTAGCAGCACTTTACCAAAAACAACTACCGAAACGCCAAAGACTTCGACCAATTCAGTAGGCACAAAATATCACACTGTTGCTCAAGGCGAAACCTTATACAGTATTTCTAGGAAATACGATGCGAATGTGAGTGATATCAAAAAATGGAACAACATGACAGATAATAACATTATGGTGGGTTCTAAAATTATTATAAAAAAATAAGAATGATATTAATAGAAGACACCTGTATAAGCGATGATGTAGCCGACAAGTTTTTTGTATGCGACATAGAAAAATGCAAAGGTGCGTGTTGTGTGGAAGGTGATTTAGGAGCTCCGCTTGAAGAGGTAGAACTTCCTATACTTGAAGAAATTTACGAAAAGATAAAGCCCTATTTATCACCAGAAGGTATAAAAGCAATAGAAGAACAAGGCAAATACATAAAAGACTGGGAGGGTGATTATTCCACCACAACCATAGACGAAAAAGAATGTGCATACGCCATTTACGACAAAAAGGGTATCCTACAATGTGGTATTGAACAAGCATATAATGACGGTGTAATTGATTTCAAAAAACCGATTTCTTGCCATCTATACCCTATTAGAGTTACCAAATATGAAAGTTACCATGCCATCAACTACGACCGATGGAGTATCTGTTCGGACGCCTGTGCATTAGGTGATAAACTCGGCGTGGAAGTTTACAAATTCCTGAAGGAACCACTCATACGAGCCTACGGCGAAGATTGGTACAAGCAGCTCGTCAAAGAAATAGAAGATGCAAAGCTTTCAAGAGGTTTATGAGGTGGTAAAACTCATCCCCTCGGGTAGAGCCACTAGCTATGGTGCCATAGCCAAATACCTCAGTACTGGTGCCAGACTAGTGGGCTGGGCCATGAATGCTGCACATGGTTTGGCAGACGTCCCTGCTCATCGGGTAGTGAACCGAAATGGCCTTTTAACAGGCAAAATGCATTTCCAAACGCCTACCACCATGCAAGAACTGCTTGAATCAGAAGGTATTACCATCAAAGACGACCAAATTCAGAACTTCAAAGAAGTTTTTTGGAACCCGCAAATAGAACTTTCGCTATAACTCTCTTTTTGTAATATTTTAATTAAAAGTATTGATATTTATATAAAAAACTACTTTGATCAACCATAAAATAAAGAAGTTTATTTAAATAATTTAAAATTTTAATATAAAATACTATCTTTACGCCGAATAAAATTCTGAAATCATCAATCAAACATAAAAATGGCAGTCGGTAAATTAGATCAAATCGATCACAAACTTTTAGAAATACTTCAAAGTAACGGTAAAATAACGAATGCCCAACTTTCAAAAGAAATTGGACTTTCGCCAGCACCCACCTTAGAGAGAGTTAAAAAACTAGAGAATACTGGGATTATCGAAAGTTATCATGCACAAATAGACCGTGAAAAAGTGGGTCTTGGTGTTATGACTTTTGTACAAGTTACGCTTTCGGGACACAGAAAATCGATCACAGAGTCTTTTGTAAAGACAATAGAGGCGGTTCCTGAGATCATTGAATGTCACCACGTTACGGGCTCTTGTGATTTTTTGCTAAAAGTAATAGCAAGAGATATAGCGTCGTACCAGACCTTGATTATGGAAACAATCAATGAAATTGAAGTAGTGGCTAGTACACAAACTATGGTAATTCTTTCAACATTTAAAAACACTAAGGTACTTCCAATTCCTTGATTTTAAACTAAAAAAGAATTTATAAAAAAAAGGGGAAACTACTTTTTCCCTTTTTTTTGTGCCTTAAGTTTTTTGGTGAGATCCTCAAGAGATTTTTTGGCTTGTTGATACGAACTCGAATTCTTTTCTGAGTTTTTTAAAACCTCAGCCCAATATTCTACAGCAGCCTTATTATCATTTTCTTTCAAGGCAATATTACCCAAGGCCAAATTAGAAGCCACATAATAACCTGACTCCTTGGTATTGTTGTTCAGCGAGTAGTTGATACATTTTTGATAGTAGTATTTAGCTTGACTGTCGTTACGTTTATAATTCTGATTAACGTAGCCCAATATATAAGCCGCATATCTGCCGTCATTATCTCCGTAGCCGTACCGTTTTTCGTCCAACCTGGCCATCAGTTCGTTGGCATAAAACTCAGCTTCGTCTAACCTTCCTAGAGCAAAACTATTTCGGGCGACATATCTGTGAAAAAAGGAATTGTTGGGATAAAGAGTGTGCATCTGCCGTGCCATCATTAGCGACTTAGCAGACTGATTCTCGGCAGCGTAAATTTGAATCAAAAAATATCTGGCCTCCATTCTTGAATAAAAAGCATTGTTTGCCACATTTTCCAATTGTTTTATGCCCAAATTTTTATCTCCTTTTCTGAAAAAAGTTAACAATGGTTTGAGAGATTTATAGTTTTCATGAATCCAACGCGAGTAATAATTGTATACTCCATCTCCAAATAGCAACTCTGGATTTATGTTTTCTTCTCCCCTGCTGTAGTCCAAATATTTTATTGACTGCTTGCCTGCCCAAGCCGCCTTGACCCATTTTTCTCGCTCCGCATAAAGCCTACCTTTGATTGCATAAGCTGCCGAAAGAAAAAAAGCAGCTTCTTTGTTTTTCTTATTCCTGTCGAACATGTCATCGGCAAGGTCAATGGCATTATCCATGTAGGTATGGCACTGATCATCAAATCGCTCTTGTTTGGTATCGGGTACTATTTTCCACCACTCATTGAGGCCTAACATGAAATCACCCAACGGATGCTCTGGATACTTTACTTTCAACCATTTGTACTCTTTTTCGGCTTCAGAAAAGTTAAAATTGTACATGTTATTAACAGCAGCCGTAGTACTTATTTGCACTCCCCTATCCAAGAGGAGCATTTCTGCTTTCGGTTTTTCTTTGGTATTTAGAAAAGAAAATAATTGCCCATAAGACGTTATATGAGCCAAAAAGAATAAAATAAGAACGAGTCTTTGTTTCAATGTGTATGTTTTTGTAAAAAACGAAAATGGTCAATCAATAATTGCGTGACAAAATTATAGAAATTTGAAATTTCATCTATCAAAAAGCCGATTGTTAACAAAATATTATTTTATTTTACATGAAAAATAGAAATATGGTAGAGGTACTGGATTTGAAGTTCAAGGAACTAATAACGAGCGAGGAAATACAAGCAAGAGTTGATGATATTTCGGATAAACTTAACGAAAGGTTTGCGGACAAAAAACCCATATTTCTAGGAATCCTGAATGGTTCTTTCCTTTTTATTGCTGATATTTTTAAAAAACTCTCCATACCGTGCGAGGTAAGTTTCCTCAAAATACATTCTTATCAAAATACAGAATCTACGGGTAAAATGAAGGAATTGATTGGTCTAAACCAACCAATTGAAGGTCGTCATGTGGTTATTTTGGAAGACATTGTGGATACCGGGCGGACTTTAGACTTTCTGATGAAGACGTTGGAGATACATAATCCTGCTAGTATTTCTGTTGCGACGCTTTTGCACAAACCAGAGGCTATGCAGGTACCTATAAAGTTGGATTATGTTGGTTTCGAAATTCAGAATCAATTCGTGGTAGGTTATGGCCTAGATTATAATGGATACGGCAGAAATAGTAGCTCGATATTAATCAAAGTGGATGACTGAATGTATGTCGAATCTGATCTTCTGGCCAATCGGAAAGATATTTTTACTCAAGGCATAAATTGTATTTGAGTTATACTCAAGGATTATTTCATAAAAAGCTCCCTTAAAAATATTATTGATAACTTCTGCCTCTAACTCACCAGTTGGGTTAATGTCGATATTTTCAGCTCTTACAAAAACTTCTTTTTCAGTAGTTTTCAACATAAAACCGTCCCCAGTAAGTAAGGCTACATATTTGTTTTTCGGGAAATTATAAATATCTTCGGAGGTACCTTTTTGAACCATCCTGCCATTTTTTATGATGAAAAGTTCGTCTACCATCCCAAATGCATCATGAATGTCATGGGTTACAAAAATGCACGCTATTTGCTCTTTTCTTAAAACAGACTGCAGATTGAGCATCACTTTTTTCTTTATTATGGAATCGAGATTTGCAAAGGGTTCATCGAGTAATAATAAAAGAGGCTCATCTGCAATAGCCTTAGCGAGCATTACACGCTGAATTTCTCCACCTGAAAGTTCTCGTGGAAATTTGCCCAATAAATGACTAATATTTAAATCTTTAGCTAATTTACTAACTCTCTGATTTTGATATTTTTTTTCAAAAAACCTTACCTCATAGGCTATATTTTCTGCAATGGTGATGTTTGGAAAAAGCGTGTTTTGCTGGGTAACCATCTTGATTTGTCTGTGGCCGGCAATTAATTTTTTTGAGGGTGGTTCTAAGGGAGTTCCATTGATGTTGATTTGGCCTGAACTTGGTTCTTTCAAACCAGCCAAGAGTTTCAGCAGGGTGGTTTTTCCTGAACCACTTTGACCAATTATGCCCAGAATTTTACCTTTTTGAACCTTCAGATTGATGTTTTTGAGCGAAAAACTCTCTAAATATTCGAAGTTTACTTTTTTGGCTTCTATCATATTTAACAAAAGTAAAATGTATTGTCCAAATTTTTTTTATTAATTTGTAAAAAAACCTATGTATGCTAGACCTTTATAATAAACAATCCAAGTGTTTGGTAGCACTTGACTCTATAATTTTTGGATTTGACGGAGAAGAATTAAAAATATTACTTGTAAAAAGAGGACTTGAGGAAAATAAAGAGACATGGTCTCTAATGGGTGGTTGGTTGCAAGAAAATGAAGGCTTAAATGAGGCCGCCGATAGGATTCTTTTCGAACACACGGGTTTAAAAGACGTCTATCTTGAACAACTTGCCGCTTTCGGAAACCCTCGACGCGACCCTGTAATGCGAACAGTATCAGTTACTTACAAGGCTTTACTTAATATAGCAGACTATGACCACAAACTGACGAATAAAATCAGTGCCAAATGGTTTTCTTTAAAAAAATTACCCGAATTACTTTTTGACCACTCGGAAATGGTCGCCTTGGCTGTTGAGCGTCTGAGAGCCAATGCGTCTTTATATCCAATTGGGTTTGAATTACTTCCTGAAAAATTCACCTTACCTCAACTACAAAACTTATACGAAGCTATATTCGATACTAAGTTTGATAAAAGGAATTTTACCAGAAAATTGCTCAGCACAAACATTCTGACCAAAACAGATGAAAAACAAAAGGGTTTTTCAAAGAAAGGTGCCTTCTATTTTACTTTAAATAAAGAAAAATACAAAGACACCAGTTCTTATAATTTTTTATCTTTGACTAACCCAGATAAAATCCTTTAGTAGTTCCTATTTTACTTTCTTGATAATAAACGGAATACATATTTCAGCTGGACACTGACAGTCAATTTCGACGAAATCCACTCTATAATCTCTGAAACAGTTATTGGTATTGAATACCCTCACAGTGAACGACTGATTCGTATTTGTTACATCATTTTTAATAATTCCATCAAGTGGAATACTTTGTAAGTTCGTTGCACTCGATACGTTAAATACTGCACCAGGCGATAGTTGGTAATTGCTACCTATTGCAAATCCGCTGATTCTAATTCTTCCGTTATTCATAGAAGCAGAACCTTGGCAACCAGAATTGGTAGCTTCAACAACTACATTTGGCTTGCCTGTAACTGTCAAGTTGAAAGATTTGGTGATGGAACAAGCTCCATTTGTAATAAGAACGTTGTAAACACCCGCATTCACGATTCCAATATTTGTCAATGAAAACGTATTACTTGTTGAAGTGAATCCATTCGGTCCAGACCATTGATAGGTTTGACCTTGATCTATTGTAAAGACTAAATTTTCTCCCTCACACAAAGTGGTATCTGATAAAGTTCCCGGGAACACACAAACCAAACTTTCCTCATCTTCAGCAATGACCCCATTGAAGTTATTCACTCTACTGTCAGGATCATATTGATTACTACTAATTATTTCTGAGGTATTGGTATAATTTACAGACTGACTAAATGGAAGCACAACAGCATTAAAAGTAACTGTAAGTGAGTCTCCATTATTCACTGATAAATTGTTCCAGATAATTGTGGTATCCACGATAGTTCCAGCATTACTAATATTAGAAATAGAACCAAAACCATTTGGCAAATAATCAATCACGTCAACACCCGAAGCATTATCAGGTCCATTATTCTTGATTTTAATACTGAATGCGACCACCTCACCTACTTGTGGTGATGAATTATTAATTGATTTTTCAATAGATAAGTCGGCAATCTGAATATTTGGCGTAACACTGTCTTGATCGTTCTCAGACGGTATATTATTGTTAGGCGTACTGTTAGGGTCAAGCTGATCTGCAGCTGTTATTTGAGCAACATTTTTATATTCATCTAAACTACCTGTAGGTGCATTAACAATTACATTATAGGTAAAACTTGTGTCAGCATTAACATTCAAACTATTAATTTCCCAAGTAATTGTATCATTAAGATAAATTCCGTTTGATGTAATGTTTGAAATATTACTATATCCTTTTGGTAGTGCATCTTTTATCTGAACATTGGTAGCTACAGCAGGACCTGCATTACGGATATTTATTGTGAAGGTTAATGTATCACCTACATTTACATTTTGCATGTTAACCGATTTTGTTAAACTTAAATCAGCTCCAATATAAGTTATAATGATACTTGCTTGATCCGTTAAACCAGTAGTTTTTTCAACCAAAGTATATACAATAGGACTTGGGTTGTTTACAAAATTAGTTTCTGGTGTAAATGTTACTTGTCCAGTTAAACTATCGTATACAAACACTCCCTCACCAGTAACAATCAATGTATCTTGAATACCTGGCGTATTTACATCCAAATCCACTGTAACCTGATTTGCTGTAGGAGTAAGTCCATTTGAAAGTGTATCGTTTTCAATAATATTTATGACGATAATACTTCCATACGGATTGTTCAAACTTGAATCGTTTACGGCGATTGGCTGCTCTTCTACCACAGTTATCACTATCGTTGCAGTGCTGTCTAGACCAGTGCTCTTCTCGATCAACACATAGTCGATTGGACTTGGGTCGGTTACGAATGTAGGCTCTGGTGTAAACGTTACGTTGCCTGTTAAGCTGTCATATACATATACTCCTTCTCCAGCTACTGTCAGGGTATTTTGGATGCCCGGTAGTGACGGATTAAGGTCTACACTTACTTGTGAGGCTGTCGGATTGAAGCCTGACGAAAGCGTATCGTTGCTGATGATATTGATCACAACTGGTACTCCTATTGGATTGTTCAAAC
>NZ_RJUF01000011.1 GCF_024343775.1 Lacihabitans soyangensis | reverse complement strand
AGTTCTCTAATCTGAAGTATTTGACCTACTATTAAGTATTCTAGTTCAGACCATTTTTGCTCATTCAATAAATTTTTATGATGTCCTTGACGAGTTATCCCACAATAGTTAAATAAAGATTCCATGGAGTGATTAAGGTTTTTCTTATTCATTCTAAAATATTCTAAAGTGGTACTTTGGTGTTTTTTTTTAAGTCAACACCAGCGTCTTTACTAGCTATTTCAATTAGCTTTTCAAGATAATCTATTTGCATTTGCTTTTGTCCCAATCGTTGCTCCAATGATGCTACTTTTTCCAAAAGTTCCGCAGTCTTTTGAGCTTCGCTATCTTTTTGAATTACCATTGTAGTTCCTTTTTTATGTTCGGATGAGTAACGATAGAGCCAACGATAAACGGTTACGCTACTAACTCCCCATAAATTGCAAAAAGATTTTATAGAACACAAACCCGAACTGATTTCTTGAACTTTTTCTCGTTTGAACTCCTCACTAAATATTCTACGTTGTCGAATGTTTAGTTTTGTACTTTTTTTAGAAATTAATTTTGCTTCGATCATAACATAAGTTGATTTTTTTGTCAACCTATTTTAGGCAAGCACATCCAATAACCAATAACCAATAACCAATAACCAATAACCAATAACTAAACGTCATACATTCGCTTTCCATCAAGCAGCCGGTCAATCATTTTATTAATTCTGTTGACTTTCGTATCCATATTTTTGGCTTCGGCAACCCAATCAATGTAGTATTTTTTGTTACTTTCGGTCATTTTGTTGAAAAAATCCAAGGCCTTTGGGAAGTCTTCTAAACATTCGAGGATTTCCTCTGGAACGAGCAATTCTCTATTGTCTAGGAACAAACAGACTTCAACAGTATCTCCTTCATTGATGTTATTTTTTTTTCGTAAATCCGCTTTCAATGGAAGCATATAGATGCCGTTTTTCATTGATGCTATCTTGTATTGCTCAATTTCAGCACCGTTTACGGTTCCTTTAACTTTTATCCAAGAAGCTTTCTTTTTCTCAGTGGAATTGTATTCAAGAATTACATAAGTCCAGCCGCCCTTACCTGGGAATTTCTGAACTTTTACTTTTTTATTGATGATGGGCTTATCCATGCAATCTAACTTTTACATTTTCAATTTTCTCAAGCACCATTTCTTTAAGAATGGCTGGCTCTAGAATGTCAGCCTCGCCACCAATGAGCATAAACCAGTGTGAGAATCCTTGCATATTTGAGGAAAGAAAGATCATTTCTATTTGTTCGTCCACTAAGCTTTCAGACACAAATCCCATATAAAAATGTTGATTACCTATGTATCTGTAGGCGTCTTTGTCTATCCTAATAACGATTTTGGTCAGAAGGTGTACTTTTGCAGTCTGAGTAAGAAATGAGGCAAAAGTTGGATGTTTTTTATCAAATCTTACCGGTAGTTTTTCTATTTCTCTAATTCTATCCAATCTGAAATTACGGTAGTCTTTTCGCAACCGACACCAAGCTATCAAATACCAATACTGCGATTGATTATACATTCCTATGGGTTCAATTTTCCGAGAGTTTTCCTCGAATTGTTGAGCACTGAAATACCTGATTTGAAGCACATTTTTGTCTATTATGGCTTGCAGAATATCACTTAATTTGGCATTTGAGGAGTCTGGAACATATGGGTTGTTGACTACACTGATATATTGATTGGCATCATCGAGTAGTTCTTTTTCACGGTGGCTAAGTACGGACTTTATTTTGTAAAGTCCTGATTCATAGTTTTTTCTTGTTTGGGTATCTCCAAGTTTTGCAAGTATTTTGTCGGCTGTAAAAAAAGCCATGGCCTCATCTGTAGTAAACTGGACGGGTGGCAATCTGTAATCTTTCATTAAAGAATATCCGATGCCTGCTTCGCTCATTATCGGAATACCAGCAAGTTCTAGCGTTCTTATATCTCTGTAAACAGTTCGCAAGCTTATCTCAAACCGCTCCGCTATTTCCTGAGCTTTCACAATTCTTTTTGATTGAAGCTGAATCAAGATGGCAGTAAGTCGGTCGAGTCGGTTCATTTTTGAATAATTCGATAAGGTTATCCAAAATTAGAACTATTTGATACTTTTCTGAAATTTCATGAGGCTAAATATTTTAGCTAAATGGGTATAAACAGAAAAAGCACCAACCTGGTGCTTTTTCTGTTGGGTAAACATATTTTTATTGGAAGAAACCCACTTCGCTCAGTTGCAATATCATATCAGATTTTGCTGCTTTCTCGTTCCTAAATACCAAATAAACATCATGTTTTCCATTTATGGCCTTGTTTAATGTTAACTTGGCTTTACTCGATCGGTTTCTGTTCCATTCAACCATATTAGTGCCAGCTGGTGGCCTCTCAAATGGAAATTCCTTTAAACCAATAAAATCGGATGTTGCCAAAAGTTGACCATCAACGCTATCAATTCTAAGTTCAACTTTTCCACCTACAGCACCATTTCGTGCATTTGCCTGAACAAAAGCAATGATTTCTTTTATACCGGTCAAATCAATGTTTTTGTAATATCCATAGGATTTATCACCAATTAATGAGAATGAATAGCCCGCAGTGGAGATAACTTGGGTGCTGAAAGAGCCATTAAGGTCTTGAGGACGTAGGTAATTAGGCCTCAAAACTATCATTTTTTCATTCAAAAGTGACTTGGTTTTCATTGCACCCTTGTCTTTGTATGCAGCTCTTAGAACAAAGCTTCCCGCCGTGCTTTCATAAACTGGATTTTCAGGTTTTATAGTTCCTGTCAATGCCAGTTTAGAAACATTGGCATTATTTGAAGCAAGGCTAAAGATATAATCTGCCATACGCTTGGCATTTACCTCGCTCAAATCAGGGTGTGCACTCATACCATGTTCTCCCCAAACACCACTACCGCCTTCTTTGATTTTTTTCACCAAATAGGTCATATTTTCAGGTGTATTTGGATATTTGTCTGCCACTGCTTGGTAGCTAGGTCCGATTGATTTGGTGGTGTATTGGTGGCACGACTTACAGTCAGAAGCCTCTATCAAATTGCGTCCAACGGCATAAGAAGCCATGTCGTCTGCACTTTTTTGTTTGGCTGCTATTTCTATCGGGTCAAAACCTTGTGGTAAATAGTCGAAGGTAACCGCCACTTCTTCTGGTTTTATCTTGTCGCCATCTTCTTTGTCTTTTACTTTTACTTTGTAACCAATTGGTTCTTTGCCAAAATAAAAAGTCTGATTGGCCGCCTCTAGTTCTACCTCAACCTCTGGAGCTGTATTGCCAGCAGTTATAGGAAGCGACAAGCTATTTTTAGCTCCTTTTGTGTCCGAAACTTCCAAAGTAGCTGTAAAGTTTCCAGCTGTTTTGAAAGTAAAACTTGGTTCTTTACCTGTTAGATTTGCCACAATGGCTTTCTTAGCATCAGTAATTTTCCATTTGTAAATCAATTTGCCTGTATCTTCTGGATCAAAATCATTCGAACCTTCTGCCGAAAACTTAACCGTTAGAGGCAATGCACCCGAGGTTTTATCAGCAGATGCGGCCACGTTTGGTTTACGATTGCCGGCATTGTATTCTATTTTTATGAGTTTAGAGTTGTCGTTACCTCTGAACCAAGCCGAACCGTATTCTAGCACATACATATCACCGCTAGGTCCAAAATCCATGTCAATAGCTGAACTGAAGCTCATATCCGGTAAAACTCTTTCCATAGATTGGTAATCCCCGTTTTCATCCATGGTGATAGCAAAAATCCAGCCCCTCATAAAGTCAGTGATCAACCATTTGCCTTCATAATAATCAGGCCACGGTCTTGGAGCAGTTTGAAAGTCCGCTTTACGAAACACCGGCCCACCAGTGGCACTTCTCCCCGAGGTGCCTAACTGAGGAAACTCTTTTGATGGTCCGTAAGGATAGTAGATCATCGCTGGTACTGGTTTTGGTAAATTTACCAGACCCGTATTATTTACTGAATTGTTGACAGGATTATTGACATCGAAAGGTTCGCCGTAGGTGCCGTCTGCTGAATTGTACTTTTTATAAGGGAAATTGTTTCCTATAAAGTAAGGCCACCCAAAGAAGCCAGGGCGTTTGGCTTGATTGAATTCGTCATAACCTTTAGGACCCCAAGTGGAATCTTTCGATGCATCTGGGCCAACTTCACCCCAATACAAAAATCCAGTTTTTGAATCCAAACTAGGTCTCCAAGCGTTTCTGTGTCCCATAGTATAAATTTCAGGGCGAGTTTTGGCCGTGCCGACTGGAAATAAATTGCCTTTAGGAATAGTATAAGTTCCGTTTGCTTCTGGATGAATTCTGAGAATTTTACCTCTCAAATCGTTCGTATTTCCCGGGGCTCTTTGGTCGTCTTCGTTCTCTTTGCCCGGAGTTTCTACCAGATTGGATGAACCTTGACGAGGATTCACGGTGTTATTTCCGACAGTTAAAAACAAGTTGCCGGCTTTGTCCCAAGTCATACCTCCGCCCGTATGGCAACACTCTTCTCTTTGGGTTTTAACGTCCAAAATCTGCTTTTCAGAAGCCATAACCAAGGTGTCGTTTTTCAAGGTAAATCTTGACAAAACGTGTTTAGATTCTTTTGGATGAGCATAATATAAATAAATCCAACGGTTTGTTGCAAATTTGGGATCAAGACTTACACCCATTAAACCTTCTTCAGCTTCGCGTACCTGTCCTTGTTTGTTGGTGTATTTTGTGTTGACGGTGATAAACCCAGCATCTAAAACCTCTTTGGTTTTTTCGTTGATGATTTTTACCCCACCTTTTCTTTCCACCACTATAATCTTATTTCCAGGCAAAAAAGCCATTTCCATGGGTTCGTCGAGCCCTTCTGCAAGTACAACTTTCGTGAAGCGATTCCAATCTGGGGGAGTAGGTTTATCGGCCAAGAAGCCAAACCAAGCTAAACCACTTAAAAACAAAGTAGAAAAAATCTTTATCATAGAAAAAAGGTTAATTAAGATTGAAAAAACCAAAAATAACAACATTTTCTCCAATTGAGACAATTATTAGATATATCAGGTTATTTATTAGATGATTGGGGGAGATTGTGGGATTTGGGAATACTTATGGTTGATTTAGAAAATTTAAAGAATTGATTTTTCAAACCCAAACTACCCTCAAAGTCTCTTTCTGTTTCCCTTTTAAAATTTCTAAAATATGGACGCCAGATTTTCCGAAAAGCTGAATTGGAATTTCAATTTGACCCCTTCCGACTTTGATATTTTGGAGAATTGGAAGCTTTCGGCCCAAGTTATCTATTTGATTTACAGTAAGAGGCTCATCAGAATCAACAAAAGTTTTTAAAATTACTCTTCCATCTGAGGAAGGGTTTGGATATACGCTGGATGAATTTTTGGGTTCATTTGCAAGAAGAATAGACGAACGCTTGGCCAATATTCCTCCCTCAACCTTGTCAAATCTCTTTCCTAATATTTGTGTAGTCGTATTTCCATCGCTTCCAAGCCATTTTGAAAGGACTTCATCATAAACCGAACGATAGTCATATTGATGAACAAAATCTTTGTTTTTATCTAAATTGTTGAAATCAAATGGTTTGCCATAGACTTTTCCGTTCACATCTTCGCCGAAAACAAACATTACGCCAGCCGCACCGTGGTCTGTGCCGTTGCTGTCGTTTTGGTTGGGGCGTCTTCCAAACTCTGAAATTGTCATTCCCAAAACATTTTTCGAAAGCTTTTGGGCTTTTAAATCAGCCATGAAATAGGATACCGCATTGCTTATTTCAGCTAATAAATTGGCATGTTTTCCTTCTGTTGTACCTTGTCCAGCATGTGTATCGAAACCATCAATGCTCAATAAATATACTTTGGTTTTCAAGCCACCAGAAATCAATCTAGAAACCAATTTCAGTTCATCTGATAGCTTTCCTTTTGCATATTCGGTGGTGTTTTTGCCTGCATCAAAAGCACTTTTTACGACTTTGCTGTATTTGTTGGACTGGATACTCAAATCTAAAAGAAAATTTCGCTCGTCCACATAGCCTCCAGAGCCAGTTAAAAAACTCTCACCAGAAAGTAAGTCTTTTCCTCGCTCATAAAAATCGTTGGGATTTTCTACAGAGATGCCTACATCTTCGCTGCCAGTAGAAAAAAGTAATGAAGACGAACTGCCGATGTTCAGGCAGTTTGGGTGCTCGGAACTTTGATTTATTCTATTAAAATATCTTCCAATCCAGCCGGATTCCAGTCTTTCTGCATCGTTGGTAGGAGTTATTCCGCTCAACCAAATATCTGTTGACCTAAAATGCGAGAGATTGGGATTTGGATATCCAATGCCTTGGATTACAGCGAGATTGCCATTCTTAAACATACCAAACATCCCTTCGTTTTTACCATTTTTTAAAGCTGGATTAAGATATGAGAGAGTGGTTCCTAGCTTCAAAGCTTTGGTTTTTGGAATATTTAGTGTTTTTCGGAATTTTGAGTAATACAAATCATTGTCTGCTGGAATCACTGTGTTTAGGCCATCATTTCCTCCAAACATCTGAATAATTACGAGCACATTGTCGTCAGGGTGATCTAGGTCGATGTTTTTTGCCCAAACAGGAATCTTGCCCAAACTAAAACTGGCTGAAACTGCGGCCGCAGCAGATGAGTATTTTATAAATTTTCTTCTGTTCATAGCTTTAGCATAAATGAAAGTCTGGAGATTTTACAAGAGAAATCATCAGAAGCTTTAGCCTAAATCCGCCTACTTCAGTGTTTTTAAGCATATTTGGCCATTCATAGTCTGGACTTCCGCCGAGTAGTTCTTTTTTGTATTTTTCTTTTTGAGCCGCGGTTGGACTTTTTGCAAAAAATAGCATCAATATCTGTTCAATGAGTTTATCAGAATTTTCCTTTTCGTCAAACTGGCCTGCCCAAGCTATCATTTGAGGATTGGTTTGGTTCCATACAAAATAGCCCATTTGTTGAACTGCAAATGGGAATGTCCGAGTATCGGCCCATTTTCTGTATCCTGGCCAACCGGCTACATTTGGTGGATTGAGTAATTCCTGTCCCATGGTCAACATCACCCATTCTTTCCAATCACCTTTCACGTCAAAGTGTTTGGTGATACCCACAATGGTTTCAGCTGGAGTTTTGATTTGAACACCTCTGACCGCCTCGCTAAAAAATAAATCTGATTTAAGTAGTTGACTAACAACGGGTTTGATTTCCCAATTGTTATCTCTAAATGTTTTGGCTAAGGTTTTTATTAGTGTGGCATCTTCGTCTTCGGGTTTACTGTAAACAAAATATCTAAAAAGTTTTTCACAAATAAACTCAGAAACAACCTCGGCTTTTCTGGTAAGTATTATGCCTATCAAAGTTTTAATTTCTTGAAGGGCAATCACTTCGGTTTTATTATTTGAAGTTCCTGGGATTGTTTGCCCTAAATAAATTTTTGAATTAAAGTCATGTTCTTCTGAGTTCAGGAAGGGTTGAAATAAAGGGTATTGTTTCCATTCTTCGGTGAAAATATTTACCTTCCAACCTGTGAAGACTTTGGCTCCTTCTTTTACATCGTCTTCAGTATAATGTCCAATCCCTGTAGTGTAAAGCTCAAGCAGTTCTCTTGAAAAATTCTCATTGGGGGCGGTTTTAGTACTGTCTTTACCGTTCAAAAAGAAAAGCATAGCTCCATCAATTGCTATTTTTTCTAATAATTCTCTGAAATTTCCAAGGCATAGATTTCTAAAAAGAATATTTTGACGGTACATAAGAGCGGCATGCATGGGGTCGTCGATGGCAAACTTCGTTGTAAAGTGCCCGTGCCAAAAGAGTGTCATTTTTTCTCTTACACTCAAGGTGTCTTTGGCCATTTCCTCTATCCACCACCGTTTTAATTCATAGTTTTCATCATACACTCTTTTATAAACTTCATCCACCACTTTCTGTTGATCAGCTGTAGGAAGTTTCCACCAAGTTTTGAAGCCGGAGTTCACCCAAGTAGGAGCCGTTGGTTTGGGATTGGTGCTTGCATTGGCCAATAGCATGTCCACTGCCGAGTCAGAATTTTTTCCAACAAATGATTTTATGACTGCCCAAGAAGTAGCATGTGTGGCTCTTCTTAATAAATGAATAGCATCGGCAGCACTGAGCGTGCGAGCAAAAGGACTAAGCATATTTTATTGGCTGGGAGTTTTTTAACAAACGCAAAAAACTGTCCAAAATTGAAGAATATTTGGATTATCTTCAAAGCTTAGATAGACTTGTTTAACTTGGATTTTTTCCAAGCCTCATCGGTAGCAAAGAGGGGATATTCTGTAAATATGTTGGCCACAATGTTTTTGAAATAACTTTTCTTGTGGGAGTTGTCGTTGAAAATCCCAGTAGCATAGCCACGCCAAACTATTTCTGAGGTTTTACCTTCTATCAGCGAAACCATTAAAGTACCTTGTTTCAAGCTATATTTGATAGGTTTGTAGGTATCGTTTTCGCTATTATTGTTCAGCCAATAATTGATATTAGGTTGTTCATATCCCGTGTATTTTATGGGATCATAGTAAACGAAAAAATTCACAAACAAGTCGGGTTTTTCATAGGAAAGCACGTAGCCTCTTGCTGCCATTTGTTGCCTGATGGCCTGTTGAACATCCTCACAAATATAATTGGTATCTCGTTGACACTCTACAAAACTATAGGTCTTGTAGTCTGTAAAACCCAAGGAGTATTTGTAATCGTGCTCTATAAACACTTTATTCCTTAGGCAACTGGTAGAAATCGCCGAAATGAGAAATAATAAAATTAACTTGTTCATGATTACATTTCAGTAATCTTCCGTGGTTTTTCTCCTGCGGCAAAAAGTGGGTATTGGTCAAAAATACTTCTAACCACAGAGCGATAGTAGTTTACTGGCTTATTGACTTGTTTATTGAAAACCCCAGAAGCATAACCTCTCCAAATCAAACGGCTACTTTCAGCATCGAGTAAAGACACCAATATCATTCCGCCACCGAAGTTGTAGGTTTGTACTTTGTAGGTTTCGTCGTTTTCATAACGGTTTACCCAACGCTCCATGGAGGGTTGAAAATAGCCTTTGTAACCAACACGGTCTTTGATAATGCTGTAGCTCACCAAAAGACCAGGTTTTTCGTCTGTCATTTTGTAACCACGGGCTTTCATTTGACGGCGGATGGCGTCCTGAATTTCTGAACAAATATCCGAGGTGTCGATTTCACAATTAAGGAAATTGTAACTGGTGTATGTAGTAAAGTCGGTGTCGTAACTGTAGTCATTGTCAACCATCAGCTTTAAAGAATTGCAACTAGTAAGACCTACAAACACAAAAAAAGTCAGAATAAAGATTTTTTTCATTCGGGTAATAAGTTTAGAATTCCAATACATACGTAAAACCAACAAAATCAGTTGCTTGTTTAAACAAATTTTGCAAAAAGAATTCCAAAATGCAAGTCAAAGCCTAAAAAGGTTTTTAATAGCCCGAATAATAGTTCAATGCTTTAATCATTTCTGATTTATTAATGGCCACATCATATTGACAAGAACCAATGCCATCGAGTAGGGAGGCTTTTACGACATTACCAATATTCTTCTTATCCTGCAGCGTTAATTTTACTATGTCCTCCATGTCTTCTTTTCTGATTTTAACGATACCATAAACTGCAAAAATAAACTCTTCAATCTGCAGCAAAGTGGATTCATCTATGAGTTTTTTGGTGAAAGAAATATATGCCTCGGCTATCATACCCGCTGCTATGGCCTCTCCATGGAGTAGTCTGTCTTTGCCTTTGTCGAGATAGAATGTTTCAATGGCATGCCCAAGTGTATGTCCAAAGTTCAATATTTTTCGGAGACCTTTTTCAGTTGGGTCTTCCTCAACAACCTGTTGCTTTATTTTAACGGAATGTTGAATCAAATCAGCCAAATTCTGATTTTCGAGGTCAACGGTTTTTATTTCGTTCCACTTGCTCTTATCTCTGATTAAGCAGTGTTTTATAATTTCTGCAAATCCAGATCGGATTTCGTTCTGCGGAAGTGTTTTCAAGAAAACATCGTCTATCAGAACAGTCTTGGGAAGAGTAAATACGCCAATGTGGTTTTTAAAACCTTGAAAGTCGATCCCTAATTTGCCTCCAACGCTAGCATCCACTTGCGAGAGTAGGGTAGTAGGTATCTGTATGAAATCTATCCCTCGTTTGTATGTAGCCGCACAAAAACCGCCCATATCGCCAATTACACCACCACCAAGATTAATAAGCAAGGCATGTCTATCTAGCTTATTTTTGGTCATTTCTTCCCATATTTGCTGGCAGGTCTCTAAGTTTTTATAGTGCTCACCAGCCTTGATAGTTATGACCTTATGGCTCGGAAGGAAACCTTTTAAAAGTAGATAACAATGTTTTTTTGTATGATTATCCACCAAAACCATCACTTTGGAGTAGTTTTTTTGTGCAAAAAATTGAGTGAGACTGTCGGAAATTGGGCTTATTGTTACTGACATTTATTGAAAATCAAAATTTAAAATATTTTTTAATAAATGACATTTATTATGTCATTGTAATTTGAAAATTGCTTATCAAAAGAGATAATTGGCATGTTTTCAACAGCCGAGGTGGCAATTAGCATTCTATCAAATGGGTCTCGATGGTTATCAAAAAATGGGATTTGGCTGTAAAAAATGATGTGCGAATTAGATAGTGGCAAAATATTTATGTCCTCTGAAATGACCTTTTCTATGAATGCATCCAAACTTGAATTCAATTCTAATTTGTTTAGTTTTATCTTAATGGCCATTTCAAACAATGAAATACAAGAAACGTAAATTTCATTATCCATATCTACAATTAACTCACGACATTTCTTTGAGAGTGAGAGGTTGCCATCAATGAACCAAATGATTGTGTGAGTGTCTAAAAGGATTTTCATCACATATATTCTTTGAGGTCATCTAAAGGCTCGTCAAAATCAGCACTCATGTTTTTTACAATTCCCTTTCCTATTCCAAATTCCCTCTTCTTTTTTTGAGAGGATGCCCTAACCTTGGTAAAAGTGACCAAAACTTCGCTCCTTTCTAGAGACGGCGGGGTCTCTTCAAGTGTTATTCTACCATTTTCATATATGCCTTTTACTGTAGCTAACATTGTATTTTTTTTTACAAATTTAACGATTAGTATTTGGTTCAAGAAAAAAAGTAGTAAAAAAGCATTTTAGTTTCTCCTAGTAACTTTTTTTTCATTGTCTTTAAAATTTACCTTTGTAAAAAAAATACACTTTTGGATAGCATAGATATCATTTTAAAATATTTCCCTAATCTCACAGACGTTCAAAAGGAGCAATTTGGAAGATTGGGTGAACTTTATGAGCTTTGGAATGGCCAGATTAACGTCATTTCAAGGAAAGACATGGAACATCTTTACGAAAAACACGTTTTGCACTCTTTAGGCATTGCCAAAGTATGCAGTTTTGTGGATGATACCGATATTTTGGATGTAGGTACGGGAGGCGGATTTCCAGGTATTCCGTTGGCTATAATGTTTCCAAACTGCAACTTCCATTTGGTGGATTCTATCGGTAAAAAGATTAAAGTCGTAAACGAAGTTGCAAGTGCTTTAGGCCTAAAAAACGTGAAGGCTGAACACCAGAGAGCTGAAAACATTCATGGAACCTATGATTTTGTGGTAAGTCGAGCCGTTACAAGGATGGCTCCGTTTGTAGACTGGATCAAACATAAATTCAACAAGAATCACTTCAATCCGCTTGACAATGGTATTTTATACCTCAAAGGCGGAGATTTGGCTGAGGAATTGGCCGAGGCAAAGCGAAAATACACCATGTACGATTTGCCAAGTTTCTATGAGGAAGAATTTTTCGAAACCAAAAAAGTGGTTTATATACCTTTCTGATTATGTCAGCCGTAGCGATAATAAATCCTGAAACTTCACAAATAAGCATAGAGGCCGAATTGGTTTTTTATGGAAAATATGCTACGGAAGATTTGGCTCAAAAGATTGTTTTGGAGATTAATCAAATGTGGAATGAGCCAAATGCAAAACTTCAGCTTGGCTCGACGCTTTTTGATATTGTTTTTGATATAAAATATACTTGTTTGGGTAATTCGGAGGTTTTGTCAAAGGTCTTGAATAACACCGAATATGCGGTAAATTTTATCAGAATAGAGGACAAGAACATAGCAGAACGTTCTATGATGGGTTTTGGACTGGGCGAAAACTCGGGACATTGGCTCATAACCGACCAATTGGGCGAAAGCACCACGGCTGCACATGAGTTTGGCCATGCTTTGGGCCTTCCTCATCCGGAGCAACTGGACTACAGATTTTCAGGAAATCCTCCCATAATGGCACCCCGAGGAACCATAGTAGATGCTGATTTTCAATGGAATCCTTTAGCGGAGGCAGGTGCTTTTGGCGGAACCATGCGGCCTATTTTCAGAAGAGTACGCAGTAGTGAAGTATTACTGGTCTTAAGGGGTCTGAATCCAGAAAACCTAGGGATTTTGAAGATTGGAAAACTTACCAATCAGCTTTTTGATGAAATCGGCAGGCCTGTGGCTTTGAACAAAGATTTAACGTTTGAATAACAAACCATCTGACCAAATTTGAGTCAAACCATAAAAATTAGTGAAAATGAAAGGATTAATAATTGCTATTCTAATAACATTTGGCTTAAACTCTTGTATTGCCCCTCCCACAAGCACCGGAACGGCGAGCCAAGGAACTTCAAGCTCCGAAATGGAGGCAAGACGACTAACTACACTTATGAAAAATTCTTTGGCCTTGAATGCCTCACAGGAAGAGAAAGTGCTGGTTATCAATGTGGTGAATTTAAGTTTGTTGAAAAAACTACGAGAAAGTAATCAAACCGATCAGATTTCGAAAGCTCAGGCGAAATACAAATCTGAGATGAAAGAAGTGTTGAATGCAGACCAGTACACCAAGTTTCTGACGGAATTCGGAAATATCTGATTTATTTCGGTAATTTTATAAAAAACAAAGTCTCATGAAAAATTTAAGTTTATTAATAGTTCTGATCATCACGATGTTTGGCTGTGCACCGGGCACTACACCGACCACCAGTAGCACGCCCAAACTTTCAGAAAATAGCCCTGAAGCAGAGGCAAGAAATCTGACCACCAAAATGAAAGACAAACTGCTTTTGGATGCGGCTCAAGAAGATAAAATATTGATGATTAACGTAGTCAACAACAAGGTCATCAAGCGACTAAGAGAGAATAACGAAACAGATAAACTTTCAAGCACCAAAGAGAAATTCCATAACGAATTGAAAGCCGTACTTTCTGAAAGTCAGTTTAGTAAGTTTTTGGTTGAATTTCCAGGTTTGTAATTTCTAAACTATTAATTCCTAGAAATTATGGACCATGAAAAAATAGTAAGGCTTTGCAGCAAAAGACTCAAAAATGGAGAAACCTATAGAGAAATCCGAGAGGATTTGTTTGATAGGTATTATCCCGAAGATGCCTTGGAAATAGCTACTGAAAGTTATAGAGCTTTTAGGAAAGAAAGTGTAAAATCATCTGTTAAAAGTCTTGCAATTGGAATTCTACTCCTAACTACTACCTATCTCATAGCCCCTCCTAACCACGCATTTAAGCCAAAAATCACAATAGCCTTGTGGTCATTTCTAATTGTAAAAACAGCCTACGACTGGTACCAAATTAGGCGATCTGAAAAGGAGTATTTGGAAAATGAGCCTCAGAAATGAATTAAATTTTACTTTTTACGATTACTGTACCGTAAACCCGTTTCTTGTTGGAAATCATCGGTGTTTGAACAATCGCAACATTCTCGGATTCTTTATTCTCATATTTTTTGGTCACCGTAGGATACTTTACCCCTAATCTTATTTTTTGGTATTTTTTGTCGGAGGAGTAGTTAATTTTTTGAGCGGAAATATTGCTCCAAACTAACGCAAGGAGGCAAAATAGGAATAGGTTTCTCATAAAAAAATGAATTTATATTTTATGAGAAACATTCAAAAGTCAACAATATTGCCTTTTTTGTAAAATTTAATATTGATTATCAATTGATTCTATCCTTGGCATCGTCTAAACTGGTCTTTCTTTGTCTAGCTGATTTTACTTGATTGTTGCCAAAATTGTAACTCAAATTAGCCCTAAACTGTCTACTTTCCCAACCACCAGACCCTGTGATTTTCAGGCCACCAAAAGTTGTAGTTCCACGCCATGGTGAAGTAAACAACAAGTCGCTGGCCGCTAATCTCATAGATAATTTATCTTTAAGAAAAGTCTTTTGCAAAGCCACATCTATGGAGCCTAAGCTCTTGGTTTTGTAAGTGCCACCCCAAATTCCAGGTGACCCAAACCAGCCTGAAACTTCAAAATTCCATTTTTTCGGTAATTTGAAACTATTTTGTCCATAAAAGCTAAGGACATTGGCTTTAATATTATGAAATTTGACTTCGTCAGATCTGAAGTCGGTGTGATAGATATCGACATTAACATAAACACTCCACCATTTCTTGACATTATAAGGATAGCTCACCCCGAAATCAATCACTCGCTGGTCTGCAATGTTTCTTTCCATCAAAAAGTTGCGGTCATAATTCAGCGTATCGGTAATTTGTGCAAAGAAATCCTTGACGTAACTATAACTTAACGAAGTAGTTAAGGTGTATTTGTAAGTATGTGAGATCTTTATATTTGTGGTGTATTGTGGCTGTAAAAATGCGTTTCCTTTCTGAAAAGTAAGTTCGTCAACCTGCCACTCAAATGGATTTAGGGATTGATAAGTGGGTCTTTCTATTCGGCTACTGTAGGTAAGGGCGTAAACATTGTTTTGGTTTCTGTTATAGGTCAAACCACCACTTGGAAACAAATCGGTATAGTTTCTTTTTACTCGGTTGTCGCTATTGTTTTGTAAACTATTCAGATTGCCGTCCGAAATAGTTTGCTCGGCTCGTAGGCCTATTTGAAAGTCAACTTTCTTTACATTTTTACTGAAATTCATAAAGGCGGCCCTTATTTGCTCATCATAGACAAAATTATTGCTTCTGGTTTGGTTCAAAACGTCAGTACCATCTATCACGTCATAAAAATCAAAAGTATTGTCGGTTGTAACTTTTGAAAATTTCACACCAACCGAAAACTTCCCTTTCCAAAGATTTTGCTCATAATCCATTTGAGAGGATAATAAATTGATATCCGTTGGCGTATTCATTCTGTAAATATTTTGGAAAAGTATCTGGGTTTCATCACCATTTTTGTAATAGTTGGGTTGGAAACTGCTTCTATCACTGACATATTTACCCAAATCAAAATCAACATTAAAAACTCTACCCTTCGTGTCGGAATATTTATAGTTGGAGTTCAAATATATATTATCACTATTTGTAAATGATTCGTTGTCTGCAATTAATACCTGCTCTACGATTCCAGTATTTATTGGCGAAATAGGGGTTCTGCTGTTGTTTTTGTTGGTATTATCATTAAAATTGCCATTGATTATAACCCCAAACGTACTTTTGGAATCAATGAAATAATCGAGACCTGCTTTTACGTTTTGACCTAAACCATCTCTTACAAAAACCGATTTTTGGTCAAAAATGGTATTGACCTGTTCTCTATAAAAATCCAAAAAAGACCAAGTCTTTCCAAGGCGATTGCTATAGGTGCCAAAGAGATTTACTTTTTTCCCTCTATTGTTAAAAGTCAAGGAATTATTGTTCTTGGCGAATTTGCCATAGGCAAAACCCGTTGAGAAACTGCCATTTGTACCGTATCGTTTATCTTTTTTTAGTTTAATATTGATAATGCCCGCATTGCCGGCTGCATCATATTTTGAAGATGGTTGGGTGATGAGTTCAATGGCTTCAATATCAGAGGCCTGTAGAGATTTCAAAAATTCGTTCAAATCTTGGCCTTGAAGTATGGACGGTTTTCCATCTATGAAAATCCTTACCCCAGTTTTTCCTTGTAAAACTATATTTTCGTTATTATCAAAGCTCACCCCTGGTGACTTTCTCAATACTTCAAAAGCGGAAAGTCCAGTGGAAACCAAAGAGCCCTGAACGTTGAAAACTGTCCTATCCGCCTTGACCTCAACTAATGGTTTTGTAGCACTGACTGTAAGTTCTTTTAGTGTATTTTCTTCCGAAAGGATAATATCTGCAAGTTGGAGGTTGGTGTTTTCGAGTTGAAACATTGGAGAGAAGTATTTTTTGTAACCTACTGAGGACACCGATAAGATGTATTTCCCACCAAATAGATTTTTCATCACAAAGCCCCCATTCTCAGTTGCAGTTTCAGCTTTTACCAGACTTGAATCAATGGCGTTGAGAACCAAGACTGTCGCAAAAGATATGCCTTCGTTCTTTTGATTCTTAATGGTTCCGCTTATTTGTAAATTCTGCCCAAGTAGGCTTGAAACAGAGAAAAAACTTAAAAAGGCGATTTTAAATGCGTTCATTTTTTATTGATTTTGTGCTGCAAGTTGTTCCAATCTTAGGTATCATCAAAGGGGAAATCGACCAATCGACGTATACTCCGACGAAATCAAAAATTCAATTCGTCGGCTTATTTTGCATTTGGTAGATTTTTTGGATTTCGAAATGAAGATTTTTGCTAATTTGAGAAATAATCAAAACTGCATGCTAGTTAATTGGAACAAAAAATTGGTTTGGGGAATAAAATTGGGTGAGCTTTCGGCTTTTTTGGGCTTATATTTATTTCTTTACCTTACGTATTGTATAACCCTTACATTCAATGAGTTGGCCTATGTCAAATTCACTTTTGAACAGCTGTTGAAGAATTACTTGGTCAGCCAATTTTTTGACTATTTTATCAAACTTATCTTAACTATTCCAATCTGGTTTCTATTTTTTAAAATCGTTAATAATTGGAATATCTACTTTAAGCTTTTGCTTCACCTTTTTATGCTTGTTATTTTTGTATTTCTTTGGCAGAAAATATTTTACTCTACTATGGAGGCCTTAGGTCGCGGCCATCTGCGTGGTTCTAGCCAAGTTTGGGATATTTATATACCTGCACTTATTTACATTATTCAATTCGGTTTTTTTCATGCATACGCCTACCATGTGGAGGTAGAAAATAGAAAGGCCACCGAGGCAGACTTGAAGGAAGCTGCCTTAAAAAGCGAATTGAGTGCCATTAAAGCTCAATTGAATCCCCATTTTCTCTACAATACCTTCAACACCATTAATGCTTCGTTGCCACCTCATATGGAGCAAACACGGGAAATGATAGCGAGTTTGGCTGACATGTTTAGGTATGTGCTAAAGGCATCTAAAGAAGAAACCGTTGAGCTGAAGGAAGAAGTAGAATTCACAGAAAAATACCTTAGTTTAGAAAAAAGTCGATTTGCTGAAAGACTCCAAACAGTTTTCGAAATAGATCAAGGCCTTTTAAATGAAAAAATACCTCCTATGATACTCCAACCATTGGTAGAAAACTCTGTTAAGCACGGTATTTCTTCTTTGATAGAAGGAGGGGAAATAAAAATAGAAATAAAAAAACAGGGCAATAAAATGCGTTTCAAGGTTTCTGATACTGGGGTAGGAGCAAGTGATTTATCAGGTCTCATTGGCTCTGGGGTGGGTCTTAGCAATACAAATCTCCGACTCGAAAAAATGTATGGAAGCCAACTAGATATATTACCCAACACACCAAAAGGACTGATAGTAAGTTTTTCGATAGAATACAAGATATGAAGAAAGTTATAATCGTCGACGACGAAGCGGCAGGAAGAACACTCATCAATCAATATTTGAAAGAGCATGAGAATTTGATTCTCATTGGTGAGGCCAATAACGGGGTAGATGCTGTTAAAATCATCAATGAATTTAAGCCAGATATTGTTTTTATGGACATCCAAATGCCTGGTCTTACAGGATTTGAGGTTCTAAAACATCTGGAGGAGATTCCGCAAATCATATTTTCGACAGCTTATGATAAATATGCTCTGGAGGCTTTTGAGGTGCATGCTGTAGATTATCTTTTAAAACCCTACACCCGAGAGCGTTTCAATGCGGCCATTCAAAAACTTAGATCTACTGATAACTTAAGCTCAGTAAAACCGCTGGCGGAGAGCATCATAAATACCAAAACCTATCCTGAAAAAATATTGGTTAACCAAAATCAAAAATTGGTGGCTGTTACAGTTTCGAACATCATTTACATTACCGCCGAAAGAGACTATTCGGAGTTGGTAACTCATGGTCAGAAGCACTTGAGTAATTTTGGAATAAGTGTTTTGGAACAGAAACTAGACCCTCAGAAATTCATTAGGGTGCACCGATCGGCGATAATAAACATTGATTTCATCAAAGAAATACAAAAAAACCTGAATAGCTATGACATCATCATGCAGAATGGCCATGTGGTAAGAGTTAGTAGATCCTACATGGAAAACATAAAAAAGTTGATTTTCTAAAACGGCAAACCGACGGCAAAATTCCAGATGACATTCTCTTTTCTCCAAGTTTTATCAAATGGTTTAATGTCTTTTAAAACCCATTTGTCACCAACTGGTAACCATGGTTTTACTACTGGCGTAGCCACATCAATTCGGAAAATAATAAACGAAAAGTCAAACCTGAAGCCAAGGCCTGTTCCGACGGCCAATTCCTTGTAGAAATTTTTGCTAAAAAGCGAGCCTTCGCCATATATGTACTCGTCTTTGTACATCCACACATTACCAGCATCTACAAACAAGGCCGTATTTAAGAAATTATTAAACTTAAACCTTAGCTCAGTGTTTAGCTCAAGTTTTACATCGCCAGTGTTATTTCCAAGAAATTCCTCAGCTGCAGTACCTTTTTTTTCATAGGTTCCGGGCCCAACTCCTCTTGCCCGAAACGCCCGAAGTGAGTTGTTTCCACCAACAAAAAATTGACTTACAAATGGCAATTGAAGTGAATTTCCGTAAGGTACACCTAAACCTACGATAGCTCTATTTGCCCAGGTAATGGTTGGATTAAAGTCATGTTTATATCTCAAATCATTCTCGAATCTGGCGAATTGAGAGAAGTTTTCCCCAAACATTCTTCCAGTTTTCTCTGGATTATTCCGTACTTTATCAATCAAACCAAACACATTTCCTGCAAAATCAAAACTCCCTCTGTAAGAAAAATTACTTTTTCCGTACTGTTTAGGGCTAACTGTAATCTCGTAGGCTCCACCCGCAATAAACTGATTTTCTAGAATTATCAATAGTCTTGGATCCGCAAAAATTTCGTCAATAAAAACTGTGCTGATGTTAGATGATTTAACGAGGTTAACTCCGATTGGTTTCAGAGAGTGTTCTATCCCACGCCCGCGTGTCCAGGCATAATTCAGCGATGCTCTGGCAGAGTTTAAGTTGTAAAGTCCCGTTTTTATAAAACTTTCATAGCCTAGTTTAATCTGTGTTTTGGGCAAAACCTTGCTTACTTCTGGGTCAATTTTTATAAATGGAGCCACAAATCTCGGAATATTAAACTGGGCATCGGCTCCCAAACGGTAATTGTCTCTATATTCGCTGGCTTTGTTTCCACCAACTTGCAGCTCAAAGTTACCATTGAGCGACAATTTGAAAAACTCTCCGCCTCTGAAGGTGTTGATATTCTGCCAGTTAAGGCTCAGCTGCGATCCAGCTAAACCGCTAGACCGCGTGATAGCATTGGCTTCTACTCTAAGAGATTTTGGTTTGTTGGTCTGAAGGTTATAATAAACGTCAATCAGCGTGGAATCCAAGCGATTTACCACTTCATAATGGCTTTTTATAAATTTAAAATTTGACAATCCTATAAGGCGGTTGTTGGTGATGGATTGCAGGTCATTGTTGAAAAAAGTACCTGGCCTAAACGCTATAGCATCAGAAAATATAGTTTCCTTGTATTTTTTGTTAGGGTCATCCAATATTAAACCCCGGAAAAAGTCCAGAGAATTGGGGTCTGAATTGGTTACTACCTCTGTTTTTGTGTCAATATTTACAAAAATATCGTTGATTTGATACTGTCTTTTGGCCAAGACAGGTATCTCGGGTTTCGGGCCAACTTTGAGTACCACCTTTTTTGGTTTAATGGTCGTATCAGCCTCTATTCCGACATAGTCCGGCTTAAAATGGAAATACCCTTCGTTTCTGAGCTCTTTGTCTATATTTAGCCGAGAGAGTTTTAGATTATTTAAGTCAAAATATTGCCCTGGTTTAAAGTTAGAAGTGGCTTTATCAAAATCTTCACCAAATTTTCCTTCATTTTTAACAAAAATAACGCTGTCAATGGCAAATCGGCGGTTAAGTGTGGCCGTATATTCTGCAGCTGCCAGCGTTTTCTTTGGGTCAAATTTGCCAGCCACTTTGGCATTAAAATAGCCTTTGGTTTTTAGTACTGCCTCTAAATTTGCGGCATTTTTATCTACAAGGGCGGCATTTATGAAAACAGGTTCTTCAGTTAAGTTCTTTTTTAACCAGGACTTTATGCCTTTTTCTTTTTTGGTTGTTCCGAAGAAATAGTAGAAACCCACTTTGTAAGGATAATGGCTCAGGAACGGCAAGGGTAAAGTAGTGTTTGGCAATGGACGAGTTAGTGCGAGCAACTCCTCCTTTAATTCTGGAAGTTTTTCAGAATCTAAACTGTCATTTTTTATGATTTTTAAAGATGCTCCCGCATAAAGTTTTTCACCAGGAGGCAATTTCTTGGCCACTTTACAGGAACTTATAAGTCCTGCAAATATCAAAACTGTCAATATGTATTTGGTCAATTTCATTTGCCTTTCATCAGTTCTTTCCAAGTTTCGTAATCTATGGCTATGATAAAACCAACGCCTGTTTCTACTACTGAGCCCTCAATTACCATTTGGTTGAGGTTTTTTCGGAAAACTTTTAGTCTATATCTGCCGTCTTTGGTTATTTGCCAATTGGCTTCAATATTGTCAAAAATCTCATCTGATTTTAAATCTTTGTTCTCCAGCTCAAAGTTTTTACCAACCGAAATCGAGATTCTGTCATTGGCCAGTTTTTTACTTACTCCTAGGTTTAGGTTGGTGTTTCTGAAATCATTGGTGGTGTTGTATCCCGATTGCAAACCAAGGTCTAAATCAATTCCTTTAATAAGTCCGGAAGCATATTTGTCCAATTGATTCGATATCAAATCACTCACTTTTTGACGGGCTAGGTTTTCATAATTGGTTATATTTTCACCAATCTGAGCTGCATTAAAGCCACCACCTACAAGCAGCATAATGGCATTGGCATTGATGGTTGATTGATATCTTTTAAATTCTTCGTCGTTGGTTGATTTGGTACCGTTATCAGCGATGGTTCTGAATCCTTCCTCCTCAACAGCTGTTTTTAAATCCGACAAATCTGCGGCATTGGCTACCAATTCAAACTTGATATCGGGCGAAGATAGCACGCCCATTACCCTTAAATCCACCCGAATAGGTACAATAATTTTCGAACTTTTAAGTCTATCAGTGGTAGAGCTTTTTTCAAACGGGTAAGTTAACAGTGCCTTTTTGCCGGCATTAAACTCAGCCGTAATGTCTAACAAGGCCGACATAGGATCACCTGACCACACGATGTGGCTTTTACTTGAGGGGTTTATGGCAAAGGCCTTTTTTATGGCTTGATAGGTCAGTTCATACTTTCCGGTTTCGATGTCATATCTTCCTAAAATGAACAGATCTCCTGTATTATCAAATCCAACATTGAGTTTTCCGCTACCATTCACACTCATCAAATCGCCTGTGATGGGATCCATCAGGATTTTCAAAGTAGCTTTTGTGGGTACATCCACATTGATGTTCACAGCATTGGCAAAACTCAATACTTCTTTCTTAGTTTCCGTTTTGACAGTTTTTGGAGCATCGAAATCTACAAATTTTACAACCGATTCCATGTCTGAAACGGCATCGCTTTCATCTGAAAGCAATAAAGTTAAGTCTGTTTTATCTTTAACATCTATATCCCCTGTGAGTCTAAAGTCTAAGTTTCTGCCCGTAAGCTGGAGGTCAGCTCCCACGTATCCTGCACCTTTGAATAGCTCACTTTGGCCAGTCTTAGCATTAATGAGCTTGAATTCATCGGTTTCAATGTCAAAATCGTAAGAGTAATTTGGCATAGCTGAGAAATCTACCCTGCCATTGAGGTCCATTTTTTTGTCATCCTCATCTTGAAGTACCACATGGTCGAATATTGCTTTCTGATCTTTTAATGAGACTTTTTGCTTAATAAGTTTGAGTTTTGCACCCGTTTCTACAAGTACAAAATTAAATTTCGGAAATAAGGCCTCTCCTTTGACAATGGGCTTCTCTGTAGAACCTTTTATCTCAAATTTACCCGATACGTTGCCATCCACGCTACTGATAACATCCTTTACAAAGTATTGAATAGCAGCCAAATCTATGTTCTTTATGTCGGCATTAAAGTCCAAAGACTCTTCTTTTTTTGGATAATAATAACCTTTTACGTCCAAATCGGTTACTTCTCCTTTCAATGTAGCCGTTAATCTGATTTGCTCTAAAGAATTACTCTCAGCCTTTCCTTCTAACGTGCCGAGTTTTGTTTTATTCATCTCAAAATCAGTCACAAGCACATCCCCTGTAAAAGACGGCGTACCTTCCATGTAATTCAGTATTTCTAGGTCTAGATCTGCGTAACCCGCCACAAAAGCAGAGTCTTGGAGAAAAGCTTGGGCTAGAAAGTTGAGGTCGATGTTTTGGGAAAAGACATGAAGTGGGCCGTTGGGTTCATCATTCAA
This sequence comes from Lacihabitans soyangensis, assembly GCF_024343775.1. Lineage (GTDB taxonomy): Bacteria > Bacteroidota > Bacteroidia > Cytophagales > Spirosomataceae > Leadbetterella > Leadbetterella soyangensis. Next base: position 68,061 of record NZ_RJUF01000011.1, on the reverse strand, counting down.
ACTACTCACTCTTAGAATCTGATTTTTTGAAGTAAAAATCACATCATTAATCAATATCCCTGCTGAAGAATAAGTTATGCTGCCGTAAGGATTTCCTGCCCAAGGTTCGTAATACAGCATGCTACCATCTTCGTCAAAACTAATTTGAAGTTGGTTGTTTACACTCTGAACAAAACCGGTGAGCGAGTGTATATCTTGGTCCAAAGAGTCTTTTACTGACAAATCAAAACTACCTATGTTGTTTTCGAGTTTTCCAACCAAACTGGCGTTTCTAACTCTTAGGTCATTGTTAGTTATCTGCTTGGTAAGTAGTTGATATTTAAGTGCTTTTCGGTCTCCTGAATAGTCGAAATTTGTATTATAAACTTTAATAGAGTCGTATTGCAGAAACGGAATTTGCACACTTCCTTCTATGGGTATATCGCCTTCACTTTGTAATGTGGCATGCACTACCACATCTGAGAATGATTTTACAGCTGGCAAAAAGGCACTAAAGACAGGATTGTAACTCACTTTGCCATCAAGTCTGAAATTATAAGAATTTTGTACCAACGTAGGTTTGAAATTCAATAGTTTGAAGTAATTATTAACCTCATTCAACATGATGTTTTGAAGCTGATTGTAGTCAAAGTCCCCTGAAAGTGAGAGGTTTATGAATGAGGTAGTGGCTTCCAATTTATTGTTACCATCTTTGGTAGAGGTGATAACTTTTATATCGCCTATAGGGAACAGTACGTCGTCTTTGTAAACATTTATATTTTTACCCTGAAAGTCTATAAAGGGCGATTTCGGGTCTAGTACAATGTTTTTAAGGTCAATATCTCCTTTTATTATTATATTTTCTTGAGTGATTCCGAGTTTTTGGAGATTAACAAAGTCAAGTTTGGATTTACCTTCCAATTCTATGATTGGTTTTGAAAGGTCCACTTTTCCCTCCCAAGTAAAGCCTGCACTAGGGTCGTTTACAGCTAATTTGGTATTGAATATTTGATTCTTTAAATCTCCTGAAAAAGTAATATTCTGGTATTTTTTACCTTCATAAAAAGCCTCGGAAACATTGCCTGATAGCATCAAATCGGCCGTTTTGAGGCTTGTTCCTTTGCCTTTAAATTCTAAGACAGAGCTTATGGACCCTATTGTTGGGTTGTTCATCAAATCTCCAACTTTATAGGCTTGGGTGTTTAGCTTTCCAGAATATGCCAAACCTCCTGAGCTATTGATGATACGGCTGTTCAAATGAGCAATGCCTTGTTCAGAGCTTATGGTCAAATCAGAGTTGAAATCAGCAATTTTGCCTTTAACAGAACCTTTGAGGGTAAAATTATTTGGAATATTTACGTTTTCTGGTAAAACGTCAGCTGGTAACAGACGTAAGACATCTGCCTTGGAGGAGGTGAGACTAGCAATGTTTAAATCGAAAAGCGGGTTGTTCAGATCTTTAACCGTTCCTGAAAAACTCAGACTTGAATTTTGTATACCTTTCAAATTCACTTTTTCAAATTTCAGATTGGATAAATCGCCATAGAACTTTCCAATCAATGAAATTTTGTCTTTTGAAATGTTCTGGAAATATGGATTTTTAGAAAGTTCTCTGTTGAAATACAATGCGTCTGTGGCAGATAAGTTGCTCGATATCAATTGATAAGAAAAGACGCTTTTTGTTAAATCTGTTGGATTTAATACGATTTCGGCTTTTGACTTTAGTTCAGAGTTATTGGTTTTCAGGTTGAGGTTTTCTAGTACTAACTTTTTGTTTTTCAGAACCGAAGAGCCTGTAAGTTCTTTGATTTCAAATCCAGACTTTTCTTTTACCGACAATTTTAAAATTTCGCCCTCGATTTTTTCTTTGTTGTAAGATAATTTTTGTGTTTTCAGAACAAAATCAGTCAAGCCCAAATCTTGAAAATTGAGTTGCCCGGCCACGGTCTTCGGACCTTTCATTCCAGAATAAGTGATATTATCGGCATTCGCAACCAATTTATTGAGTGAAATGCTTTCTTTCGGCAAATCAATTTTTTCAATTTCGAGATCCAGATTTATTCCTTTTCCTACTGTTTTGTTCCCTCCAAGTGCTACGTCCCAGTTAAAATTCTTTGTCGCAAACTCTTGAATCTGAATATCCGGTAGTTTAGAATTGCTTTTTGACACCGAACTATCTTCGGCAGTTTCACCAAAGTTGGCCGCCAAGTAGGTGTTAGCAAGAGATGTATTTTTAAGGAAAAATTGATTTTTTTCGATATCAATTTTAGAAAAACCTGTTTGTAAATCTCCAAACTTGGCCTGAAGTTTTTGTTTTGAGGAAGGATCTGAGTATCGCACAATTAAGTTTTTGGCCAAAATACTTTGCAACTCATAACTCAAGGGAACGGCTGTGGAATCCTTAGGCTTTGTTGAAGAAAACGCCGCCATTGCGTATGAATAGTTAAAAACAGAATCTTTTTTATAAATATTGAGCAATGAACCTTCTAGTTCTAATTTGTTTATTTTGAGTGCATTGTCGAGGTAGGCCAACATGTCGAGGTCTATGTAAGCACGTTTTGCTGACAGTAGTGTATCAGATTGTTGATCCTTTATAAGGAGATTGTCAATTTTAACCCAATCAGGAAAACCGTAGGAAATGTTGCCTTCAACAGGCGTTTTGAGTCTGTCTGAGAGTGTTTTTATTACAAAAGCACTCAATTGTTTTTGCCCGCTTGGAGATTTTAGGTAGAAAATCAAGCCCATAGTGGCCACCAACAATAAAAGAATAATTATTGCGAGCGTTTTTAAAATACGTCTAAAAACCACTTGAGCCATATATGGATTGAGAAAACCAAATACAAAAATAAGCCTAAAAGCCTATTTTATAACGTAAAAGGGTGGATTAAAGTAAATATAAGATTGTAGAAATTTACCCGACTAACTCAAAAACTAACCGTAATAAAATCGGCATAAATTTTTGGGTTATTTTTGAGTTTCAAAATATAAAATAGAGTGCCTGCTGATAGTCTATTTTTATCCTTAAATTGAATATCGATTTTGCCATTTTCAGGATTTCTTTCCCAAGTTACAAGTTTCTCAACTCCGTTTTTGTCAAATACTTGAAACTGTTCTAAGTCGTCTGTTTGGTTTTTTAACTCTAAGCCCAAGAACTCATTGAGTCCATCATTGTTAGGTGATATTCCCTGACTTATGGTGTATATATCTGACTCGACGACAGCATGTTTCTCGGCAATAAAGTCCTCTTTGGGTTGAAAAACTGCTAGAATAGTTGTATCTGAATTGATTTGAACCTCCATTTCGGTCTCGTAAAAGGTTTTGTTGCCAATTATCCAATGCGAGAAGGTTTTATTATCAGATTGTAAAGGTTTTATTCTTAGTGTTTTATTTCTTTCAATGTATTTGTTCACCGACGTGTTCTGAGTTTCACCATTTATGGCAATCTCCGCCGACATCGGATTCAGAATTTGTACTTCGTTCATTTCTAAACCCAATTGCTCTCCAAGCTGCTTTTTAATGATGTCAGGCCTGAACCTTAAATAGCTTAATACTTCCTCGCAGTTACGCTCCCATTGTGCTTTGGATGATATGATATTCCATCTTTTTACATGGGTTTCTATTTCTGGTTCATATATTTTTTTTATTTCAAGATACAACTTTGAGCTGTTTTCATATTTAAAGGTGCTGTCTAATAGTTGTCTGAATCTTGTTACGAACTGTGTCTTGAAAGTTCGGTTTTGGAGTAATTTGTTGAAAATAAAATTCTCGGGTCGGTTTATAGCATCAGACAAGTTATTGTGGGTGACATTAACTGTTTCTCCCAGCGAACGGTCAGCATCAAAAAATACCCAACGCCATTTACCATCCTTGGGAGCTTTGTCAATTTCTGAGGTTTTTACTCGCCAAAGTCTTACGTTGTTTTGTGGCCAATCGATATTTCCGACAAAAATATGTGCTATCTGATAGTCTATGAAGTTAGCCATGTCCATGAGAGACTTGGCCTTTTCAAAATTTTCAGCTGAAGAAAAGCCATTGCTTTTGAAAAAGCTTTTCAGTTCATTATACGCTTTATCGTCACCGTATTCTATCTCCTCCGGACCATCAAAAACTATTTTTATCATGTCTACATTGTTTTTGTCGACATCGTAAACATTCTCGAGGTAATCGTTATCCACTCTATCACGTAAGTTGTGAATTCCCCAATATTCCCCATTAATGTACACAATACTGGGTCTAAATTCTTGAATGGGGATATTAAGCGGCTTCATCAGTTGGTGTATAAAAACATCCTTAAAAAGTGTTCTATTGTAATCGTTTCCACTGTTACGGAGCACAACACTGGTCTGACTTTTCGTCTTTTCTTCCCTAATGAGATCGTATCTGTCAAAATTATCATCAGAGAAAAGCTTGAAGGATTTATAAGGAAAAGAACGACTACATCCTCCGTGTATACGAGCGGTGATAGATTGACAAATTTTTTGTTTTGAGTTTTCAAAAAGCTCAAAACTCGCATCTTTTTCCCAAAATGAGCTTCTATTGGAGTAGTTTCCAACCGTGCAGAGCCCCGTCGTTTCGAACGAGGTTCTTCTGAAAGCATCAAAGGTATTTCCGGCCACATACATCCCTTTTTCATAATCAAAAAGATCATCGGGATTAAATGCCAACGAGATTATCGGTAATGTATAAGGACTTTTTTTACTGGTCTCATGAAAATAGGTATTGCTAACGATTTCGCTCGGTAGTTTTCCTTTTTTAACAGCTATCGCCCTTACTATTTGTGCTTTGGGAATGTTTGTTTTGGGTAAATACGTTGCAGATTTGGCAAATGTAGTTGGAATCAGGCTGTATTTATTGGCACCGAGTTCTGTTTCTGAAATGGTTATTTTTCCTTTGTAGAGAAAACTATTTTTAGACGCTGAAAACTTCTGATTGACCACTGGGTCTCCCGGATTTTCCTGATAATTTTTTTTGTATTCGTAAATTACCTTCAAACTATCCTGAGGTACAGGTTCCGACCCATCTAGGGTGTAAAAGATGTCTGCATTACTTAAAAATCTAGAAATTTTGAGGCTAAATGGAGATTGGAAACCACCGTTTTTGGAAAATTTCGGTGCCTTGGTTATTTTTTTTGAGGCAATTTGGTCATTATTACTTGTTCCTGGGTTAGGCACAGCAAAATATCTAAGGCGAGTGGAGCCGTCAAATTTTCTTCCGTAGGCTACATCTTTTCGTATGGCAGGATACTCCAGTTTATCTACCACCTTACCGGTTGTCGAAAATAACTTTATGGTTTCACCGTCATCGTTTAGGCTGAAACTAAGGTGTCTGTTGCCCAGGGATTTGTTACCACTTGCAACCAAAACGATATAACCTTTGGATGGTATTTTGAGTCCGGCGTTGGGAAATATATGTTTTATGGAATCGTTGTCGGATATGCCCCACCCGCTGAGGTCAATTTCTTCGTTGCTGGTATTATATAATTCTATCCAGTCGTTGAGTTGTACAATGGAGTTTTTAAATGCACCTTGGTTATTGGCCAAAATTTCATTGATTTTCAACTGCCCATTTGCAAAGGACAGCATGAGCAACATAGCAGTGAGTGTTAGGAGTTTTTTTTTCATACCAATCATTAAATACTTTTCGGTTTGATATACTTACGAAATATATTTTCAGATGGTTTGGAGAGGTTCTATCGGTATGATTCGGGTGTAAAGATAAATGCTGAATCTCAATAAAAAAGAAACTTTCCGAATTTTTGTTTTGACTCTTTGAGTGAATTTGTTGAAAAATAAAAAGCAAAAAAGCAGCCAGTCTAGAGAGACCGACTGCTTACATTATAGCTGAATAAACAATTAAAAACGCTTAAATGTATTGATTGATAATCATTTCCATAAGTTCTTGCTTGCCTGATATTTGAGCTGGTTCACCTACTTCTTTGGCTATTTTTGCCAAGTCTTCAAGGCTAAGTTCGCCTTTTTCAAACTTCGCTCCATTGCCAGAGTTAAAAGATGCGTAGCGGTCGTCACGCAACTTTTTGTATGGTGATTTTGTAAGAATGTCGTTAGCTACAAGCAAGGCTCTAGCAAAAACGTCCATACCACCTATGTGAGCAATAAATATGTCTTCAAGATCTGTTGAATTTCTTCTGGTTTTTGCATCAAAGTTGATACCTCCATGCTTGAAACCACCGGCTTCAAGGATAACTAACATAGCTTCGGTCAATTCAAAGACATCCACTGGAAACTGGTCTGTATCCCATCCATTCTGGTAGTCACCACGGTTGGCATCAATTGACGACAACATACCTGCATCCGCCGCCATCTGAAGCTCGTGAGCAAATGTATGACCAGCAAGCGTGGCGTGGTTCACCTCGATGTTTAGACCGAAATCTTTATCTAGGCCTTGTTCTCTTAAGAAGCCTATAACTGTTTGAGCATCAAAATCATACTGATGTTTCGATGGTTCAGCTGGCTTAGGTTCGATATAAAAAGTACCCGTGAAACCATTCTTGCGACCATAGTCTCTGGCTGTTCTCAAAAACTGACCCAGGTGATCCAACTCCTTCTTGGTTTTGGTATTCAAAAGCGACATGTAGCCTTCTCTTCCTCCCCAGAAAGTGTATCCCATGCCACCCAAAGCAACAGTAGCATCGATACAGTTTTTAACCTGAAATCCAGCGTGTGCTACAACCTCAAAATTAGGATTGGTTGAGGCACCGTTCATGTAGCGAGGGTTAGAGAACAAATTGGCTGTTCCCCAGAGTAACTGTGCTCCAGAAGCTGTTTGTTTTGCTTTTGCGTAATCTACGATTTTAGATAAATTGCTCTCATACTCTGCTAACGAGTTGCCTTCTGGCGACATGTCCACGTCGTGAAAACACCAGTAATCCGTACCTAATTTTGTGAAAAATTCGAAGGCTGCATCCATTTTGTCATGTGCAGCCTGAAGTGCGTTGCTATTGGCATCCCAAGGAAACACTTTTGTACCTGGGCCAAACGGATCACCGCCAGTGCCACAGAAAGTGTGCCAGTAAGAAATAGCAAAACGCAAATGCTCACGCATGGTTTTACCTGCAACAACTCTATCTGCATCATAAAATTTGAAAGCTAACGGATTGTCCGACTCTCTTCCCTCAAATTTTATCGCTTCTTTTATAAACGGGAAATACTCCTTTTCTCCTAAAGTGACTGTCAATTTCGACATAGGTTTTATTGTTTTTTAAAGTAAAATTATAAATTTTTCTTATTAAGTGTCAAAAGTACAATTAAAAATATTTTTATCAAAACTTTCTTATTTTTTTTTCAAAGAAACTGTTTTGTTTGCCCGCTAATTTGAATTCGACCGAAATTTTGATCTCAATTTAAAAATGTTTTTGACGCTAATAATCGATAAATTTAACAAGAAATTTTGTAAAATCACTGGGATATTTTTTTAATCAAAAATGGCATAAACAGCAAAGGAAGCCAGCCAATGGTCGCCGCCATAATTACCAGAAGTAACATTGGGCAAGGTTTTTTCCAGAAACTCCTCAGATTTTTTCTCGAATTTCATTTTAAGTGGATTCGTTTTAGACAAAGATTTGGCTATACCTTTCATACACCACGCTCTACTTAAACTTAAGCCATCCAAATGCACAATTTGGAAATCAGTTCTATCTGATACCACTGGCATTTTGAGGATATTTTCTATAGATTTTGGTTCTAAAAAAGCTTTAAACCATGTTTCAAATTCCAGCGGCGGCATAATTCTTCTCATCAAATCGGCTATTTCTAAGTTTGGCGAAAGGAAATCCGATCCGTCCGGCTCAAGATATGCCGGAGCATTTTTTTGTTCATAATAAAACTCATTAGCTTTGGATATTACGGCCATTTCGAAAGTTTCGTTTTTGGTGGCGATGGCCCAATCCAAAGCAAAACAAAGCCCAAAAGCGGTATTTGGGTGTACGCCCGTACGGTTGGGATAGGTTTGTTTAGGTAAAAATTCTGTCCAAATTCTGACAATTTCTTTGGTAAGTGGCTGTAGGTTTTGGTGCCATTTTTTAGCCATTGGGTCGTTCCAAGTCAATAATTCTTGGTCGAGTTTGAGTAGCCATGCCCAGCCGTAGGTTCTTTCAAAGGTCTTGGTGGTTTTGTATTTTGTGAAATACTCAGCTTCGGTCTTTATTTTTTCAGATTTAAAACTGTTTTCTAAGGTTTTGATAATCTTGGCTTTATCTTTTATTTCTGGAAAAGCTTTAAGTAGTTTAATCAACATCCAATGGCCGTGGACACTAGAGTGCCAGTCTAAACAACCATAAAAACTTGGATGTAAATCGGAGGGTAGCATTTTGTGGTCGGCTGCTCCGTCTGAACTGTGTCCCGTTTTGTTTGGAAATTCCTGAGTTATACAATGCAAGGGTAAACTTGCCAGTTTTTCTGCGTTTTCTTGGGTAAAGAGTGGGTTTGTTTGAGAAAACGAATTAGTTATGGTTGAAACAAAAACGAAGATGGCTGTGACTATTTTTTTTGAAATTTTCATGCTAAATATGGGTTAATTTTTCGTATTTATGAAGTGTTAGTTGAAAATAATATATAGCAGACACACCATAACAAAACTCGCAACTCCTTGCAGGCCAGTCAGTAAAGTGTGAGTTTTGAAAGCGTCTTTTTGGCTGATTCCTGTAAACTGAGAAACTACCCAAAACCAAGCGTCGTTGGCGTGAGAAACTACCATGGCACCACTACCGATGGCCATTAATAACAAGGTGAGTTCGAAGGGTTTTACGAAACCAACAGAAATCAAAATAGGTGCTAAAAGGCTTGAGGTCAATACCATGGCTGAAGTTGTTGAGCCTTGTGCTGTTTTGAAAAATGCAGCTATTAATAATGCAAAAAGCAAGAATAGTAGTCCAGAACTTTGGTTGTTCATGAGCCACTCTGTCATCATTTGTTTAAGGGAGGTTTCTTTTAAAACTGCTCCGAACGCTCCACCCGCACCCACCAAAACCAATGTAGTTCCACAATGATTTATGCCACTTTTGAAACATTCCAAAAGCCTCTCTGCTGGTTTTTCGGGAAAAAGAAAAAAGGAAAGAAATATGGCGAGTAAAAATGATATCAAAGGACTACCTATAAAGCTCAGCCATGTGGTAATTTGCTCAGGAAACTCCAAAATTTTGGCGAACGAGGCTAGTGAAATAAGAATAATCGGTAGTAAAATAGGCATGAAGGCTAGCCAGGCGGATGGTAACTTTTTGTATTCTGATGACTCAACTATCTCTTCATCATCAGTAATTAAAATCAATTTATTGGCGAATTTGTTGGCAAACCAAGTAGATAGAAATAAACTCGGAATAGACACCACGAGTCCAACAATGATCACCAAACCTATGGAATCTGAAATATTTAAACTTCCCGCCGCCGATAAGGGTCCGGGAGTAGGAGGGACCAGTGTATGCGTAGCAAAAAGTCCTCCGGAAAGCCCAATAGCGATGGTTCCGAGCGGGACTTTAGATTTTTGAGCTACTATTTTGTTGAGTTTAGATAGAATAATAAAGCCTGAATCACAAAAAACAGGAATGCCCACTAAGGCTCCAATGACCGACATTGCGAAGGTCGGATATTTTTTTCCGAAAGAGTCAATAATCAAGTCGGCCACTTTTATGGCAGCACCTGATTTATCCAAGATAGCACCAATCACACAACCCAAAATCACCATTAGCCCTATTTTTGTCATTAGGTCTCCAAATCCTTTACCGATGGTTTCTGCCAGCTTGTCTATGGGCAGTCCCGCCGAAATACCCACAAAAAGTGCTGCAATGAGTAATCCAGCCAAAGGGTGAATTTTGAAAACGGTGGAAGAAAGTACGATGAATGCTATTGCAAGCAATACAATTAGTAGGATCATCTAAGGTTGGGTATTTTTGAAATACTAAGATGCAAAAAATACCTTAGATTTCAAGAAATAGTTCTCATTATTCGGCAAATGCTTCAGAAAGGTCAATCTGGAAATCTGGGAAGATAGTTGGCGTAAGGAAGTCTGAAGCGGTTAAAGGATGTTTGCCAACAAATTTCCCAGAATCGTCCAAAACATAAATTAAGACATTTCGATATTCGGGCTGTACAATCCAATATTCTCTAACTCCGGCTTCTTCATAGACATCATATTTCAATTTCATTTCTTTGTCCGAATTACCGGGGGATAAAACTTCAATAATCAAATCTGGAGCTCCGTCACAGCCTTTGTCGTCTAGTTTTGACAAATCACAAACTATGCAAATGTCGGGTTGAAGAACAGTAATTTTTGGAGAATCTTTGTCATTTATGTTTCCAGGCAGGCGAACATCAAAAGGAGCAAAATATGCTTTGCAGGGTTTGTTTCTCAAATATTTGTCTATTTGCATTGAAAAATTCCAAACCAATTCTTGGTGTCTACGTGCTGGGGCAGGCGACATTTTGTACAGATATCCTTTTATTAACTCAATTCTTTCTTTAAACTCCCATTTTAAATATTCAGCATAAGAATATTTTTTTGTGAAATCCAACTGATTAATATTAGTTATTGTACCTTCCATTTTGAGAAAATTTTGATAAATATATTAACTTTTTACCATTTTGCTTCTATCCAAACCACAATAAACATAGCCAAACAGATGAGAAGACGTAGCCAATCGGGCAGGATTTCAGACTCGTCATTGCGTTCAGGTTGTTCCTCATTTTGAATCGTATTGTACGAGTTAAGGATGTTTTTTGTTTGTACAAAGTATTGGTCAGCGGTAGAAACTTCATTTACAAATACTTCTAAACTGTCATTAATCGTTTGCCAGTTAGGTTTTCGAAATACATATTTGCCGATACTTGTATATTCGTCAATAGGAGATATTTTGGCATAAATGGTATCGCTCTTTGTCTTGAAAATTTCCTGAACTTTTTCGAAATTATTGAATCTTAAGGTCGTAAATTGATTTTGAAGGATGGGAGCTTTTATCTCAATGTTGTTTTTCTGAACTGGCTGAAGAAATTGAAGAACACTTCCCCAAATATTTCGATAAGTAATACTATCGCCAGATAATAACAAAGGATATGTTTCTGAAATCAAACTTACACCCACTCGTTTTTGAGAAATAGCGATAGGCCATTTGCTGAGTTTTTGTTGACTTTTATTTTCTTTCAAAACAAACGGTAAAGCTATCAAATCGTTAGACAGTTTTGATTCACTATCGGCACTAATTCTTTGTAATGCAAAACCCTCTCCAAAAGACTTATTGATTGCTGAAATATCTTTTTCGTTTATGTTATATACAAAGACTCCACCTCCGGCTTTTAAAGTTTTGGAGCAGTTTGGATTGCCTAGTCTTGCTGGAGTGGCAAAAACTAAGTTATAAGCGTTCGTTTTGGTTTGATTTATATTTGTTTTGCTTTGGGTATTTTTGCTCACCGCTGTCTCTACTTCTACCTTGTGACCATTTTTTCCGAGCCATTCAGACAGCATTTTGGTTTCAAAATCCGGGTTCTCGGCTAAAACGAGTATTTTAAGTTTTGGTGTTGACCGCGAATAGTATTTAATTTCACGAATCGGCTCATTATTCAAATCCAGATTGACGTTTGTTTTGCCAACCGAAAACGATGGAAACGAAAGTGTGAAAGTTTGAAATCCTTTTTCAAGTTTCACACTGTCAAGTGTTTGTGTTCCAAATTTTAACTTAAGCGTGCTTGGTTTTTCTAAATCTATCAATCCGTTAATTTCCTGTGTTTCATTTTGGAAAAGTACAGCCCTCCAGCTGAGGTTTTGGATTTCATCTTTCTTAAATTCAGGATAAAACTGGACGTTTTTGCCTGACAATTGGGTTAAAAACTCTGGAGTGAATTTTTGACCTAACAAGTTGATTTGTAGATTCTTCTCTTGGAATTCTTTTTCGTATTTACTAGGAGAAATTACCGTTTCTAATGCTAGACTATCTTTGATTTTTTCTAGAAATTGGTCTGAAATTTGGCCATCGCTTATGCCTAATTTATCTAGATTTCTATTGTTTTGGTTTTTGGGTGGAAATATCAATAATACGAATGACAGCCAAAGAAAAACATTGAAAATGAGTTTGGTGTATTTCCTTTTTTGGTTTTTCAGACGAAATATCCAATATAATTGTAGAGCTAACAATATTATTAGCAATGCAATGAGGACTATATTTTGCGTTTTTTCGGTCAATTTATTTCAAATGTTTTCTAAAAGCGGTTTCTAGTGCTTTGTTATGGGTAGTGGTTTTTCCTCCTTTGTTTTTTTGGTTTTCGAAATTTAAAACGGTCAATAGGCTCGTTTTTAAATTCTCTTTTTGTTGCTTTGTCACCATCTTGGTGTTTATGATAGCTTGTATGTCTCTTATAATAAGACTTTTGACATTAGGAAGTTCAGACAAAGCTTGGCCGAGACGGAGCATTTTTTGCTTATCGGTGTTGTCAATTTTTCCTTTTTCAAGAATATCAATGATGGAGGCGGCCAGAAGGCGAGTTTCTGCCTCAAAAAATTCTTTGCTGATGGTTTGTTTTGCATTGAATTTTGTCAATTCACCCGTCAGTCTTTTTTCTTTTTCTTTGATTGGAGGTGGGTCAAATCCAGTTTTCTTTACATAAACTCTGGCCTTTTGTTGGGCTTCTTTTAAATAAGTAAGTGCCTTGTTTTCAAAAGTTATAGCTTTTTCTGGCTCGTATAATCTAAGGTGTAATTCCGCCTGCCACATCTGTTCCAGAGCCATTTTTAGCAAACTTCTGGTAGATTGTTCGTAGAAGGTGTTCGTTTCGGCGTCATCATGCGAATGCACATATTCGGCCATTAGGGCAGCTAACGGATCCTGATTGGTATTCGGATTTTCAATAGCGTGTGCATGCTCGTGTCCATGTTCTTGGTGCTCATGGTTGTCCTCCTGTTCTTCGGAGTCATGGGCATGAACAAAACCCTTCATGAAATCTCCATCTTCCTCTTCATGAGGGGCAGCTCCAATGCTATTTTCAAATTCCTCTCCCAAATATTGGCCATATCTCAATCGAAGTACCTTTTGGTCGTAACCTATTTCGTTAGATTCAGAGTTAAATACTGCTGGTTTAATCTTGTTGCGTTTTTTGATAAGTTTTTCGGTATCAATGATTATTTGCCTTTGACTTCTAAAATATTCTGGCAAAATATTCATGGCCATGGTGGCTAAATCCGACTCGTCTTTGGAGGCGGTATCTTTAAAGACCACAAAGTAAGTGTCTGATTTTGTGAAGTTTGGCTCGGGTGATTTATTGTCAAATGCCGCCCAGTAATAATATAGTTCATCTCCTGGACTGAAGTTTAGAGCTTTCAAGTCTATATTTTTTGAGATATTAGCTTCATGAAAATTGGTGCTTCCCACTGGCCATTTCACTTCTCTGAATTTTACATTTTCGCCAGAACCACGAGCCACAGTGGCTACGATAAAGGCTTGGCTGACCTTAAAATCGTCCGATATTTTTGCCTGAATTTGTATATTTCTGGGGTCTTTTATCTGATGAAATTTGTAAAGTTCTTTTGACGTAGGTTCTATTTTAGGTCGATTATCAGGTAAAGCCTCGATCCTGTAAAATGCTGATTGGTAGATCAATGAGTCTTTTGTGTATGCCTTAATGGAATAAAAGCCGCTATGCAAAATTTGGTCAGAATGTGTAAAGATGCTTCCATTTCGTTTGAAAACTATACTTTTACCTTTAGCGTTTTCTATGCCTACAGTGACGTCTTCTGCATTCTCAAACTTTACTGTCCAATCTAACCTTGAACCTGTTATGACTTCCGCATTTAAATTTTCTGAAACCTTTTTGGTTAAACCCGTATATTGGGGAGGGTTTATTTGTAAAGTTGATCCTTTGTATTGAGCCTGTTTGGGTTCAAAATTATTTGTTTCTGAGTCAAGTATTTTTTCTATTGATAGGGTAGTGTCTTTTATTTTTTTAGGGATAAATGAGAAGGCCGAGCTTAAAATAGCAAAGAGAAATAATACCCAAAAAGCTTTATCTAGCTTCAATGGGATTTGGATTTTGGTTTCCAAAATTCTCTCTACTTGCATTTCTTCAGCAATATTCAGTTTCGGTTTTTCAATTAGAGACAAACTGTGCTCAAGTTGTGGATTGTGCTCATGTATGAAATTTTTGGCCAGATCGTTTTTCTTTTTCCAAGCTTTCAATAAAAAGCCAGTAATGAAGAATCCAATGATAGAAATAGGTAATGAAATACCAGATTTGCCCACCAAATAGAACGTCAAATAATACAATGCAATAGCCACAAAAATGCACTTTAGGATGTCTATAATCAACATTCTAAGAGATACTTTTGAAACTATGTTATTGAGTCTATTCATTTGTTATTTTTAAGCGAAATCCAACGTTCTACCAATACTATTCCAAGAAATAGCATACACAAGTATTTGTCAATGAGTGTTTTATCTTTGTGGTTTGTAATTGTTTTTTCTTTGAAAATGTCTTTTAATTGCTGTTCACTCAAATGATTATTCGGCGAAATCATTTGGTAATGTTCTAGAAGAACTTCAAGTATTTGGGTGGGTAATTCCGCCCGAAATACATTCCCCGAGTTTGGGTTTTCATTGAGCGAAATCACATTATTGGCAGTACTTTGTAATCCATTTGTCAAGATTATTAAATCGGCATTTTTGTATTTCATGGCTCCATTTCCGATGGCTAACTCAGGATTGTTTTTGTCATAAATAAATGGAAATCCATAAACTTCTTTGATGGCTTCCAAAGCCGCCTTGATGCTATTGTTTTCTGATGGATTGCTGGTTTCTATAGCAACTTTTATCTCTTCCTTTTCAATAATTTTTTTAGAAGGTTTTGTGGAGTTCTTTATAAGTTTGTGCTCCGCATTTAAATAAATATATTCATTAGTAGCCAATGCTTTAGCTCCATTCTTTTCAGTTTTATTGGAGAAATTGATTTCAGAGAATTTCGGTAGAAAGACATTGGGGTTTTCTTTGAAGTCTATATTGTTTGGTATGTAAAGTATAATTTTACTTTTCGATAGATTTAAATCCATTGCTTTTGAAATACTTTGTAAATCAGTCAATTGTATATCTTTTTCTTCAAAGTCAGTGACTATTTCACTTAGTTTTTGTTCCAAATTATCAATGAAATAAACGGATTCTTTTTTTGTCAATGCTTCATTTATTTCGAATTTAAAATCATTGATTGTCGCTTTATCTTTTGCCAGAATATGGATTTTCTCCAATTGGGTAGTATCGTTTTTTTGCCAAAAATCTATCAATGGTTTGGCTACAATCAAAACCAAAATAATGAATGCTAAAATCCTTAAAATGAGTAACAAAAGATCTTCAAATCTGAATCCCTTGGCCTTCAGTTTTTGACTTTCTACCAACCATTTCATGGCTGCCCAATCCACATTTCTTGCCTGTTTTTGATTCCAGAAATGAATCAAAATCGGGGCGGCGATGGCTGCCAATCCCCAAAGTATATTTGGGTTTATTAGCTCCATTTTAGCATTTTTAGTGAATTTTTGAGAACTTCAGCTATGGGGTCATTGAGTTGACATCTAAAGAAATGTACATTTTCAATTTTTAACTCACTTTCGAGTTCGTCAAGATAAGCGTTGAATGACTTTAAGTAGGCGTTTCTGGTCTCATTGGGACTAAGTTCCTTATCTTTACCAGTTTCTAAATCTCGAAATTTTATAACCCCCTCCCAATCAAAGTTAACTTCTTTTTCGCCCAATATTTGATAGAGTAGAATCTGCTTTCCAGGCCTAGACCAACGATTTATGAGTTCGTAGAATTCGTTGTCGGTTTGAAAAAAATCAGAAGCGAAAATCAGCAATTCCTTATTTTTGGACTGAAACTCAGGGAAATTTACTCTTTCAAAGCTCCAGTTTCCTTCCGCTTTGGCGTTCTCTAAGCCGTATAATATTTTTTGAAAACTCTGTTTTCCTTGGCTCGCCAGTATTTCGAGTTTGCCATTTTTTAATGCGAAAAGATTCATTTCGTCGTTCTGCTTAAATCCCAAATAAGCAAAAGATGCTAGCAGAATTTCGGCAAAATATAATCTTGAGACGCCATTTTCGGTATAGTTCATAGATCCAGAAAGGTCTATGATAAAATTTATGGTAAGTGTACTTTCGGTGGCTGATTCTCTTACTTGGTGTTTCTCAGTTCGTGCAAACAGTTTCCAATCTATACTTTTGGGGTCGTCGCCTGGCCTGTAGTGTCGGTATTGCTCAAATTCCGCTCCAGTACCCGACCTTTTACTATTATGAAGCCCAAGCACTACCTGGTCACTCACCAATTTGGCGGCAAGCTGTAGGTTATTGACTTTTATGAGGTCTTGAGCAAGCGACATATATATTTGGTAAAATCGATTTCTTTAAGATTTTATTAGATGTTTTACTACATCGTCTGTGCTGATCCCTTCTGCTTCTGCTCTAAAATTAAGTGAAATTCTATGACGTAAAACAGGGAACGCTAGCGTGTGAATGTCCTCAGGAATTACTGAAAATCTACCTTTTATAACCGCTCTAGCTTTGGCACAAAGTATCAGGGCTTGACCTGCACGTGGACCAGCTCCCCATTCACACCATTTTTTAACAAACTCCGAAGTGCTGTTCTGTGGGCGTGAATTTCTGACCAAATTATTTACATCTACTATTAGGCTGTCGTCTATGTGTACTTGACGAGTTAGTCTTTGGAGAGCTATGATGTCCTGACCAGTAAATATGCTTTCTATTTTGTTTTTACGTTCAGCAGTTGTCGATTTTAATACTTCAAGTTCTTCGTTTTCAGAAGGATAATAAAGTTTTATGAAAAGTAAAAATCGGTCTAATTGAGCTTCTGGCAATGGATAGGTACCTGATTGCTCAATGGGGTTTTGGGTAGCGATGATTAAAAAAGGCTTGTCCAAATCGTAATTTACACCTCCGTAAGTCACCTTGTATTCTTGCATGGCCTCCAAAAGGGCGGCTTGAGTCTTGGGTGGGGTACGGTTTATTTCATCTGCCAAAACTATGTTAGCAAATAGTGGTCCTTTGTTGAATTTGAAGAATTTTTTACCGGTATCGTGGTCTTCTTCTAATATCTCGGTGCCAATAATATCTCCTGGCATAAGGTCAGGAGTGAATTGGATTCTTTTAAATTCCATTTCTAAAGCTTCGGATATGGTCTTCACCATCAATGTCTTGGCGAGTCCTGGCACGCCTTCGAGTAAACAATGGCCACCCGCCAAAAATGCGATCAGAATTTCCTCAATCACCTCATTTTGGCCAACTATAACTTTTGCTATTTCTTTTTTCAGAAGGGGCAGTTTCTCTACTAGCGATTTGTATTGTTCTTTGGTTTCCAATTTATTCTAATGTGTTAATGCATAATTAATGATATTCACACCAAATTTGGTGTTGTCTTCTGCCAGCCAGCGTTTGTTTCTGAAGTCATAGTCCCATTCGCAACCGTAGTCTTTGTTTGAATATAAAATTCCAATTCTCCCATTAACGGTAACGGCTTTCAGGTAGTCATGTACGAGGTCATCACCCCAACCGTTGAGCTCAAAACTCGTGGTAGGTGGACCTTCGAACTCAAAAAATGACTTATAGATTTGGTGCGTATTGGGTATTTTTTGCAATGCCTTTTGTCCAAAAACTCTACCGATTTCTTGCTCGAAGGATTTGGCAAAAAGTCCGTCGATGTCGTGGTTGCAATCATCTACAAACAGAAAACCGCCGTTTTGAATGTACCTGTGCAGGTTATCTCTTTCAAGGCTTGAAAATTCCACCAATTTATGGCCACTCAGGTAACAAATAGGGCTTCTGAAAAGGTTTTTGTCTGTCAGGAAAATGGTTCTTTCCTTTTCGTCAATCGGTATGGTGGTATATTCAACCAGCGAATTCAACAGGTTGCTGGGCATACGTTGATCGGTATCCCAGTCACCGGAGTTATATTGAATACGTGTAAATACGAAAGGTTTCAAGTTTGCTTTTTCAGATGAATTAAAAAACTACACAATTTATGTAAAAAGGCTCAGTTTTTGACAAAAAACTTGACCAACGGAGTCTAAATGACGACATATTCTGTTTTTTGTTGCTTTTTTTATCGGAAAAACAAAACTCACTATTTCAGTTATAGTGCTGTTTTAGTTGGAAACAAACGGTGTGTGGCTGTCGTAATGGTGGTTTTTGTCTAGGAAATTTACCCTGTAAAAGCCAGAATCTACCTTGATATTTGTTGATAAATTACCTTGAATTATTTCCAAGGTTTTTTTTAGCAATGTTTCGTTTTGATTACCGATTGGATAATAAGGCAAAATGTCGTCTTGAACTAAGAAATCTGGGATAAATCCTTCTTTTCGGCCATAGTATGATTCTCCTTTAGAATTTTCGATGGTTGAGTAGGCAGGCATTATCACAAAAGGAAATTGACCCGTTTCGTCTGTAATTATGGTTGAAATTACATTTTTTCCCAAAGTATTTTCTCCAATCAGTATTACTTCCATTTTGGTCTTTAGGCAATTTATGACCAATTCCGATGAAGATGAGGTTGATTTTGAGGTGATAATATATACACGATTTAAGGTGTTCAAATTTGCGGACTCGTTTGTCCAATTTCTGCCGTCTTTGTTACCGTCGGGTTTGCTTTGAGATTCAAGGGTTTGTACTTTGTTGGTATGGCCACCAAACATTTTCTCGTTGGGATTTAGGTTTTTAACAATCAGCGATCCCACAACTTCTGCGTTCGGGGTGAAGCCACCGGGATTGAACCTCAAATCCAGAATTAGTTCGTCTATTTTTTGGGCTTTAAAATTATTGAATACTGCACGGAGGTCATTGTCTATTTCGTGTAAAAACTGAGTAAATGCGAAATAACCTATTTTCTTTTTTTCTATTTCTATCACTCGTGTATCATAAATGGGCTTTACTCGGTAGCTCGATTTTGCAACAGTTGCCGTTTTTAGTTCATTCGAAGTGGTTTGCCAAGTGATATTTATGTTTAGTTTTTCTAATAAACTCGAAAGATTGCTTTCTGTGATGTTGTTTCCATCTATTTTTTGAATGATATCGCCTCGGTAAAGACCGGCTTTTTCGGCAGGGCTTTGTTGAGAAACCAAGGAAACTGCCAAAAAGATATTCTCTTTTGTTGCATCTGGTTTGTAAGGTCTAAACCTGAATCCGTAGCCATAAGGCGTGCCTAGCCAAAAGTTCAAAACGTCGTCCTTATTGCTTTTCATATACGAAAACCAGTCTTGCTTATCATTTATGAGTGATTTATAATATTTTATGGGTTCTAAATACTTGTCAGTTTTGGCCTCTGTTGGCATGCTTTCTTCCCAAAGATAGTATTTTTTCATTTGGGCATATATCCAGTTGTTTTCCTTTAAAAACTTTGACGGAGAAGGAATTACAGTAGAAGTAGAATCTTTGGGAATGTTGATGGGCTTTACATCTATGTTTTTTTTGCTGCAAGACAAAAATCCAATCAGCAAAAAAGCTAATGATGTTATTATAAAATGACGGTGCATTTATTTAGTTTTTTATTAGTTTATAGCTCTCTGGTTCTTTTGAACCCAAAAGGTACAAATAATATACGCCTTGTGGAAGAGATTTTGTGTCAACTTGGATAGTTTTTTGGTTTGAAAGGTCTTTTTGTAGAATTTTTCTGCCTAATTGGTCATATATCTGCAGCTGGTGAAAGTCTTGAATTTCAGTTATATGCAGTTCGTCTGAAACTGGATTTGGAAAAACTTTTACTTTGTTTTCTTTAGAATTTGATAATAAGACACTTGTTGTCTCCTGAACTTCTTCAACTTTAATATTTTTTAAAAATACATTTCCTGTTTTTAGTCCAAGGTCAAAAACTATTCTTGCTTTGGGGTCGTCAGGTGAAGTCATCACAAAACTGTAGGTGAATTTGGCTTCTTTTGGGGTTAAAGTGAAACTTTTGTAACCCGAATACGCACTATAAGAACCCGAAGCTTGGCCTATGTAATTGGTTATGGCCAAATCGGTATTTGCTTTTGAGTCAAAACTTACCAAATATCTCTTACCTCTGTTAAGTGGTATTTCATTTTTTACGTATTGAACATGCCATCCATCTGTGGAAGCTTTTTGAACCGAAATATTAGCAAAGTTTTCTTGTGAAATCACACTGGCGGAGGCTGTGGGCTGTACATACAAATCCCATTTGTTTGTATTAGAGTTAAAATCACTTTCGTATATAATTGCTGTTTTTAGTTCTTTGGCATCGGTCATTTGCTTGGTAGTCAATGCTTCAACAAGGGGTTGTAAAAATTGGCCCGCTGCTGGATTGTAGATTCCAAAACCAGCACTAAACTCCCAATATGCCCAGCTAAATCCTTGCTGTTCAAACCATCGGGCCAAGAAATTAGTCCAAAGTATTCTACTTTCTAAGTCGGCTTTTGAAAATGCCCCAAACTCTCCAATATGTATTGGTATATTGTTTTGAACGGAATAATCCTTTAGGAACTTGAATTGCCCGATGATTTCGTTTCGTTCGAGGTTGGTGTTTTCCCATTTTGTTCCTAGCCATGGTGCAGAGCCTTCTACCCAGTCGGCACCTTGGTGTGTAA
This sequence comes from Lacihabitans soyangensis, assembly GCF_024343775.1. GTDB lineage: Bacteria > Bacteroidota > Bacteroidia > Cytophagales > Spirosomataceae > Leadbetterella > Leadbetterella soyangensis. The sequence goes on along the minus strand of NZ_RJUF01000011.1, from coordinate 47,503 downwards.
AATTGAATGGGTCGTAATAGTGAATGGTAAGAATTAGGTTGTCGTCTGCTGGGATTTTGAGAGATGAAACGCCTCCTAGTCCTCCCCAATTGGAGGTTCCCATTAATATGGCTCTGGTTTTGTTGGTTTTACGAATGACCGAAAGGGCGTCTGCAAAAAATGTGTTCCATTTATCTGAGGTGAGGTTGGAGTTCGGTTCGTTCATAACTTCAAACAGTAAGTTTGAATCATAATCTTTAAAAAAGGTGGCTATTTGAGTCCACTGACTTAAAAATTTCGCTTTTTGGGCATCAGGATTTGCAAAGATGGCCTCGTGGTGATGCATGTTTATGATTACCAAAAGATTCTCTTTTTTTGCCAAATCTACTACTGTCTTAATTCTTTCTAAAAAGGTAGGATTGATGGTGTATGGTTCGGTTTGTTGGCACCTTGCTGGTACATCCCATCTAATAGGAATTCTTACATGATTAAAGCCCAAGGAAGAAATTCGCTTGAAATAGTCATCTTTGAATGGGTTTCCCCATTCGGTTTCTGAGGGTGCCTCAAACATATTTCCCATGTTTATTCCCTTCCCAAGTTTTTTGTTGAGGTCATGGATGGGTGCTTGTCCAATAGCCATTTGAAAGAACAAGACGAGTAACACTAGGGCTTTGTACATTAAATGCTTCTATTTAGGTTACAAAAATACTTATATTGGATTTAGGCTTTGAGTTCTTTTTTTGAATCAATTGACCGAATTAATGTTAATTGGGTCATTATAATGACTGAATTAATATTAATTGGGTCAAAATATGTTAAAGTTTCCTTTAAACTATAAAATCCAGATAGTTTTCTTTGTTTATAGTTTGAAAACTTGCATTGGGATAAGCTGAGCCAAACGCACCCGGAATTTTGCCTATTTTCGATGCAAAATTAAACTCAAACGCAGCTATTTCACCGTTTTTAGTTTCTAAACAATCTATTTCTTGCTGATCATATGTTCTCCAAAAATACATTTCTTTGTTCGCTCTTTCATATTCATTCTTTTTTAGCCTTTCTGCTAGGAGGTAGTTTTCCCAAAGCTCCCCTGTATCATTTCTCAAATTTAAAGCTTTGAAATCATTTATAATTGCATTTCGGATTCCATTGTCCCAAAAATACCATCTTGAAGTTTTGGTTATTTCTTTTCTCAGGTTTTTACTGAATCCTGTTATCTTTTTTAGAACAAATACTTTCTCTAATAGATCTAGATATTTTTCTATTGTGTTTTTGCTCATGCCCAGTTGGGTGCCCAGTTCGTTTAATGAGACTTCTTTACCCAATTGAAAAGCAATGAGTTTTAACAAATCATATATTTTGGAGGCATTTCGAATACCTTCCAAACTAAGAATATCTTTCAGTAAATAAGCGTTGACGAGGTCTTTGAGATATTCTTCTTTTCTGTCAAAGCCTACAAGATTAATTACCTCAGGATAACTGCCAAATATCAGCCTTTCATCTTTGTTTTTTATGGTTTCTAAGATGTTTTCTTGCAAAGATATTTCCAACTGTGCAAGGGGATACATTTCATGCCAAAATGCCCTTCCAACCAGAGGCTCACCGAGTTTGTTGGTGAGAGCGAACGCAGAGGAGCCGCTGGCTATGATTTTCAAATGAGGTAATTCATCCACTATGATTTTTAGAATTTGACCGATTTGTGGTATCGCCTGTGCTTCGTCAATAATAACGAGTTGAAACCCCGCAAAAAGATTTCTGTAGTTGTTGAGGTTTTTTGTTTCTAAAATTTCTTGAACCTCGGGAAGTTCACCGTTTAGCCATAAGTAACTCACATTCTGCTCATTTGCTATTTTTTTGAGCAGGTAGGTTTTGCCTACTCTTCTCGCTCCATAAAGTATGTTTACTTTGCCAGGTTCTAAGAAACTGATGATGCGACTTTCGATTTTCCGTATAATTTCCATATCACTACTCTTTGTACAAAAGTAGCAACGTTTTTCAATAAATAATTACGAATTGACCAAATTAATGTTAATTGGGTCAACATAATGACTGAATTAATATTAATTTGGTCATTAAGTTAGTTTATGGGGAACAAAAAAGGCAAGACTTCAAGGAGTCTTGCCTTTTAAGAAAGATATTTTTATCGTTTCTTAAACCGCATCGCTCAAGCTCGAGAAAGTAAACTCTCTGATTTTCATCGGAGGAATCATATAGTTTTGGTTTGATTCAGTACTCACTACTCTTTCCGAAACACCGAGGGTTTCCAGATTGTTAAGCATGATAATCGGGCTTTCGTTAAATCTCAAGTTTTTGATTGGATGTTTTATTTTACCGTCTTCAATGTAAAAAGTTCCGTCACGCGTAAGACCTGTTAATAAGAGCGTTTGTGGGTCCACCGGTCTGATATACCAAAGTTTCGTAACCAAAATGCCTCTCTTGGTACTTTTTATCATTTCTTCTAAGCTTGCTTTTCCTCCCTCCATAATCATATTGTTAGGAAATGGCACTGGTTTAACGCCTTTTTGCTTGGCCCAATAAATAGAGTAGGCTAAGTTTTTAACGACACCTTTGTCTATCCATTTAAGTTTTTGTTGAGGCAAGCCTTCGCCCGACCATGGTGAGGAAGGTAATTCGGGATGAGTTGGGTCGGAGTAAAAAGTAACGGCTTCGTCTACTATTTTTTCACCCAGTTTGGTTTTGCCGCCAGGTTTACTGAAAAACGAACGGCCTTCGTCCGCACTGCGGGCATCCATACCAAAGAAGATATTCTCCAACAATACTGCAGCCGCTGTAGGTTCAAGAATAACAGTGTATTTACCTGGTTCTATGGCTTGTGCACTTGCCGAAGCTTTAGCCTTTTGCATGGCTACTCGTGTTGCAGCGGCTGTGTCTAGTTTATTAAAATCACTATAGCCTTTTGCTACATAACCTGAGCCTTTGCCGTCTTCGGTTCTTACGGTTAGAGAAAAGTTTACGTTGGTTGAGGCATAATAAGCAAACATGCCTTTGGAGTTCATGATGGCCGTGTAGCCGTGCTGGTCTTCTAAGAATCCAGCACCTACAAGTTTCTCATTTCGGCACAATTCCAGACTCTGAGCCACTTTGGTGGCTCTTTTGTCGGGATTGATACTGGCGGTTGACTCAAAATATCCGTTGGCTTTCATGTAGGTCTGTGGGTCTACAAGGCCTTCGTATTCTGGATTTTCGGGTGCTAATTTTGCTAATTCTTCAGCTCTTCTTACGACCTTCTCCAATGAAGCGTCGTCAAATTCATCAATTGTGGCAGTGCCTACTTTGTTTCCAAATGCCGAGGTAACAGCGATGTTTTTATTTGTGAGGCCACCCGCAGTTGAAACTTCGTTTCTTGCATATCGGATATTGCCTCTTTGCTCACCAACGATGTTTACGATACATTCGTCGGCTTTCGAATAACTCAAAATCTTTTTGAGCAGGGTCTTAGCTTCTTCTTCTGTTAATATTAAGTTCATTTGTTTTGTTCTTTTTTTGGTAAAAAGGAAATATTTCGATTTGATTTAGGACTCAACTGAGCTAATTTACTTGATTCTCCCTTCCCACTGGGGAGGGCAGGGTCTTTAAATCTTCCTTCCTGTATTAATTACATTTACGCCGTCAAATCTTGCAGTTGAACTACCGTGCGACACGGCACTCGATTGAGACGGTTGGCCTTTTCCATCAAAAAATGAACCTCCCAAACGATAATCTCTATCATCACAGATCTTACTACATGAGTTCCAGAACTCCTGAGTATTAGATTGATAAGCCACGTCTTTTAGCATTTCACCAATTTTGCCGTCTTTAATTTCGTAGTACAACTGACCGCCAAACTGGAAATTGTAGCGTTGCTGGTCAATCGAAAACGACCCATCGCCTATGATATAAATTCCTTTTTTTACGTCTTTTATCATTTCTTCCACAGATAGCGGTGTTCTACCCGGTGCCAAAGAAACATTGGCCATACGCTGAAACTGTACCGAAGACCAGCTGTCGGCATAACAACAGCCGTGTGATTCTTTCTCGCCTATGATGTGAGCTTGGTCACGAATGGCCTGGTAGTTTACAAGCGTTCCGTCTTTCACCAAATCCCATTTTTTGGTTTTAACACCTTCGTCGTCCCAACCAACTGCACCCAAAGAACCGACTTGAGTTTTATCTGCAAAAAGTGTAACTTCTTTGCTGCCATAGTTGAAGTTTTTCGATTGCCATTTGTCCAAAGTTGCAAAGGATGTTCCGGCAAAGTTGGCTTCATAACCCAATACTCTATCAAGCTCAAGCGGGTGTCCAACAGACTCGTGAATGGTTAGCCAAAGGTGCGATGGGTCAAGAACCAAGTCATATTTGCCGGCCTCAACAGACTTGGCCGAAAGTTTTGCTTTGGCTTGCTGAGCAGCAGCTATTGCATCTTCTAGCATGTCATAGCCTTTGTTGTATCTGGTTGTTACACCTGTTATTTTATCTTTTGGATTGGTTTGTAGGTATTCATAACCCATGCCCATTGGAGCACTAAGAGCATTGCGGGTTTCAAACTTACCTGATTTCGGATCGATACAGGTTACATTGAAAATCGGCCAAGTGCGGTGCACGTCTTGGTCAACATAGCTACCGTCAGACGATGCGAAGTATTTTTGTTCGTTTACTAAGAACAGAATCGAGTTGACATAGTTTGCTCCATTTTTGATGGCGGCATCGTTTACGCCAAGAAGTAAATCAACTTTTTCCTGGATAGGTACCTCAAAAGCATTTTTAACAATTGGCGTCTTCCAGCTGACCTCGCCAAAGCCCTTTTGTGGAGCTAAGCTAACAGGTTCTTTCATCAGCTTGGCATTTGCCTTAGCTATAGCAACAGCTTCTTCGGCTGCACGAGCGGTGTCAGCTTCTGATTTGGCATCTACCACTGCCGCAAAACCCCAGCAGCCATCGGCTATTACACGAACTCCAACTCCATAAGACTCGGTGTTAACGATATTTTGCACTTTGTCTTCTCGGGTAACCACAAACTGGTTGAGGTATCTACCAATACGAATATCGGTATAAGTGGCCCCTTTTGATTTAGCAGCATTTAATGCAGCATCTGCTAGGCGTTTTTTAACGGCTACATCCATGGAGCCATTGAGCAGGGCTTCATAGGAAACATTGTTTCCCATAACAGGAATATTGGGCAGCATGGCCGCACCTATTCCCAGACCCGATAATTGAAGGAAATCTCGTCTTTTCAAAGTAAATAGCTTTTAGATTAGAAAATGAATATGAGGTAAATATATATTAAATCAAAGATGAAAACAATGGCCAAATAGTTGCAATTGTATAAGCGGATAAAATAGGACGTTGAGAGGATATCTTTTTAAGGATTTTTAACGGAATATGGTTTTTAAAATACTTCAGGGTTTTGCCTTTAGCTAAAGCAAAATCTTAATATTGTAAATAAAGGTATTGTCAGAGACTTCGGAATCTCTGAAAAGGTGAGTTGAAACTATAATTATAGAAACCTTATAAAATTCTCAAGCTCCTTTAAAGAAGCCATACTTCAGGATGCAATAAAGGGCTCTGAAACCGTCTTTCCAGTTGATTTTTTTACCTTCTTCGTAGGTTCTGCCATAATATGAAATACCTACTTCGTAGATCCTGATTCCTTTTATTCTTGATATTTTGGCAGTTACTTCTGGCTCAAATCCGAAACGGTTTTCTCTAAGAGAGAGACTTTTGAGGATTTTCGCATCAAAAAGTTTATAGCAAGTCTCCATATCTGTGAGATTGAGATTGGTGGAGGCATTGGACAAAAACGTAAGAAGTTTGTTGCCGATAGAGTGGAAAAAGAACAAAATACGGTGTGGTTTACCTCCAATAAACCTCGAACCATAAACTACATCCGCAAAGCCGTCTATAATTGGCTTCAGCAGAATATTGAATTCGTTCGGATCATACTCTAGGTCGGCATCTTGTACTATTATCAAGTCGCCTTTGGCATTTTTTATACCGGTATGTATGGCTGCTCCTTTACCTTGGTTTATCTCGTGTTTGTAGTAGCTGATAGTTTCGTTAGGATACTTATTGATGAATTCCTGAATTTTACCTTCCGTGTTGTCTCGTGATGCGTCGTTTACCAGAACGATTTCTTTTTTGTAGCCCCCAATCAGATTTACCTCTACTACTTTTTCAAGTATAAAGTGTACCGTTCTTTCCTCATTGAAAACAGGTATTAAAATTGATAAGGTCTTTTGGTTTTCTGAAATCATCCTTTTTTTAGTCTAAATATGCTGTAAATCAAAGTTTTGTCGTTTTCGTAGAAGTTTTTAACTAAAACTTTTTGGTAACCTTTTTTGTCAATCATTTTGTCAAAGATAATATTCATTTTTGGGTCAGCCAATTTGCTTTGAAAACTAATAAAATATAAATCTTTTAGTTCTTTATTTTCTAAATGCTCACGATAAAAAACTTCCTCAGGATTATCCAAGTAGGCCATAAGTTCTCCTTTTCGGGTTAGAAAGCCCTGTTTGAATTTGTCTTGTTTGGTGCTGCAAAGCAACTGCGTACTCATTCCCCAGTCTAACTCCACGAACTCACCCTTCATAGGTTTTACATATTCAGCAAGTTCGTTTATTTTATTGCTCCAGAAGGGATTGGGAGTTTTGTTTGTCAATGCGTAAACGTAGGTCGAAAAGTTATTAAGATTGTAGATTATTACTACGACGGAAAATAACCAACTGATTTTTGTACCGAACAACTTGTAAACAGCATAAAATACACATATGGTAAAAAACGGAAATAAGGTATAGAAATGCCATAAATTTCGGGCATTTTCGACTACAAATATTTGAGCACTGATAAAAAGAATAATACTTACAAAAAACAGGTAGTAGATGTCTCCATTATCGTTTTGTTTTTTCAGTATTTTTCTAATAATCAGTAAAGTATAAATAATAAATACCGTGAGGAACACCTCAAATAGATAGAAGAAAGTCTGGTAAATACCCTTTGAAAGAGAGTTGTAACCAAAGGTTTCCTCTGAAATCAAATATTGGATTCTGTAAAAACCTGTTCCGTCAAAAATACCTTTGCCAAAATAGTAAAACAGCTGAATTTTGGTTTTGATAAACTCCAAGTCTATGCCTATGTTCGAAGAACTAACCATGCCTGGGTTCAGCTTGTTGAATCCGATGAACAATACAAATTCGAACAAAAAAGTAAGGCCGAGCCATTTCACCAAAGTCAGTCTTTCTTTTTTTGTTTCTAGTAAAAAAATAAGGAGTAGGCTGCTAAAAAGGAGTGCATTAGAAAACCAGATAAAATTTATTTTGTTGAAAATACCTAATGCCAATACAATAGGTAAAAAATATAGATTTGATGGTTTCTTATTTTGTAAGTATTTGAAAATAATCAAAATGCTTAAAATTTTACAAAAATACTCAATAGCAATGGGACCTACGTCAGTCCTAACCATCGTTATAAAGGTGGATTCTGTAACCAGTGCCATCAAAATGAACCAAGCTAAGAGTGGCTTTTTGAAGGAGATATTGACAGCCTTGTAGACAAGCAAAAGGCTTATCATACTCAGCAGTATCATTGGAATTCTGACGCTGAAGTAATTGAATCCAAAAATTTTAAAAATAGGAACGAAAATCCAAGATTTTAAGGCACCAATGTATGAAATAACGAAAAAAGTGATGCCGCCAATTTTGCGTGCAATGTAAGTGGTGTGGCTGATTTCGCCTAGAGATAGATTGGCGAAAAGTATTTCGTCTGTTTGTAAACCAGGCCTATCTAAGAACAAGCTCGCCAAAACACCGAATAATAATATAGGGAGGATGATAGAGAGATACCGCCAAATATTATTTGTCATATAAAGAAGTCTTTTGTTTTTTACAGTAATTTTCTGAGGAAAATATCTAAGGGCATCGTAGCCAAAGCCTCAAAATTGCATGAATGCAGACTTTCAAGGATTTCTTAAACGAAACTGCAAATATATTAGTATTACTTCAAAAGTGCCAATTTAATGAAGGCTTTAAATAAAAAATGAGGTGCAGTATAACCTTGCACCCCATTTTTCTAGAAAATATTATTATTAAACTGCATCACTTAAACTTGAGAAGGTGAAGTCTCTTATTTTGAGTGGCGGTACCAAATTTCCCGTAATTCTTACTGGTTTACCCATTTCTTCCAAATTATTGAGCATAATAACTGGACTTTCGTTGAACCTGAAGTTTTTCACTGGGAATTTTATCTTTCCGTTTTCGATATAGAAAGTTCCGTCTCTGGTAAGTCCTGTGTAGAGCAAAGTTTGCGGGTCAACTGCTCTGATGTACCATAGTCTGGTTACTAAAATTCCTTTATCGGTGCTCTTGATCAAATCGGCTAGAGACTTGTCACCTCCAGCCATGATGAAGGCATTGGGTGGAGGTGTCGCTTTAACTCCTTTTTTATCTGCCCAAAAACGTGAGTAAGTCATGTTTTTTACCACACCGTTTTCAATCCAAGATATTTTTTCCATCGGACGACCGTCTCCTGCGAAAGGAGATCCAGGTATTTCCGCATTCATTGGATCGGAATAAATGTTTACTCTTTCGTCGAAAAGCTTTTCGCCAAGTTTGGTTTCTCCTCCTTTTTTACTCAAAAAACTACGGCCTTCATCGGCATTGCGGGCGTCCATGCTTCGCATCATGTTTTGTAGCAAATCTACCGCAGCAGCTGGTTCAAGAATTACTGTGTATTTTCCTGGTTCCAATGCTTGTGCAGAAGCGGAAGCTTTGGCTTTTTGCATAGCTATTTCCGTTACTTTTTTGGTATTCAACAGAGCCACATCGTTGAAGTCTTGGATACCATAGCCCGAACCCAAACCATCATCAGTTCTAACGGTTATGGTGAAGTCTACCTGTGTGGCTTTGTTATAAGCAAAGAGGCCTTTCGAGTTACCCATTGCAGAAAATCCAGCGGTGTCTTCCATGTAACCGGCAGCTGTAAGTTTTCCTTCTCTGCAAGGTAGAATGCTATCCAAAGCCGCTTTTGCTCTTAGATTTGGATCAATTTTGGCCGTATTTTCCGAAAATGTATTTGTATTCAGATAAGTTTGAGGTCCGAGAATAGGCATGTACTCTGAGTTTTCAGGGGCAAGTCTTGCTATTTCCTCTGCTCTTCTTACTGTTTTTTCTAGGGATGCATCATCAAACTCATTGATGGTTGCAGTACCTGATTTTTTACCGAAAACAGCAGTGACTGCTAAGGATTGATTTTCAGACTCTCCACTGGTAGAGACAGTATTTCTAGCATATCGAATATTGCCCGTGCGACCACCGTTTAGGTTGACGCTCATTTCGTCCGCTTTGGAGTAAGCCAACACCTTATCGATGATTTTTTTGGCTTCTTCTTTAGTTAATATTTTCATTTTTTTAAATCTGTTTTTTGAAAAAGACTTTGATTTCAGGTCCGACTAGCGTCTGACCGCATACCAAATTAAATCTTTCTGCCCGTGTTAATTACATTTACGCCATTGAAACGAGTGGTAGAACTACCATGCGACACCGCCGAAACCTGCGAAGGCTGGCCTTTGCCATCAAAAAACGACCCGAAAGTACGATAATCGTCTTTATCACATACCTGAACGCACGAATTCCAAAACTCTTGTGTATTTGATTGATACGCCACGTCATCGAGCATTCCTACTACCTCTCCGTTTTTGATTTCGTAGAAAAGTTGACCACCAAACTGGAAGTTATAGCGTTGCTGGTCAATAGAATACGAGCCTCGGCCTACTATATAAATACCTTTTTCTACACCCTTGATCATATCCAAAACACTCAATTTCTCTTTTCCAGGCAGCAAAGAAACATTTGGCATACGTTGGAACTGTACCGAATCCCAATTGTCGGCATAGCAACAGCCGTGTGATTCTTTTTCGCCCAAAATATTCACTTGGTCTCTAATAGCTTGATAGTTAACCAAAACTCCGTCTTTTATCAAATTCCATTGTTTCGACGGAACACCTTCGTCGTCATATCCTACAGTTCCAAGGGCATGCGGTTGTGTTTTGTCAGCCACTATGGTTACGTTTTTGCTTCCGTAATTGAAGTTTCCAGCTTTCCATTTGTCTAATGTGGCAAAGCTTGTTCCGGCATAATTGGCCTCGTAGCCCAATACACGGTCAAGTTCAAGCGGATGCCCGACAGATTCGTGGATAGTAAGACCCAAGTGATTTGGGTCAAGAACCAAGTCGTATTTTCCTGCTGGCACAGACTTGGCCGTCATTTTTTCTTTGGCTTGTTTGGCGGCCATAATGGCGTCTTCCACCATGTCGTAAGAATTTCTGTAGCCTACCAAACCATTAGGACCTGCAATTTTTTCAGAGGCCAGGCCATCTAGATATTCATAACCCATACCCATTGGAGAGCTGATGGCGTCACGTGTTTTAAACTTTCCTGCTGCTTTGTCTACGGCAGTTACCGTAAATGTTGGCCATATTCTGTGAATGTCTTGGTCAATATATGAACCATCTGACGAAGCGAAATACTTTTGTTCGTTAACAAAAAACAAGTTAGATGTCACGAAGCCAGCCCCGTTTTTCATGGCTTCGCCATTTACCTTCATCAATAAATCTATCTTTTCTTGAACAGGAATCTCAAAAGCATTTTTTACAATTGGTGTTTTCCATGTAACCTCGCCTACACCTTTTTGGGGAGCAAGTATCACGGGTTCTGTCTGTATTTTGGCATTGGCTTTGGCTATGGCCACGGCAGTCTCCGCACATTTGGCTATGCCTTCTTTGCTCACATCACTGGTAGCCGAAAAACCCCAAGTTCCATTGGCTATCACTCTTATGCCCACACCGTAAGACTCTGCGTTTACAATGTTTTGCACCTTGGTTTCGCGGGTAAACAAAAACTGTTGCAAATAACGGCCAATACGCACATCCGTGTAAGTAGCACCTTTGCTTCGGGCGGCGTTGAGGGCAATGTCCGACATTATTTTTTTTTGAGCAGCATCTGCGGGAGTTTCGAGTAGATGCTCTGGCGTGGTGGCGTTTCCGATAATCGGAATACCCGCACCTACCAAGGCACCCATACCGAGCCCAGAGAGCTGCATAAATTTCCTTCTATCCATTTTGAGGGTTTCGTTTGGTGATAAAAATGAGAAGTAAATGTATTTATTTTTTAAACAAAAAAACAAAATCACTCATAAATTCTGATTTTTTGGGTATCAGTTGGCATAATTGGTAGATGAATATTTTTATGGAAAATAAATTCAAAAATGAGGCATCGAAAAGCCCATGAAGTGCGTCTATATAAGTGGAATTTAATTGGGATGGTGTGAAATTTTTCACCCTGAAAAAATTAAATAACTGGGATTAGTGTAGGAATCGCGACTCATATTTTTTGGGTCGCTATTTTTTTTATTGAACGGTCTTATTCTTGAAAAGAAGTGAATTATTACGAATAGAGAAGTATTACCTATAAAAAATTGATATAGGTCAATTTTGGTAAGTTTGGGGCGATTTTGGTTTTTTAAAATAATTTATCAAACATTAGGATAGGAGTTTTTTTTTTTTTCAATTTGCCTCATCAATTGAAAAAAATACCTTAGGGAACCTTATTTTTACGTTATAATATCAATACCGTAAAATTACCGTTGCGTAAATCACAGACACAGTTTTTAGATGAGAGACACACAATATTCTCCTTTGAAAGCTCCGCTTTGACATTATGTGACCATTAGAAACATTTTAAATATCTTAAAACTAATGAGAACAAAAATTATGATTACTACATTATTGGCAGCTAGCCTAATGCTCAGCTGCAACCCAAAAGAGATTTTGGAGCCTTCTATTGATTATCCTGCATTTGTGGTTATAGATGGGGATACAGTGAAAACGAGGGATGATAAAGAAAAAGTACTTAAACGTAAATTGAATGCTCCAATAGTTGAAGGAGAGACTACTATTTTGCCAAATGGAAAAAAGCTCACTAAGCAAAATTTAATTAAAAGAAATGAAGAAATTCTTAAGGCTGGTATTGAAGATCCCGATTTGAATTCTAAACCTTTGAGAGTGGTTGCTAGTGGTTCAGGAGGAGGATATACTAATTATAATAACGAATCTATTGAGTTTAGTTTACCTAACTTAATAGCTAATCAAATGGGTGTAGAATTTAATAACCCTTACTTCGATATTAATGATTACAATGGTGCTTGGACATATTCAGAATCAAAAGATAATTTTACTGGTGGTCCAGTCCCTAAATTCAAAACTGCTAAAAACAATTTAGGAGTTCAATCTATAGACAAAGACGGTGAGCCAATATTGACAAAGATAAAGAAAAATATTAGGGTCGATAATTTTGTGGACCCTACAGGTTATGGTAATGGCTATAATCAAGGTGGAGATTTACCAATGTCAGTTCATTTCAAAAGATTTGAAACTAATTTGAAGTATGAACAACGGGTACTCCAAGAAAAATTCGATTTTTTGATTGATATTTCTTATAATGACGATAGAATAATAGAAAAAGGATTTGATGGATATACACCAAGGAAAGTTGAATTTGTCATGCCTGGAGGAATTCCCAATCAATTGCCTAACGAAAAATTGGATTTTTTTAGTGATGTTGCGAAACGAAAAAACATTAAAGGTATAATTATCAGTGGGTCAGTAACAAGCCCAAGCCCTTATACAAATATTGTTTCAGTGGACATGGTTAGAAAAGAATTAAATAAATATCAAAAAGGATATTTGCTGGATCAGAGTGCTAAACGCATTTTGCCTAATTCTAAAATTGACTCATTGTTAGGAACGAAGGTTAATATGAATATAAAGCCATTCATTAAAAACGATGAAAAAATCACCAATTATCTCAATTGGGAAATAACCCAGAATATGAAAGTTTATGACAAACCCATCAAATCCAAATTAGCCACTCAAATGTTGTGGCCGGAATTGGATTTAAACTACATTTATGTACAAATTTATTTGGGAAAATACATCTCCCATGATGGAGTAAAAATAGACTATAAAGATTTATTCGAAAATGTATTAGGAGGCAATTCAAAATTAAGAAATATTATTATCGCAAATGAGGCTCTTCTGGCAATAAATGCTCATTACGGGACTACATTTCCTTTATATAATACTAGAGAATTCTTAAAATAATCACCTTAAATTTTTAATTATCATGAGATTAATGTACTTAATCGTGGCATTGCTATGCTTTGAAATAGCAAATGCCCAAACTTATTGGGGTGAGATTACTTATCCAATATATGGTTCTGTCATGCAAGGTACCTCAACTTCAAATTCTGTAGACGTTTGCTTTCAAGTTCGTAATCAAAGCAGTGTGGATTGGAGAATTACGCTAATTGCTTTTGATTTTGTAAGTGCTAATAACTACAGTTTAAGTTACCCTTCCAGTTACTACAACAAAGCTTTGACAGACCCATCTCTTCAATTTGCCATTTCTAATGTTTCAGGAAATACTAGTTATTCAATGGTAAAAGGTAAATTAAATGGATTAGCTAAGAAACAATATTTGTTATATTTACATGTCGGCAATTTTTCATTGTTCTCACTAAATTTTACCGACAGGATTGCTTTCGGAGTAGGAGATGTATATTTTATTGCTGGGCAGTCTAATGCATCAGGTTACAATATTTCAGCAAAGTCTGTATGGAATGATCCAAATAATATTACCAATCGCAGAGGCTTACACGATTTTTCAAGTTCGGATGATTCCACTGTTCCAATTAAATTAGCTGGAACTAATACTGGTTTATTGTTTACAAGATCATTAAACTTTAATGGTAGATTTGATTTTTGGGCAAGCATTTATGATGGTGGGGCAGTAGGTGAGCCTGACTCTCCAGAAAGACTTAACCATACCAATATTGGTAAAAAATACAATGAACTAAGTCCAGAGAATGGAAACTGGTTTGGTCTTCCTTATGGTGGTAAATATGAACAATTAAGGCATGGTACTGACAAATTGAATGACCCCGTTCATATTTTCCCTAACGGTCAAGCCTCATGGTATTGGTCGAGTTTAGGGCAAAAAATTGGTAGTGAGAAAGGTGTTCCTACTCTATTTTTTAATGTTGCAATGCCCGGAACTTCTTTAATAAAAGATTGGACTTTCTCGAGTTACAATTCAACTTATCCTGCTTTACAAGATAAATTTTTGAAGACTCTTGCTCTATATGGTTCTGCACACGGAGTAAAAGCAATTTTATGGCATCAAGGAGAAGATGACGCTGCAAGAGGATCAACCGCTTATGGTTCTATTGACAATGTTAATATAGGGGATTATTCATCTCGTTTGACTGGATTAATAAATAATTCAAGAAATTATATTGGCGATGCAAGTGGAAACATGGCTTGGTATGTTTCAAAAGTATCGATGTTTACTTCATCAAGCTCATTGACCAATGCTGGGGGTGCTACTGGATTAAGTGTAGCCACTAATCTAAACCCTGCAGGATCAAGTGGAGTGTCTAAATATTACACTCATTCAGGTGTTACAAATCAACAAAATTCTGTTTTAAATTCTTCTAATAAAGTTTTTGAAGGAGTAGTAATTGCTGATGCAATCGTGAGTAATAGTAGAGATGATAAATATAAACTTCACTTCTCTGGAAACAAGCAATATAATTCTGAAAATACATTGGATGCAATGGGTAGTAAGTGGTATGAGTCAATCTATGGTTCAGGTAATTCTGTTTACAATAGTTATACTGGTATCGCCCCATCTAACCTAGTTAATTTAGAATCAGTTCAGCAAAGTGGAAATAGTATTACATTAACCTACGAAAATGTTTCAGGGGCTGAATACTATTTTGTTACGGGTCAAAATGGTGTATACAACGGCACAATTCCAGGTCTTTCGGGTAATTACAAGTCCTTTTTTAATCAAACTACCAACAATTCAAATAGATCATATACATTCTTGGTTTCAAACTTGAATGGTGGAGAATTCCTATCGTGCTATTTGAAAATTGGGAATAAATTGGTACCAGGTCAACCGTATAAAGTAGTCCCTATTGGACAAGCACCCAGTAATAAATTGTTGAATGTATCAAATTCAATAATGAATTTAAATTCACAATCTCAACAGATTTCAAATAATGTTTATGCTGAAAATGTAACCTGGCAAATTAATTCAAAACCTAATTGGGTTTCAAATATAAGTACAGTTTCAAGTTATGATGAAAGTAATCTAGTTATCAATTTTGATTCAAATCTTGGTTCGAATAGGACAGGGGAGATAATTATTCAAGAAGTTGGTGGTAGTATGATGAAAACGATTTCAGTAAACCAATCAGGCTCCACCTCCATCACCACCTCCCTCACCACGCTAAACCCAACGAACTCCTCATCAGAGTGGCAGGGATATGGCACAGCTCGTTTTAACGGCACGTCTATAGATGGCAATGTAATAAACATTGGTGGTACACAATATACTCAGGGTATCGGTACACATGCCAATAGCCGAATTGTTTACAATCTAAACAATGCCTACAGTACTTTCTCTTGCAAATTTGGAATGGATCAGGAGTCAAACTGTTGCGATGGTGCTACTTTTACCATCAAGGCAGACGGACAAACGATTTATGGGCCGGTGACCAAATTTTGGGGGCAGGCTGCTACGGTAGTTAATGGTCTATCTGTAGCTGGCAAGTCTACCTTGGAGCTCATAACCGACCAAATCTCAAATAACTATGCCGACCATACCGACTGGGCGGATGTATATCTGCAAAGCGGTGGCGGAGGCTGTGGTACACCACCCATAGCTCCAACATCTGTTTCAGCTAGTCCTTCTTCAATAAGTAGTGGCGGTAGTAGTACCTTGTCGGCTTCATGTGCTTACGGTACAGTAACTTGGAGTACCGGAGCTACTGGCAACAGTATCAGTGTTTCACCTAGCGTTACTACCAATTACACGGTTAAGTGTGTCTCAGCAGGTTGCCCAGATAGTCCTGTGGTGGGTGTAACAGTCAATGTTTCCAATAGCCCTTGTTCGTCAGTTACCGATAATTTAGTGATGGGAGCGTGGACAGTTACGAATCATCCCTTGGTCGCCAGATATTTTCACAGTCAATATTGGCTTACGCAAAGAATCGGCACCAATCCAGAGAAGTTTTTGGTGAGAGGCTCTAATATGCTTACTAGAGGAGATGTAACACTAAATAATGGCTCTTATTCGGGCTTAACTACGTGTTTCGGTTGGCAGAATAGCAACTATGGCGGCTTGGCTGTTCCAAATTCTACCCAGTTTCCTACTCCGTCGGGTTTTACCTTGGCTTATGAGCAAGATGGTACGCCATTTTACACTGCCAATGGTAGCTGTGGCCTTACTGCTCCAACCAATGTATCTGCAAGTCCAGCCAGTATAAGTTCTGGTCAAAGTTCTACACTATCAGCCACTTGTGCCACTGGTACAAGGCTATGGAGTACAGGAGCTACATCGGCTACCATAGTGGTAAGTCCTACCAGCACGACTACCTACACCGTTAAGTGTACCCAATCGGGCTGTCCTGATAGTCCAACTACAAGTGTAACGGTACAAGTAGGTCCATGTGCGTCATTGAGTCATAATTTAGTAATGGGTACATGGAACGTTACTGGGCATCAATTGGTAGCCAAATATTATCACAATCAGTGGTGGCTAGTACAAAGAATTGCCACAAACCCAGAGAAATTCTTAGTACGTGGTTCTGAAATGCTAACTAGAGGTGACGTAACACTTACGAATGGTTCTTACAGTAGTTTGGTTGGTTGTTTTCAATGGGCATATAGTGCGTATGGTGGTCTTGGAACGCCAAACAGCACGCAGTTTCCAACGCCAAGTGGCTGGCAATATGGCACAGAACCTGACGGCACACCTTTTTACACCTCAACAGGCGGGGCAAGGTTAGCCTCAGACCAAGATTTTGTAAAAGAAAGTGTTCCGTCGTTCATTTCGATATATCCAAATCCTAACCAAGGGACATTCAGCATAAAAGTGTACTTAGAAACGGCAAGTTCATTGGATATAGATTTGATAAACTCTACGGGCAAAATTTACCAAAGCATAAAAGCAGAAGGTAAAGAAGGTCAAAACGAGATACCTTTTACAACGCAAAATATAAGCAGCGGCAACTATCTTATTAGAGTAAAAACAAAAGATAAGGTAGAATCTACGGTGGTGGTGATAAGGTAAGTATTAGTTTTTAAGGAAATTATAAAATGCGATTCGAGTTTTCGAGTCGCATTTTTTGTGAATTTTATTCTATTTTTGAAGTCAAATCGAAAATATTAATTTTCTCTCACCCATGAGAATGAACATCACCATCAGCTCCTTTGCTGAATACCTCCAAAACATTCCTGAAGAATCAAAACCAAAGCTTTTGGAAATGATGGCTATCATAAAAGAGGCGGTACCTCTGGCTCAGGTGGCCATAAGTTACGGTATACCGACTTATAAATATTTGGGAACTTTAGTAGCAGTTGGGGTAGCAAAAAAGCATGTGGCTTTTTACACGATGAGTAGTGCTACTTTAAGTCATTTCGAAGTCCAACTACAAGGAATGGACTATTCTTCGGGTACCATCCGCTTTAAATTTGATGCGGTTTTACCCAAAAGTTTGATCCAAGAAATTGTCAAAATCAGAATGGAGGATAATGAATTTCTTGACAGTGAACGCAAAAGGCGGAAGAAATGATTATTGTTTATTCGCTAAAATTTCCTTACCGAGGTTTATCAAATCAGGAGCAGTACGAAATCCAGGTGACTTGGTGATCAGTTCTCCTTCGGGCGTTACAAACATTAAGGTAGGATAAGCCTCAATTCCAAATTTCTGAGCTAAAGTAGCTCCTTCTTCTTGCTCGCCGTCAAGAGCCATATTTACGAAATTCTTATTAAAAAACTTCCCAGCTGATTTATCTGCAAAGGTGTATTTTTTGAGTTGTTTGCAGGGTCCACACCATGTGGCATAGATGTCTAAAAATACAAATTTATTCTCTTTTTTCGCCAAATCTAAAGCTTGTTGCCAGTTGCCTTTTTGGAAATGAATTCCATCAACGGTATCTTCTTTAAAGTCAACTTTTGGGTTATTTCTAAAATATAAAAAGGCAATGATGCCTAAAAACAGAATTGCAATCAAGATGTTTTTCATACTATTTTTCCTTTTTTTGGTAGATTGATTATTAGAAGAACAAAATTTAAAATGAAATTAATTCAATAATCCCACAAGATTTCTAAATTTACCAATCAAGAATTTAGAAATAATTTCAACCCTAAATAATTATCCTTTTCACCAAGCTTGTTGGAAATGATTTTTTACCAATGATAAATATAAATAAATCGCTCAAAGTACAGGATTTAAAGCCCAAATTAGAAAAGTTTTGGAAACTTTCAGGCGAAAAAATACTCGCTATTCAAGCAGAATATGACGAAAATGACGGATCGCCAGTTTTTACCAGAAACGGTAAATACACCACCAGGGGTTGGACGGAGTGGACGCAAGGTTTTCAGTACGGCTCGGCCATTTTGCAATATGATGCTACTGGAGAGGTCGATTTTCTTGAAATAGGAAGAAAGAAAACTTTAGAAAAAATGGCTCCGCACATCAGCCATATTGGTGTGCATGACCATGGATTCAACAATGTGAGCACGTATGGTAATTTGCTCCGATTGATGCGAGAAGGCAAAATTTCTCAAAATGATTGGGAGCAAAATTTCTATGAATTGGCCTTGAAGATTTCGGGAGCAGTGCAGGCCAGCAGATGGACAGACATCAAAAACGAAGGTGGATTTATTCATTCGTTCAATGGGGCCCATTCCTTGTTTGTAGACACCATTCGTTCGTGTCGAGCTTTGATCATTAGTCACCAACTGGGCCATGTTTTTCAGGGTGAAGGTGATGCCAAAATAAGTCTTTTAGAACGAGCCATTAAGCACATTGAGGCTACGGCCAACTTCTCGGTTTTCTATGGAGAAGGCAGAGATATCTACGATGTTTGGGGCAGGACGGCACACGAGTCGGTTTTTAATGTGAAGGACGGGAATTTTCGTTGCCCAAATTCACAACAAGGCTACACCGGATTTAGCACTTGGACGCGTGGACTTGCTTGGGCCATGTGTGGCTTTGCCGAGCAATTAGAATGTCTTGAAATCTTGGACGGTATGGAATTGGAAGCTGTGGGCGGACGGTCTTATGTTAAGAATTTTATGCTAAAAGCAGCCAAAGCCACTTGTGATTTTTATATAGAAAACACGCCAATTTGTGGAATACCTTATTGGGATACAGGTGCACCGAATTTGCATAAAATGGGCGATTATCTTAGTCAAAAAGCTAATCCTTTTAACGACAATGAGCCTGTGGATAGCTCAGCCGCAGCTATAGCGGCTCAAGGTTTGTTACGTTTGGGTAAATATTTGAATGAAAATGGCGATACCGAAGATGGCAACAGATATTGGCAAACAGGATTGACTGTAATGAATTCGCTATTAGAAGAACCCTATCTGAGTACCGATAAAAACCATCAAGGTTTGCTTTTGCACACCATTTATCACCAACCTAATGGTTGGGATTTTGTACCAGAAGGAAGCAAAATTCCTTACGGAGAATCGTGTATGTGGGGCGATTATCATTTCAGAGAGGCCGCACTTTATTTGCAAAAACATTTAAATAATGAGCCTTATTATACCTTTTTTAACTGTTTGCCTAAATGATTAATTCTTAAGCATAGTTTTAATTTTTGTTACTTAAGAGAATTTTTGGAACGGAGAATTAAATACTAAATGGTTCCTTTAATTTCTGAACAGTCCGTTCTGGAAATTTGATTTAACCTAAATCAAATTACTTTTTACAATGTTTTCAATCAAATTTTCAGAGAGGATCATTGTTCAGAAGATGTTTTTTTGGATACTTTTTTTCGAAAAAAAGTATCGCCCGCCCGGCAGGGCACACGAAGTATATTATTTTAGCAAAGTGAATTTAAGAATACAATTGTTCAATCCTTAATAATGACCGGAAAATTTAAACCCAAATACAGTCGTGTAGCACAATTAAAAACGGCTGCAGATTTTGCCAAATACTTGGAAGACAATCAAGTAGATCTAAAATTTGATGAAGAATTGCTTCCAAAAGAGACTTCGCCATTTAACAAGGCCATTCATCTAAAGTCAGGAAAAAACATCGGAAATAGCCTTTCAATTTTACCAATGGAAGGTTGGGATGGTACGGCGGATGGTAAACCGACCCATTTTACAAAGAAACGTTGGGAGAATTTCGCCATTTCGGGAGCTAAATTACTATGGGGATGTGAGGCTGTGGCGGTTACGCATGAAGGCAGAGCCAATCCACGACAATTGACTATCAATGAGGCGAATATTGGCGATTTGCAGGAAATGCTACAGATGGTTTTAGATAAACATGCGGAGAAATTCGGAACCGCGGATGATCTATTGGTTGGTTTACAATTGACGCATTCAGGTCGTTTTTGTAAACCCAATGACAATACCAAGTTTGAGTCAAAAATAGCTTACAATCACCCAAAATTAGATGCCAAATTTCATGTGACTGATGATAACCTTCCTATGACTGACGAAGAGGTGGATGCCTTGGTGGAGGATTTTGTAAAAGCTGCTGTTTTGGCTCAAAAAGCCGGCTATCATTTTGTGGATATCAAGCATTGTCACGGATATTTAGGTCATGAATTTTTGAGTGCGGTAGATCGCAAAGGAAAATATGGTGGGAGTTTTGAAAACCGGACTAATTTTCTGAAAAATATTGTAGCTGGAATCCGAAAAGAAGCTCCTGGATTAGAAATAGGCGTTAGATTAAGTGCCATTGATTTTGCCCCATTTAAAAAAGGTCCGGATGGAACGGGCACACCTGATTTGAAAGAAAACGAAAGGTATAAATATGCTTTTGGTTGCGATGAAAGTGGTTTAGAAATTGATTTGGACGAACCTAAAAAGTTTCTACGGCTTTTAGAAGAGCTTGATATTCAATTGGTTTGTATTACGCTTTCAAGTCCATATTACAATCCACACGTTACCCGTCCGGCCCTTTTTCCTCCTTCGGATGGTTATCAGCCACCTGAGGAGCCGCTGATTGGCGTTGCAAGAATGATCAACGTGGTAGCGGATTTGAAAAAGGAATTTCCAAATTTGGTGATTGTGGGTTCAGGTTATTCTTATCTACAAGAATGGCTTCCCAACGTGGCCCAAAATGTTCTGAGAAACAAAATGGTGGATTCGGTAGGTTTCGGCAGGATGGTGCTTTCATATCCAACTATGCCTGATGATATGCTCAATAATCGCCCAACGGAAAGAAAACTTTTGTGTAGAACATTCTCCGACTGCACCACCGCACCAAGAAATGGTTTAGTGTCGGGTTGTTATCCTTTGGATCCTTTGTACAAAACACTCCCAGAGGCGGTAACTTTGAAAGAAATTAAGGAGAAGTTGTGATTGTTTGTTTTTCTCGTAATTATAAAATGAAAACAAATGGTTCCTAATTCTAACAGAAAAGTCCGTTCCAAAAATTTGGTTATGAGTTATTTTTAAATCTGGTTTCAAGGTCGAAAACCAAATTTTTGGAGAGGATCATTTTTCTGTTGCTGTTTTTTTGTTTCTTTTTTTCGAAAAAAAGAAAGCCTGCCTGGCAAGGCACGAAAGAGAATTATTTAGTATTCTTGAAATTTCGACTGAAAATTTATCAAACAGATGAAAAAAATAGCCCTAATAACCGGAGGTTCACGAGGAATAGGCTTCGGCATAGCCCAAAAGATGGCAGAAGCGGGATTTGATTTGGCTATCAACGGCATGCGGGCCGAATCTGATGTAGTTGAAGTAATTGAAAATCTCAAAAAGTTAGGTGTCGATGTCATTTATTGCCAAGGAGATATCTCGAAAAAAGAAGAC
The DNA here is from genome assembly GCF_024343775.1 of Lacihabitans soyangensis. GTDB lineage: Bacteria > Bacteroidota > Bacteroidia > Cytophagales > Spirosomataceae > Leadbetterella > Leadbetterella soyangensis. The sequence goes on along the minus strand of NZ_RJUF01000011.1, from coordinate 25,628 downwards.
AGAGACAGTATTTTGGAAAAAATAAAAAAGCATTTCGGGAAACTCAATGTGCTGATAAACAATGCTGGCGTAGCACCAAAAGAAAGAAAAGATATCCTAGATGCTTCAGAGGAAAGTTTCGATTATTTGATTTCAACCAATCTGAAAGGGCCTTATTTTCTTACCCAGTCTGTAGCCAACTGGATGGTGGATTTGAAAACGCAAGATTCTAATTTTGAAGGAACTATCATAAATGTTTCGTCCATTTCAGCTAATGTGGCGTCTGTAAATAGGGGAGAATATTGTATCTCGAAAGCTGGTGTAAGTATGGCAACGCAACTTTTTGCAGTTCGCTTGGCAGAATTTGATATACCAGTTTTTGAGGTTCGTCCAGGAATTATTAAAACAGATATGACCGAGAAAGTAAGTCAAAAATATGACGATTTGATAGAAAATGGATTATGTTTGACCAAACGTTGGGGATTGCCCGAAGATGTTGGTAAAACTGTTACGGCTATAGCTCAAGGAAATTTTTTGTATTCTACCGGTCAGGTTTTTGTAGTTGATGGAGGATTGACGGTGGCGAGGTTGTAAGTTACGTAACACGATTTTTCAAATCGTGGTTTTTGATTGTCAGCGATTTGAAAAATCGCATTACGTTTCTGCATATCCCGATTTTCCAAGGTGTGTTTTTTACTTGTTAGCGATTTGAAAAATCGCACTACGTGTTTGATTTACAAAATATTAAATGTAAATTTAACCTAACAAATATTCAACCATTCATGAAAAAATTTACCAGAAGAGACCTTCTTAAAACTGCTTTGCCAGCGAGTGTGGCAGCTTACGCTATTCCAACTTTTATACCTCAAACGGCATTTGGTGCCAACGACCGCTTGCGGGTAGCGGTAATTGGAATAAACGGCCGTGGAAAGGATCACATCAAAGGTTTTATGAATTTGGACAATGTTCAAGTCTCCACCCTTTGTGACGTGGACAGTGTGGTTTTAGGTGCTGGAGCTACAGATTTTGAGAAAAAATACAGCAAATCTGTTAAGCAGGAAAAAGACCTCAGAAAAGTTTATGAGGATAAAGATATTGATGCGGTAAGTATTGCCACACCCAACCACTGGCACGCTTTGGCGGCTATTTGGGCTTGTCAGGCGGGTAAAGATGTGTATGTCGAAAAGCCAGCTTGTCACAATGTTTTTGAAGGAAGAAAATTGGTGGAGGCTGCTACCAAATATAATAAAATTGTACAGCACGGCGTACAGTTGAGAAGTTCTTTGGCAATTCAAGAAGCCATTAAACACCTTAGAGATGGTTTGATTGGCAAAGTTTATATGGCCAAAGGAATCGTTTACAAATGGCGACCAGATATTGGAAATTTAGGTAATTCGGCTGTACCAGAAGGATTGGACTGGAACTTGTGGCAAGGCCCAGCACAGGAAAAACCTTTCAGCAAAAACTATGTGCATTATAACTGGCACTGGTTTTGGGACTATGGCAATGGCGATATTGGCAATCAAGGTATTCACGAAACAGACCTCGCCATGTGGGGATTAGAAGTAGGATTACCTGATACCATCACTTCATCCGGCGGTAAATATCTGTGGAACGATTGCAAGGAAACTCCCGAATATCTGACTTCGTCTTACCAATATACCAAAGAAAATAAAATCTTGCAGTTTGAGGTGCGTCCATGGATGACCAACAAAGAAGATGGCGTAGAAATCGGCAATATTTTTTATGGCGACAAAGGTTATATGGTCATTAACGGCTATAACGATTATAAAACTTTCTTAGGAAAAGAACGTGCTCCAGGCCCAGCTCGGAAAGAAGGAGGCGATCATTACAAGAATTTCGTGGATGCAGTCAGAGCTCAGGATAAAAAAATATTGAATGGGCCAGTTGAAACGGCACATTTGGCAGCTAGTTTGGCACATTTGGGGAATATTTCATATAAACTTGGTCGCACGTTGAAGTTTGACCCAATAGCAGAAAAGTTTCTTGGCGACAAAAAAGCCAACGAAATGTTGACACGCAAATACAGAGCTCCGTTTATAGTTCCAGAAAAAGTTTAACAAGTGGCAAAAAGAATTCTTGGTATTATTTCTTTAACTTTTCTGCTGAGTTGTGACTGCATGGTTACCGCCACTGGTGTTGTATTAGACGACCAAACAAAGAAACCTTTGGATAGTGTTTTGATTAATAATCTAGCGAACCCGGGTTTTGAAGAAAAAACCAAGTCTGATGGGGCTTTTAGTTTGGTGGAGGTAGGAAGAGCCAATGGAAAATGTCCGGAGTTTAATCTTGAATTTTCGAAGGAAGGATATGTGACAGACACTATTTTTGTTGAAAGTTCTGCACCTTTGACAGTATATTTGAAAAAGAAATAATAAAATTTCCGTTTAAGGGTTAGTTTTTGAGAAGAATGAATATTTCTTAGCGGCCTAGCGACCTTACGGTGAAAAACAATGAAATATATAAAATACAGTAACGGCGACCTAATGCCAAGTTTAGGATTAGGAACCTGGAAGTCAGCACCTGGTGAAGTTTACAAGGCTGTTAGAGAGGCTATTGCGATTGGTTACAGGCATTTTGACTGTGCACATTTGTACAATAATGAACCCGAAATCGGCCAAGCTTTTGCTGATGCCATGACAGCTGGAGAAGTAAAAAGAGAAGAGCTTTGGATAACCTCAAAACTTTGGAACAACCGCCACAGAAAAGAACAAGTGCAACCCGCTCTCGAATTAACCTTAAAAAATCTTCGCTTAGATTACCTTGACTTATATTTGATTCATTGGCCTATCGCCCTGAGAGAAGATGTTACTTTTCCTACCAAAGCAGATGAGATGCTTAGCCTAAATGTGACACCACTTACCGAAACTTGGGAAGGAATGATAGCCGTGCAAGAAATGGACATGGCTTTACATATCGGCACGAGTAATTTTAGTATAAAGAAAATCAAAGAACTCACCGAAGTGACAGGTGTAAAACCAGAAAACAATCAGGTAGAAATGCACCCATTTTTACAGCAAAATGCTCTCAAAAGCTTTTGTGATGCGGAAGGGATTTCGCTGACTGGCTATGCTCCATTGGGTTCGGCAGACAGACCCGCCAACAGAATTATGGAAGGTGAACCCAAACTTTTTGATAATAAAGTTATTAAAGATTTGGCTGAAAGTAAGGGCTGTTCGGTAGCACAACTGATGCTTGCGTGGGCAGTAAGCCGTGGCACTTGTACCATACCGAAGTCCGTAAATCCAGCTCGATTAAAAGAGAATTTGGAAGCTGCAGATATCGAACTTTCAGAAGCTGATTTGGCTCAAATGGCTGCCGTAAACATGAATTATCGTTACATAAAAGGTGATTTTTGGTGTTTGCCAGGTTCAGATTATACGCTTGAAAACCTTTGGGATGAGGGAGTCTAGAGTTTGGTTTCAGATACGAATTTTTTAATTTTTGCCGCAGTTTTGATATCTAAATCGCCAAGGAATTCTAATTCTTTGGCTTTTTTGTTGGCAAAAAGTTCATAGAATACGCAAGCATTGAGAAATGCTCCTGCTTTTGTTGGGTGTGCTTCTTCATCGGTAAGTTTTATCTCAGGATATTTTAGTTTAAAAAGATAAAATAGCTCTCCATTTTGACTTAAAATCATTTGATTAGATTCTGCGATTTTTTTGCAAGATTCGGCAATTAATGCTATTTCTTGAGCTTCGGATTCAATTTTGGGTGAGCAGAATTCCTCAAATGGTGCGGAGTAATCTGAAGTATTTTTAGCACGACAATAAGTTTGAGGATAATATACCGAAGGTGTCCATGTTTCAAATAAGATAAATTTAGTCCCTTTTTTGGGGAAAATATGAACTATCTCTTTAATTGCTGGCTCTAAACTTTTTTCTACATATTCTGGAATTAGATAACTGACAGAACCCTGCTGTAAAATTATATAATTCCAATTGGATTGATTTATTATTTGTTTCGTCAAAAATATATTGCCATTCTCTCTGTCTATTCCATTTACTTCACCGTAGCTCTGCATCCAGGTCAAATGAGTTTGTAACGATACTCCTGGAAATGTGGATTGCTCGACTTTTACTTTTTCTTCGCCTTCGTTTAACATTTTTTGAAGAAGCTGTGGCATGGCATTATAATAAGTAAGACTATTTCCCACAAAAAGTACCTTAATGCTATCATTAACAAATTGTTCCTTAGCAAAAACAGATAGTTGGGAGAAGAGAGTAAATATTAAAAGTGTGATTTTCATTTGGGTAGTTAGGTTTCTTATTTTCAATTAATGATATACTCCCATATTTTATTGCCTATAGTGGTTTTTTCTTATAAAGTATTTGCCAAAATCAAATGGTATCGTCTCCTTCTAAGTTTCGAAACTTTCTTTTTTAATTACAAAACCTTTGTGGAACTTTGTGGCATCTTTGTGTCCCTTTGTGATACAGCAAGAAACGTATGCCAGATCAGAATCAAAACATAGACGAACCCAAGGGCACAAGAATCAATAAATACTTGAGCGAAGTAGGTTTTTGTTCGAGAAGAGCTGCCGATACACTGATTGAAGAACGTCGGGTAACCATTAACGGAAAGGTACCCGAAATGGGAACCAGAATCCAGGAAGGCGACGAAATACGAGTGGACGGAAAGTTGATTTCAGAACCCAAAGAACAGCACGTTTATTTAGCTTTTAATAAGCCTATAGGGATAGTTTGTACCACAGATGTCAAAGCCGAAAAAGACAATATCATAGATTTTATCAATCATCCAAAACGCATCTTTCCAATCGGAAGGCTCGATAAACCTTCAGAAGGATTGATATTACTCACCAGCGATGGTGATATTGTGAACAAAATTCTTAGAGCCAGAAACAACCACGAAAAGGAATATGTCGTAACAGTGAATAAGCCTATCAGCCGAGATTTTGTCTTTAAGATGAGTAAAGGCGTACCCATTCTCGACACGGTCACGAGACCCTGCAAAGTAGAAAAAGTTGATTTATACACCTTCAAAATTATCCTTACACAAGGCCTGAATCGCCAAATCAGACGAATGTGTGAATATTTAGGTTATTCTGTGACCAAACTCAAAAGGATAAGAATCATGCACATACCTTTGGACTTACCAATCGGAAAATGGAGAAACCTTACCGCCAAAGAACTGGAAATCATCAACTCCGCCACAGTTGATTCCTCAAAGGTGTATGAGGATTTTGAGTAAGCATTATTGAAATATCATAGTGCAATTTGTTGAAGTTTAAGAGTGCCTCGAAAAAGTCCGACCTTTCTGAGGTCGTATTCTTGATAATTGGCTTCCAAATTTAATATAGTCTGACCTCTCTGAGGTCATGAACTTTGAGATATATCTAGTCGCATTTTAAAACGATTAATAAAGAGTCAAATTTGAAATGACCGCAGAGCGGTCAAATTATATTAAGTCTGGTCAATCAAACCAAAATAAGCGACCTCAGAGAGGTCGAAGACTTTTCGTTATTTTTAAGATTTCATCGAAATCAATCAAAATTATTTAGATTATTCTGTAATACTATTTTTTTCTTTGAAACTCGCACGTTGTTTTGAAATGATTCATTCATGTTTTTGCTCAAAATTTTAGCAATAAAAATTCAAATTTTTTAGAAACCTTAGAAAGCCTTTATTTTGCAGCATTCAAAACCTTTATTTTCAGGAATTTAAGAAATGACCAAAACCACCGCTCTCAAGAAGTACTTCGGATACGATTCGTTTAGGCCCCTTCAAGCCGAAATCATTGACCATGTTTTAGACAAGAAAGATGCTCTGGTTTTGATGCCGACGGGTGGAGGAAAATCTATTTGCTTTCAAGTGCCTGCTATGGTTTTAGATGGTCTTACGGTGGTTATTTCGCCATTGATTGCCTTGATGAAAGACCAAGTGGAGGCCCTAAGAAGCAATGGAATAAAAGCCTCTTTTCTGAATTCGAGCATATCAAACGATGAGCAAGATGCCGTTTTTTGGGCAGCCAAATTGGGAGAATTAAAACTGCTTTACATTGCACCGGAGAAATTGTTTTCGGGCAATATGGTTGAGAATTTCAAGAACCTAAATATTTCACTTTTTGCGATAGACGAATCGCATTGTATTTCTTCTTGGGGACATGATTTCAGGCCGGAGTATCGTCAGCTTTCAATTTTAAAAGAAGAATTTCCTGAAATCCCAGTAATAGCACTCACCGCCACGGCCGACAAAGTCACTCGTAGAGACATTTGTAAGCAATTGCAAATTCCTGAGGAACATACCTTTATCAGTAGTTTTGACAGGCCAAATATCAGCTTAGAAGTATTGCCGGGACGGAAAAGGCTTCAACAAATTCAGTCATTCCTCAATAAAGTTCCAAATCAGTCGGGCATCATTTATTGTCTAAGTCGGAAATCGACAGAAGCGGTGGCGGAAAGCCTCAACAATTTGGGTTTCAAGGCAGAAGCTTATCATGCTGGAATTCCGGCCGATAAAAGATCCAAAATTCAGGAGAATTTTATCAAAGACGAAACGCCTATCATTGTGGCCACGATAGCCTTTGGAATGGGCATCGACAAGTCAAATGTACGTTGGGTCATACATTATAACATGCCCAGCAATGTGGAGAGTTTTTATCAGGAAATTGGCCGTGCTGGTCGAGATGGCACTCCTGCTCAAACTGTACTTTTCTATAGTTTTGCAGATATCGTCACACGAACTGACATGATAAAAAGCTCAGAACTTCCTGAGAAACAGAAAGAACTGATGCTGGCGAAGTTGGATAGAATGAAGCAATATGCCGAAGCCAATATTTGCCGCAGGCGGATTTTAATCAGTTATTTCAACGAGGACATTGGCAAGGACTGCGGCAATTGTGATGTTTGTAAAAATCCACGAAAGAAATTTGACGCTACGGTTTTGGCACAAAAAGCTCTTTCAGCCATTTTCAGGACCAATCAGAAAATAGCTCTAACCATGTTGATGGATATTCTGAGAGGCAGCCGAAACCAAAGTGTGATACGTCATGGCTATGACCAATTGCCAACCTTTGGAGTTGGAAAAGACCTCAAAGCCGAAATTTGGGTGGATTATATTTTGCAACTGTTAAACTACGGGGCCTTTGATATTGCTTACGACGAAGGGCATACTTTTAAATTGAATGAAGTCAGTTCCCAAATTTTGAAAGGTCAAAGAATGGTAGAAATATCAGAATATATATCGCCGTCAGAAAGACAAGCCGCTGAAGCCGAACAGCTTAAGTTTTCGCCAAGTAAGACTGAGCAAATAAAAGGAGAATTATTTGAAAAACTCAGAACACTCCGCAAGCAAATAGCTGACGCCATAGGCTCACCGGCATATATTGTTTTTTCGGACGCTACTTTGGTTGATATGGCCGCCAAGAAACCCATCACAAAAGCACAATTTCTGGAGGTTTCGGGTGTGGGCCAAGAGAAATTCAAACGGTTTGGCGATGCGTTTTTGAAGGAGATTTTTGAGTTTGTAAATCAAAATAAGGAGTCGGCTTCTCGAATGGGAAAAGGTTTAACCCAAGCCGTGTCGTACCAATTATATCAGGACGGATATTCGGTGGAGGAAATCGCCCAGCAACGCTCAATTGCTCAGTCAACAGTCATTTCTCACCTCATAAAAATGAAGGAAGATGGTCATGAAATCGACTTATCGGTTCTGATAGATCCTTGGGATTTGAACGCCATCAAAGACGCCGTAGAAGAGATTGGCTTCAAAAAAGGCGATGGCATAAAAACAGTCTTTGAGCACTTTGAAGGTAATGTGGGTTATGAAAAAATAAGGCTAGCTTTGTGGCTTTTAAATTTATAGTTGAAAATATTTAAAATACTTATTTACAGGCACTTGTGATTTCTATAATTCGCCAAGTTTTATAAAAATGCATACAATATGGCGAATTATAATTTTTATATCTCGCCAAGTTGTGTATATTTGCATATGATTTGGCGAATTATAAATGTTTTTCAATATGAAAGTTGCAGGTAGAATTGACGAAATTCAGATTTTAAATTCTCTTTTGGAATCTGAAAATTCTGAATTTTTAGCGGTTTATGGAAGAAGAAGAATTGGCAAAACGTATCTCATTCGGCAGGTATATGAAAAGCATATAATTTTTGATTCAAGTGGCTTACATGAGAAAAACATTGACCAGCAACTCGAAAATTTTTGGTTGGACATTTCTCGTGCTACTAAATCAAATACTTTGCAGCCACAAACATGGCTCCAAGCATTTTCGCTATTAAAAGCATACATCGATACTTTGAAGTCAAAACAAAAGAAAGTAATCTTTTTAGATGAGATTTCATGGTTTGAAACCCCACGTTCAGGCTTTTTGGCTGCTTTAGACAATTTCTGGAACATGTATTGTTCTAAAAGGACAGACATAGTTTTGGTGATTTGTGGTTCTGCAGCCTCTTGGATTATCAACAAAGTGATAAATAATAGGGGAGGACTTCACAATAGAATCACCAAACAGATATTGTTAAGGCCTTTTGATTTGAAAGAAACCAAGGCTTTTCTAGAGATGAATCATGTTAAGCTCGTTCTTAAAGACATTATTCAACTTTATATGTGCGTAGGCGGCGTTCCTTTTTATTTAAAAGACATTGTACCTGGTAAAAGCGTCGGACAGATTTTAGATACATTGTTTTTTAATAAAAATGCTACTCTGAAAAATGAATTTGAAAATCTTTATGCCTCTTTGTTTAAAAATAGCCATTTGCATGAACTGGTTGTAAAAGCACTGGCTTCAAAAAGCAAAGGACTAACAAGAAATGAGATTTTGGAAGCGACTAAAATGAGTAGCGGAGGCGGTTTTACCAATATTTTAAACGAACTTACTGCATGTGGGTTTGTAACCCAAGTTTTTCCTATAAACAAAAAGAAGGAAGAGAGCCTGTATCGTTTGGTGGATGAATTTACACTGTTTTACTTTAAGTTTTTTGGGAATTCTGATTATACAGGGAGCAATTTTACCAATAAACCAAGTTTCAAGTCATGGTCGGGTTATGCATTCGAAAATTTATGCTTGAAACACGTATTTCAAATAAAAAAAACACTTGGTATCCAGGGCATCATCAGTAGGGATTATTCTTGGATTTCACCTGATAGTACGGCTCAAGTAGATATGGTGATTGACCGTGACGACAATGTGATAAACCTTCTGGAGGCCAAGTATTACCAGACAGAATATGAAATGACACAACAGTATGCAGAGCAATTGGAGCGACGGAAGCATATTTTTATAAATGCCACCAAAACTAAGAAAAACGTGTTCACGACCATGATTAGTATTCACGGTGTAAAAGCCAATGCATATTATTTAAGTACTGTTAGTAATCAGATTACTGCAGTTGATTTATTTGTATAGTTTTTTTTGTATAAAATTTTGATTAATAATACATTAGAAATTTTATAATTCGCCAAGTTAAGTATTTTTACGTATCATTTGGCGAATTATAATTTTGATTTAGCTAACTTTTTCGTTCAATTCACCACTCATTTCTTTCAATTCGTTATATTCCTCCAAATCGCTTTTGAAGTTTTCTTTGTGGCGTTTTCTAAAAGCTCCCATTTTGAAGGCCAAAAAGTATAGGATAAGAGAAATCGCCATTGGTATGGCGGTGTCCAAAAGACCTTTTAGGATTCCATATTTTTCGATTTTGGGAGGTAAAAAGGAAAGTGGAACCAAGAAACCAATAGAAAATAAAATCAGCCCAAACCATTTCTCATACTTTTGGTTTTTCTCATAAAAATCTAGAATATCATTTAAAAATGTTCCTATGTTTTTGTCAATGAGCGGTTTACTGATTTTTTCGTAATATCTTGTCAGGTTTATAAATGCCACTATGATTCCCATCAAAAGCAGTAAAAAAGGGAGAAACTGAATCTGATATTTGAAATCAAACGGATTGCCGAAAAGTATGGCAAGCATAAATCCAGCTTCGACAATTAACAATGCAAAGAAACTGAAATACTGTTTTTTCAAACGTTCCACCCTCGAAATCGATCTCTCTCTTATCATACTTTCTATGAGCTTTTGGGTGATGTTTTGTGTTGACAATATTTTTTTGTCGTACATTCCCCATGTGGTTTTTAATTCTTCTAATTCCATGATTATCAATTGGTTTTGATGATTTTACTTAATTTTAGTTTGATTCTGTTGAGCTTTACACCTACATTAGTTTTGCTAATGCCGACAATCTCCGTTATTTCCTCATAGGTTTTGTCGTCGAGATAAAGCATTATGATGGCTTTCTCTATTTCGGTCAATTGTTGAATGGCTTGATAGAGCGATTTGAGGTGTTCATTTTCGGTGATTTCCATTGCCGGGATTTCGAGTTCATGATCGGAAATCGTTCTAATGAATTTCTTTTTACCTTCTATTTTCAAATTCGAAAGAGCAGTGTTTAGTGCTATTTTATAGATCCAAGTCGATATTTTGGCCTCTCCTCTAAAGTTTGTGTAGGCTTTCCAAAGCTGAATAACTATTTCTTGAAAAAGATCTTTCCTGTCTTCGTTCTCATGACAGTAGAGTTGACAAACTTTGTAAATGATACCTTTATGCTGGTTAATCAGTCCCGTAAATTCCTTTTCCATTTCATACATTTTTCACAATTAGTAGATTTTTTGGAGGAAAACTTACAGGTTTTACAAAATTTATTTTCTGGCTTCAACAAAATAGTGAAACAGGGAGGAGAGATATTTTATTTTTTCATAAAAAGCGACGGTAGTTTAATTTCTAACAAGGTCTTTGAGAGCTTTTCTATATTGTTTTGGCAAAAGATAGTATTTCAGTTGATGTATTGGCCAGTAGGTTTTGGTGCGTTTATAAGAGTACATTGGTATATCGAGATTAGGTGCAGGTAAATTACGAGCCATAGTTTTTAATTCCGTAGGCAAAAGGATTTTTTGCACGTAAAGCAAAAGTTGAAATCTGATACTTCCAAGATGTGTTTTGTAGGCCTCAAATAGTTTTGTGCTTAGTTCTGTTTTTTGATAGTTTTCGGATAGATTTTCTTTTCTTTTTACCTCCCAATTTTCAAAGTTCTTGGGCAAATCTGTAATTCCCATTCTAATTCCAACCTCGTGGAACACCTGAAAAATTTCCCTTTTTTCTGACAGTGTTAATGTCCGATGAAGGAGTTCAAAAGCAGAGATGGAATGGTGAATCAACATATATAGCACATCTTGGTAGGCCCAGTTTGGAATCTGGAAACCACGGTTATTTTCGACTCCAACGTGGATGTTTTTCATGTTTTGCAGCGTCTTTTCAGCTTTTGCTTTTTCTTCAAAAATTATCTTTTGGGCGTAAACTACTGTTGAGAAAAGCCTTCCGATGGGGTCGGAGGGAAGTTTACCTGTAAAAAATAGCCAGTCGACAGATTTGTGGAGGGCAAATTCTCCTGAACTTGCCCCAAAAATGAAAAGAATGCAGTCTGCATCACTCCAAATTTGCCGAACAATAGAATCTGGTTTTACGAAGTATTCCATCTTTATCGTTTTTTGGTAGTTTCAAATTGTAGTTTGCACAAAATCCTTAGGATTTCGAAATTTTCGATCAGCAGTATAAAAACAAAACCCAAGGTGTAGGCAAGAATATCTAGCCAAGAAAAAGAATTACCAATCAAAATGGCTAGCACCTTGTATTTGATCAAGCCAGTAATTTCTATAAACTTAAAATACTGCAAAATCTCGATAAAGTACGCTATTAGTAAACTGAGCAGTGCTGTTTTTAAGATATTTTGATTGAATATTCGTAGCCCACAGTAAACAAAAATTACGGCCAAAAAATCACCAAAGAAGGGCCGAATAAATTGGTCATGGATAAAAACGGCAATGCATATTTCTACAGCTAAAAGTACCACAGAGGCAATTGGATATTTCATGTGAAAATGCATTTTATTTTAAGTTTTGAAGTCTATAATCTATCAAAGTCCAAGAAAGCCATGTGAAATTCTCACTCTCTTGCTTATATCTTTTGTAAGTTTTTAGATCTTCTTTTTTTAGTTCGGGATGATATTTGAGAATGGAGGGAATCGCATGAATTGAAAGACTTTTGACATATTCCATATCGCAATTGGGCCTTTTGAGGTTGTTTTCTGCAATTATTTTATCGAAATCGACAAAACTTACAATTAAGAACACAACCATAAATGCCCAAGAATTGTAAATGAATATAAAATTGAAATTTTGCTTTTTTATGATTTTCCAAGTAATTGTAAATAGCCCTACTAGGGTTAGAATAAGAAAAATATACACTCCAATTCTCTTGTGTGTGAGCCCATACATTTCTACGTATTTGAAATTTCTAATAAATACCGATCCCACCAATATGGCGTTTTGGGCTATCCAGGTTATAGCGAGAACCACCAAAATTTTGCTTTTTTTATGGAAATTTAGATCTCCTTTGAAAAAGAAAAGTAGAACGATTATTGAGATTATTACGCTTACAATCAATAGGTAAGTGCCCGAATGAACCAGTTTTGACATTTCTGGAGCACTGGTTACTGAAAAATTGAACCAAAGGTATTGTATGTCAATGAAGTTTACACTTAGTAAAAGGGCATTTAGAGTGAAAAGGCTGATTGTGGCCGTTTGAAACATGTCGTTTTTGATGCTTTCAGTTGGTGGCTCTATGGATGTGTTTTTGTTTGTGAAATAGTTATGACCGAATTGGAAATTTCGATTGAAAAATACGCCTGCTAAAAATATGTAACCAAAGATTGTGAATACCGTTCTTGGAACTGAGAATGTTGGGAAATTCGTAAAAAAAGTTTCTAGAGCATTCTGTAGGAACAGGGTTTTTTCAAGAAAAATGGGGTTGGCATTCTGAAAAAGCACCAGAAATACAACAAACAATACAACGGGCAAAACTCCGATTTTTATGATTTTTAAAACCTGATCGAACAATGTAGATTTTGATGCCATTCCTTCAAACAAGTTCGTTATGGGAGCTGCTAAGTGTCTTATATTTAGTGTGATATTAATGAAAAATACCAATCCAGCACTTACTGCCGAATTTATTTCAGGAAGTAAACTATAACCCAAAACAACACCCATAATGAGGACATTTATCAGAATACTGGCATCGGTATTAATCAAGGGAACTGAAGCCGATGAAAGAAATGCTATGGTGAGGAGTATCTTGGTTTTTAGATTTTTTGGCATTTGCTGGTAGCTGAAACCAAGCAACAGAATATCAAAAATAAAGAGATTTAAGGCTATGTTTTCTTGCCAAAATATAAAGTAGTAAACAGTGAGACAGAAGAAAAACGAGAGGTTTTTTGGATTTTTCATTGAATTGTAATTTTCTATAAAAGTCTTTTCTCACAAAGTATTCAAAGAAAAAATAGCAACCTTTCAGGTTTATATCTAAAAGTACTTTGTGATACAAAGTGAAATATTAATTTTCTTCTTTCCAAATTTTTTCTAGAAATTATTTCAAATGTTTAATTCTGCTATCTTTTTTTGAAGCAATTCTTTTTGTGGTTTTAATTTTGAAAGTTCTATGGCTTTTTCTAGATGTTGTTTTGATTTTTGTCGATCGATTTGCCGATATAGCTCTGCTAAGAGGCTGAAGTAGAAGGGGTTGCTTTCAAGTTTTAGTTTTTCGGCTTCGGCAATAGCTATTTCATTTCGATACACTTTGGATAATGCAAAAGTACGGTTTAGAGCCGCAATGGGCGAGTATTCTATAAACAAGAGGTGATTATAAAGTTTTAGTACTTGGTGCCATTTTTCTGAAGTATCTTCTTTTTGCGTCATCCAAAACGCCAAACTGGCTTCAATATGATATCTGGAGGCACTATCGCCCCCGGTGGCTTTGTGCAAATGTAAAACTCCTTTAGTTATAAGGGTTTGGTCCCAAAGATTTTCATCTTGATTTTGATAAAGAATTAGTTGACCGGTATCGTCTTTTCTGGCATCTAATCTTGAACTATGGAAGCACATTAACGCATACAGGGCATGGATTTTTGGTATTGTATGTGCGTAACTTTCAATCAGCATTTCTAATAGCCGCATGGCCTCCAAACAAAGCTCTTTTCTAATAACATCGTCTTGATTTTCAGAATAATATCCTTCATTGAAAAGCAGGTATAAGGTCAGCAGTACGGTGTTGATTCTTTTTTCTATTTGGTTTTCTGGTGGAAATTCGAGTTTAATTTGCTCCGATTTTAGTTTTTCTTTCGCTCTAAATAGCCTTTTGTTAATGGTTTCTTTGTTAGTCAAAAATGCTGCGGCTATTTCGTCAATGCCAAAGCCACAAAGAATTTTTAGGGCCAAACCAATTTGCGATTCTGCTGGAATACTTGGGTGACAAACCGCAAACAACATTTGCAGTTGACTGTCGGAAATATTTCTCTCTGACCAGTCTATTTCGGTCGATAACTCCGAAGTCTGTAATATTTCTTGGGAAATAGTTTTTTCAAAATTACTTGATTTGATTAAGTAATTCTTACTCTTATTTTTCGCAACCGCGTAAAGCCAAGCTTTGGGATTTTCGGGAATTCCTTTGTAAGGCCAAGTTTCTAAAGCACTTAAAAACGTGTCAGAAACAATATCCTCAGCAATTTCAATGTGTTTAATACCGAAATGCTTGTTCAAAACAGCCGAGATTTTACTCGATTCTGTTCTGAACAAGTGCGGTATGAGCTTTTCGGTATTCATGAAAAAGGGTCTCTAATCTATATGGAGACTTATTTGAAATCATGTTTGGCTACTTTTCTGACCTCTAAAGTATTGCCAGGGCCTTGTAAAACAGGACTTCCTTTGGCAAATTCGACGGCTTCTTCAACTGACTCCGCTTTTACAATCACATAACCACCGATAGTTTCCTTTATTTCGCCAAATGGGCCGTTGGTAACTACACCACCATGGCCCACCACACGGGCGTCGTCAAACGAAAGACCGTTGCCAGTTTCTAACAATTTACCTTGAGCGGCTATACCGCCAAGCCAATCCATGGTTTGTTGCATCCAAGCCTGCATTTGCTCTGGTGAAACTTGTCCAGTGGCATTTTCATGCCTCATAATTAATACATATTCGTCCATAATTTTGTTGTTTAATGCCTAGAAGACAATCAGAAAGTATGAAATTGGACATGAAATCTGAAAATTTTATTCTTTCTTTTTCAAAATAAAGTATTTGTGGTATTTTCCGTCTCGATCTTCAATTTTGAGGCCTTTTTTCGAGAAGCTAACTTCACCCAAAATGTCTAGATTTTGGTTGGAAAAAATGGCCATTATTTTTTTAGAATCAGAGGAGGATTTCATGCCAGTGGAATCGACATAATCCACATTAAATCCAAAGTCGGATATCCTCCATTTACCAATATCAACTATCTCATTTTGAGTGTTTTTAAGTTCAAATGTGCGGTTGTTTTTGAAATCTATTGTTTTATCTTCGAGATGGTCAATCGGTATTTTCTGTCTATTGTCCATAAAATATGCCTGCTCAAATTTCCATGCACCAACTGGCCATTGCTCTAGAGGTTTTTGAGGGAACAACAAACTACACGATGTCAAAACAGGAAGAAAAAGAAGAAATTTGAGTTTTTTCATTTGAATAAATTACTTAATTGTTTGGAAATGAAACCTTTTATTTAGTTTAAAGTACAAATAAGATTCTTCGTTATTCCACAAAGTTGAATGCAGGATCCACTAAAGACACAAAGAAAATATATTTTCAAAAAAAAATCTTAGTAAAACCTTGTGCCTTCTTCGTTAAACTTTGTGGTATAATTTACGCATAAATCCATTTCAAAACTAAATTACATTTTTGGAATATTATTTAGGCTTACTTTTTATTTCTCTTAATCCTAATCGGATTATACCAAAGCCAAAAACCACTGAAAGACAACAAAATGAGACTTAAAGAGGCAGCCGTAGTATAGAAAAGTTTGAACTGGTCTTTCGATGTTTTTACGAAGTAATCTACAATTGAACCATCGTGTATTTTTTCAATAAAGTCTGATTTTCTGGTACTTATAGAAAGTATCTCGGCGGTTTTACAGTCAAGCTGCAATTCTGTAAAATGATTTACGAAAACTATTTTGGCTATACCTTTTTGTGGTCGGATGTCTATTCGGTCTATTTCATCATCTTTTTTTAGAGAGTCTCTAGAATAAGCTTTTGCCACCGAAACCAAACTGTCAATTTTTATCCAATCTCCACTGTTTTCTGTGGCTCCTTTCTGAGTTTTGGGCAAAAGAGCGGTTTGTTTTTTCCAGCCCAGAAGCAAACCCGTGCCTCCAATCACAAACATCACTAAAAACATCGGCACAGCCAGCCATTTGTGTATTTTTCGATAAAATCGGGTTTGCTTGGAGAGGTTGCTTGTTTGCATTTTTTTGGTTCAGATAACACAAAAATAAAGTATTTCTTCCAAATTTATTGTCCTAGTTAAAAATCAACATATTCGTTGAAATATCCCCATTGTTTTCTACTAAATACGTGGTTTTTGTATAATTTTATATTTATTCAACTCTATCAAAATGTCAAGAAATATCCTCTCGGTTTTAATTTTGTTTATTTTCAATAATTTGGTTTTTGGTCAAAAAACTGAAACTATTAGAGGTTTTTCAAGGGAGTATTTCGATTTTCAAGGAAGACCGGCTTGGCTGATGAAACCTAAAGTGTCCGCTTTCGGAAATCCATGGGTTTGGCGGGCACATTTTCCGGATTGGCATACTGAAACAGACTCGATTTTGCTCGAAAGAGGATTTCATGTGGCGTATGTTAATACCAACGATATGTTTGGAAGCCCAACTGCTATGCAAATCTGGGACGATTTCTACAATTTTTTGGTGTCAGAAAGGCGATTGGCCGCCAAAGTTGCCTTAGAGGGAGTGAGTAGGGGTGGGCTTTATGTATACGCATGGGCGAAGCGAAATCCATTGAAAGTCAGTTGTATTTATGCAGAAGCACCTGTATGTGATTTCAAGTCGTGGCCCATGCGGCATGGCTCCAAAGACGATTGGAATTCGCTTTTACAAAATTATAAATTTACGGAAGCCGAGGCACAGAGTTTTTCTGATCAACCTATGGATAATTTGAAAGGTTTGGCCGCCTGCAAAGTGCCTATTTTGCATGCTATCAGCCTAGAAGACATGATTGTACCTAATGAAGAAAATACGTTTCGTTTGGTAGAAAACTATATAAAACTAGGTGGCAAGGCTACCGTTTGGCCAATGATCAAAGGTGAAAAAAGTTTACAAGGGCATCATTTTTTGATAGAAAACCCTGAGGAAATTGCCGATTTTATAGAACAGAATTCGGTACCTTCAAAAACAGTTTTAGACCCTGCTAAATATCATCAAATTAGAGGTGGTTTGGCCAATAGTTTTAGAAAATTTCAAAAAGAGAAGTTTGGTAGGGTGGCATTTATGGGTGGCTCAATTACCGAGAGTTCAGGTTGGAGAGATAAGTTTTCACAGTACCTCCAGGAGAAGTTTCCTGAAACAAAATTTGAATTCATAAATGCTGGAATAGCTTCTACAGGCAGTACACCGGGGGCCTTTCGAATCGGTAAGGAAGTTTTTTCGAAGGGAAAGATTGATTTGCTCATTGAGGAGGCTGCCGTAAATGACCGAACCAACGGTTTTAGTTCGGTAGCTCAGATTCGCGGCATGGAAGGTATCATTAGGCATGCGTTGTTGGAAAACTCAATGATGGATGTTTTGGTGATGCATTTTGTGGATCCTGAGAAGATGGCAGATTACAATGCCGGAAAAGAACCCGAGGAAATCAAAAATCACAATCGTGTAGCTGAGTATTACAATGTTGGCGAGATAAATCTAGCCAAGGAGGTAACGGATAGAATTCTTGCGGGGGAGTTTAATTGGAAAGATGACTTCAAGGATTTACACCCTTCAGTATTTGGACAAGAGGTGTATTTTCGATCAATGAAGACTTTTTTGAATAATTGCTATAAAAATACTGACTTCACAGCCACTTCTCGCCCAAGGGTTTTACTAAAACAATTAGATGTTTTCAGTTACTTTAGGGGTGATTATTTTGATATTAAAAAAGCAAAGACACTTAAAAATTGGAAGATTGAGCAGTCTTGGAGGCCCGACGATGGTGTTTCTACCCGAAAACAATTCGTGGATATCCCAGCCCTTGTATCTACTGAAGTTGGTAGTGAATTTACGCTGGATTTTACAGGAACTGCCGTAGGAATCTGTATAGCCTCAGGGCCAGATGCTGGAGTTTTGGAATATAGCATTGACGGAAAACAATACCCAAAGTTAGATTTATATACCCAATGGAGCAGCTCTTTACATTTGCCGTGGTATCTGGTGTTGGATGATAAGTTGAAAGATAAAAGGCATAAGTTGACTGTAAAAATTGACAGTGAGAAGAATCCGAAAAGTTTAGGTAATGCCTGTAGGATATTTTATTTTTTGGTGAATTGAGGCGGGGTTTCATAGTAGCACCTTATTTCTGAAGAACTACCAAATTTCTTCTGTTGCGTTGGATTAAAAATGGCGTAAGTGTCTATTATTCAATATTATATACTTGTTAGAGATTAATTAGAATATTATTAGATTTATGGAATGGAGTTTTTTTGACAAATTACAGTTGATACTTTTACCTAAAAAATAGGCAAAAGATGTCCTTTGTTTCATTTGCGTTTATTCCATTTTTCCTGTCAGTATTCACACTTTATTGGTTTGTTTTTAAGAAAAATCTGACAAAACAAAATATACTATTATTTGTAGCTAGCTACATCTTTTATGGATTTTGGGACTGGCGATTTACATTTTTGTTGCTTTTTTCTACTGTTTTGGATTATTTTCTTTCTCATTTTATTCATAATAGCCGATCTGATTCTCAACGTAAAAATTTCTTTATCCTAAGTTTAGTCATTAATTTAGGTCTATTGGGAGTTTTCAAATATTTTGATTTCTTCTCTACTTCGTTTGCTCAATTATTGGGTCATTTTGGCTGGAAAGTTGACCCGATTTTATTGAATCTTATACTTCCTGTTGGTATTTCTTTCTATACTTTTCATGGTATTTCGTATATTTTTGATGTTTACACACGTAAAATTTCACCCGAAGAGGACTTTGTAGTTTATGCCGTTTTTGTGAGTTTTTTTCCATTACTAGTGGCAGGTCCTATTGAAAGAGCAACACACCTTTTACCTCAAATTCAAAAGGCTCGAAAATTTGATTACTTGCTGGCAAAGGAGGGAATATGTCAATTTCTTTGGGGACTTTTCAAGAAGTTAGTTATTGCTGATAACTGTGGTTTTTTTGCAAATTTGATATTTGATGATGCAGATATACTTTCGGGCAGCACTTATTTTTTAGGGGCTATATTTTTCTCATTCCAAATTTACGCCGATTTCTCTGGCTACTCTGAGATGGCCAGTGGAACTGCCAAATTATTGGGTTTTAACCTGATTCGAAATTTTGCCTATCCCTATTTTGCAAAAAGTTTGGTGGAATTTTGGCGGAGGTGGCACATCTCTTTGAGTTCCTGGTTCAGAGATTACCTCTACATTCCTCTGGGGGGAAGTGATCACGGGAGAATTAGAAGAATTTTCAATGTGTTTTTTGTATTTTGTATTAGCGGACTTTGGCATGGAGCCAGCTGGCATTTTGTTCTTTGGAGTTTGGCGAATTGGCTTCTTCTTATGCCGAAACTTTTTACCGGGCACTTCGATATCGCTGTAAGTAAGTGGGTTAAAAATGATTTCCAGCAGGGTATTTTAGATGGATTCAGAATAATTAAGACCTTTTTGCTGGTGTCTCTAATTTGGATATTCTTCAGAATTGAGTCTATTTCAGAGATAAAATTAATATTTTCCCAAATTTTCTCCTTGTCATTTTTCACCGTTCCAGCGTTTCAATATATCGAAAACTCATACATTGTGGCTGTTTTTGTACTGTTCTTCTTGATAATTGAATGGTTTGGTAAAGACGGCGACTTCGCGTTGCAAAATTTATTAAAAGGACGTTCTAAAATATTGAGGTGGTCATTTTATTATTTTTTGATATTGGTTATGATTTATAAGAGCGGTAATGAACAGACTTTCATCTATTTCCAATTTTGACAATGAAAAACTTCCTTAAGGATATTTATAATTTTGGTACTGTTGGTGGTGGAATTTTGGCCATTTTATTAGCTGCTTACCTGATTTTCGACCCTTTTTATGTAATCAAAGACTATAAGGATTATTCAAACAAGCTAACAAGTGGAAACAAAGACTTCATTTCCACGACTAATTTTTTGAGAAATTATACCAACCAAAAATATGATTCCTATATTTTCGGTAGCTCGAGAACTGTTGCTTTCCAACATTCGGCATGGCGAAAGCATCTTCCTGATTCTTCAAACATTTTCACCTATGATGCTTACAGCGAGACTATCTACGGTATTTACAAAAAGATAAAGTTGATAGATTCTTTGGGATTGAAACTCAAAAATGTGTTGATCGTGGTCGAAAAAGATGAAACTTTCATGACCGAAACCAATTCAAAAGGATACCTTTTTATTAAACATCCCGCTTTATCAGGAGAGAGTTTTTACAAATTTCATTGGGAGTTTTTGAAGAGTTACTTGACTCCAAAATTTTTGTTTTGCTATTACACGCATTTGATTTCGGGGAAATACTCGCCTTTTATGTTGGGTGTTATAGAGCCATACAAATCTAAAATTTTGCCCTTAAGTAACGAAACCAAATGGGTAGAATTAGACGGTATGTTGGCAGAGTCGGAAACCGAATATTATCAGAAAATGGCTCACTTGTTGCCTATTCGAGATGGCTTGTTCAGAAGTGATACTCTGGCGAAAATTTCAGACAAACAGAGGAAAATGTTACAAGAAATAAAGGCCATTTTTGACAAACACAACACAAATTATAGGCTGGTTATCAGCCCTTTATATAGTCAGGTAAAGTTTAATTTAACAGATCTGAATGTTCTTAACAGCATATTTGGAAGTGAATTTGTTTTTGATTTTTCAGGTATAAACGAGTTCACAAAACCTAAAACCAATTACTATGAATTTTCGCATTATCGACCCAAAGTGGGTGAGCAGATTATGCAGCGTATCTACAAATAATCAAAAACTAATTTCTTCATAAAATAAAAACGAAGCCCAAAACTGAGCTTCGTTTTTTAGTGTCTATAAGTAAAAATCAATCCCACTTAGGCAGAGAGCCTTGGATGTAAGGTATTTTGTTGTTTTCAAGTGATTTTTGAAGATCGGTCATGGTTTTATCCAACTGAGCTACACTTTTGTAGGTATCTCCGAAAAGCTTTTTCGCATAAGCCAAACCTTGTTTTTGGGTAGAGGTTGGCTCAGTTGAATGACCATACATACCGAAAACTATTGTTCTTATTCGGTCTGAAATTCCTGGTAATACCTCAAACTGATGTTTTTCCAAGGCCTCGTTTCCATCAAGAGCTAAATTTATTTTCTGGAATTCAAGTTCCATCCGGGTAAGAGCCGCCATGTTTTCTAGTTTAGAATTTGGATTGGCCAGCAAAGCCGCTTTCAGTGCCTTGTGCTTTTCTTTTAAAAATGCCACATGCTCGCTCGTGCCAAATACCACTCTTGCAAAGTCTTTTACCTCATTGGCGAAGGTTTGTAGAGCTTGGTAATCTTGAATGGGTAAAGTAGCCCAGCCCAAACTTTTTACTTCAAAAGGCTCTGCATCCGTCAAAGTTTTTACGGTATTACCATCAAAATAGCTCAATTGAGCGGCATATTTTCCGGGAATGACAGGCAAGCCATCATTGGCTCCAGCGTTATTTTCAGTGTTTATGGAGAACCCATTAGAAGTACTGAAATTCCATAAAAATTCGTTCATTCCTTTTTTGGGTTTCACTTGATATCTACGCACAGTGTTTTGTTTATCGTCTGTGATAGTGAGGTAATAAGCACCCAAAATTTCGTTTTCTTCAGCCACGATAGAGTCCAAACTTGGATAGCCTTTTAACTCCCCTTTGGCTAATAGGGCTTTTTCATTTTCTTTCCTTTTATCTTTCAAAGATTTGGGTGTTTCTTTTACAAAATATCTAATAGTGGTTCCAACTGGTGGGTTTTCAGCCGTGTAATAGCTATCGCCCTGGGTACCAGTTCCTCTCCCTCCAAGCGGATCTTTTTGGTTAAATGCCCATTCAGATTTTATGGGAAATATCAAGGCTTCTTTTCCTTCAGTTTTAGAAATACTTCGCATGGCTGCATAGTTGTCTAAAATATAAAATCCTCTACCAAAGGTGGCCAAAACCAAGTCATTTTCCCTTCTTTGTATTTCCAAATCTTTGATGGCTATCACTGGCAAATTGTTTTTCATCTGTGTCCAAGTTTTTCCACCATTCAGACTAGCAAAAAGTCCAAATTCAGTTCCAGCAAATAGCAAGTTGCCGTCCACATGGTCTTCTGCAATGGTATAAACCGAGCCACGTTCAGGCAAATTACCGCTTATGCTGGTCCAAGTTTTTCCGCCATCGGTTGTTTTTACCAAATATGGTTTGAAATCGCCATATCGGTGGTGGTTAAATACCACATAGGCTGTATTTTTATCATGCTGAGAGCAAATGACTTGTGGTACGTAACTCATAGCGGGTACGCCAGGAATGTTGTCTATTTTGGTCCAAGTTTTGCCACCATCGGTGGTTACTTGTACCAAGCCGTCGTCTGTACCTACATATAAAATATTTTCATCCAAGGGGCTTTCAGATATAAAGGTAGATTGGCCGTAGATAGACGTACTGGTATTTTTTTGTACGGCATCCATGCTCCATACCTTATCCATATAAGGTAATTTATTGCGGTCTATTTGTCGGCTCAAATCTCCCGAAATCAACTTCCATGAATTTCCTCTGTCGTCTGATCTGTAAATTTTGTTCGCACCAAAATAAAGTCTTTTTGCATCGTATTTGGATACCAACAAAGGAGAGTCCCAGTTCCAGCGTAGTGCTGGCTCACCCTCCAAAGGCACGGGTTTGATGTCTATTTGTTCGCCTGTTTTTTTGTCGTAACGTATCAGTCCGCCGTGCTGCCATTGAGCATATACGATGTCGGGATTGCTCCAGTCCACTGCCGATTCAAATCCATCACCGCCCACTGTAAGGTACCAGTCATTGTTGGTGATGCCCGCTTGGTTGGTCGTACGACTCGGACCTCCGAAACTGCTGTTGTCTTGTGTGCCTCCATAAATATTATAAAACGGAAATGCATTGTCAAGAGCCACTCTGTAAAACTGCGTGATCGATAAATTTTGCTTAAAATGCCAGTTTTGTCCCAAATTGAAAGATTCATACAAACCGCCATCTCCGCCCATAAAAATATGTTGGTTGTCTTTTGGGTCTATGGTAATGATGTGGTTGTCTACATGGATGTTTTGGTGGTTGAGGTTCACCCAAGTTTTGCCGCCGTCGTTTGAATATTTAGAATAAACATCGCCGACAAAGATTCTATCAAACTGAACGGGGTCAGGGTAGATTTTACCATAATATAGACCTGAAGAAGCATAAGAGCTCATTTTTATCCAACTTGCACCACGGTCAGTGCTTTTGTAGGAGCCGTTGTTGCCCGTTGTAGCCTCCAGATGAGCATAAAGTACATCGGTATTTATCGGAGAAATGGCTATAGCAATACGTCCGATGTCGCCTCCTGGGAAACCATTGTTGATTTTCTTCCAAGTGGCACCTGCATCGGTGCTTTTATATAAGGCACTTTCAGGACCACCAGACACATAGCCGTAGCCTTTGCGTTGACGTTGGTGAGCAGAGGCATATAATACAGATGAGTTTTTTGGGTCCATCACGATATCGGCTACCCCCGTGTGATCACTGATTTTCAAAACGTTAGTCCAAGTTTTTCCGCCATCGATAGATTTGTAAACGCCCCTTTCGCCACCGCTATTCCACAATGGACCATAAGATGCTACATAAATAATGTCAGAGTTTTTCGGGTCTATGATGATTTTGCCGATATGTTGGGAGTCCTTCAAACCCATGTTGACAAAGCTTTTACCGCCATCTTCAGACTTGTAGATGCCGTCGCCATAGCCCACGCTACGTTGGTTATTGGCTTCGCCGGTGCCAACCCAAACCACATTTTGATTTTGCGGGTCGAGTGTGACACAACCCACCGAAAATGCACCATAGTTTTCGAAAATGGGCTGAAATGTTGTACCGCCATTGGTAGTTTTAAATACCCCTCCAGAGGCCACGGCTACATAATATTCTGAGCTTTTGGTTGGATTATGGGCCAAATCTATGATACGGCCGCTCATGAAGGATGGACCCACTGAACGAAACTTGAAGCCAGATAGGTCAGGTCCTTTTTCAGTGACTGCAACCACTTTTGGTTTTTCGGTCACAGCAGCCGTCTTTTTCTTTTGGCCAAAAGTGCAAAGGGTTACAAAAATTAATAATAGGGCTAATTGTTTTTTCATAAGAGAGGTTTAGAATGGTTTGTAAATGAATATTAAAGGTAAAGAATTTTCTGTTTGGGGCAAAGGGGTGGGTGGGGAAATGGAATTTATTTGTGGATTCTAAGATTTTTGAAAAAGTTTTATTGGGCCATTTTAATATTGTAAAGTGATTTAGTTAAATTTTCATAGATTTGAAATCTCTATTCACAACCTAGATTCGTTTTGAAATGCCATTTGTCAAAGTTTACATCCATTTTGTTTGGAGTACAAAAAATAGAACTCAGTTTCTTGATAATAAAGAATTGAGAATCAAAGTTTGGAATCATATTCGTGAAAATGCTAAAAAGAAAGGTATTTTCGTCGATTTTGTGAATGGATACTCTGACCATTGCCATTGTTTGGTTTCTTTGGGGGTAGATCAAAGTATTCAAAAAGTGATACAATTGCTAAAGGGAGAATCATCATTTTGGATAAACAAGGAAGGTTTAACAAAAGAAAAGTTTGAGTGGCAGGATGAGTATTTTGCGGTTTCTGTTTCAGAATCAGTAATTGATAAAGTAAGAGATTATATCAAAAATCAGGAAGAACATCATTCTAAGAAAACATTTCAACAAGAATATGATGAGTTTATAAGGAAATTTGGATTCCAAAAATTTGAAGGCTAAGGTTTTGGCTAAAGCCAAACAATGATAATCATATTTTATCCTCCAGATAAATCTGGAGGCAATTCAACAATTGCAATAATTCAAAATCATGATAATTTATTCAAAGAAAGATTGAATTGGAATGTGGCTTAAGCCCATTTCAAAATGAATTTGTTTCGGCCTCCTGATAAATCTGGAGGGAATTCAAAAATTGTGTTGATTCAAAAATATAATGTTTTATCAAATAAATGATTGAATAGGAATGTGGCTTTAATCATTTCTAATATTTTTGCTAAAGCCTAATTGGATTTCATATATTTGTCATCTCCAGATAAATCCGGAGACAATTCAATAAATGGGATTTTTCAAATTTGTGATAAATTGAATTGATTGAATAGGAATGTGGCTTTAATCATTTCTAATATTTTGGCTAAAGCCTAATTGGATTTCATATATTTGTCATCTCCAGATAAATCCGGAGACAATTCAATAAATGGGATTTTTCAAATTTGTGATAAATTGAATTGATTGAATAGGAATGTGGCTTTAATCATTTCTAATATGAATTGACATT
>NZ_RJUF01000010.1 GCF_024343775.1 Lacihabitans soyangensis | reverse complement strand
CTGACTCCACACCACTGATAAAAGAGGGTGATAAGTCTATACAAACTTGCTTGATATTCTGTCTCTGGGTACCTTTAGTTTCCAGATAATCAGCTATTTTCGTAATGGTGTCTGCTCCCTTGCCCTCAGTTGCATGTACTACCCTTGAAGTTTTCATATCCACCGCAACGGTTATATAATCATGCCCCTTTTTAGAACTTGTCTCGTCTATTCCCAATGTTGAAATATCACTATGATCTGCACCACAATAAGCAATTCCAAGCCAATAATTAAAGATATTCCAGATGCGATTGGGGTAAACTCCAATCACTTTGCCTACCTTGTTGACTGGCATTTCTTGCTCTATTAACAACATACTAAATGCCTCAAACAGAAGTGTAAAACCACTACCTTCCCGTGCCCACGGTACTGAGACTTGTTCAACCTTATTCTCAACAGTTTTTACACGTGGTATTTTACAATGTAGGTAACACTTATGCTCAAAAAAATTCTGGTGCCGCCACTTCCTATCTACTCTATCATGTACAGTACTCTTGCCAGTCTTATCAATAAAAAATCCAACTTTGTAGTCAATCGTTAAATGAAGCTCTTTTTGATAATCCCCATCCAAAAACTCTACTTTTGAAACATACCACGGCTCATTTAAACCTAAAGCCAATTGAAATATTTGTTCACTATTCATTGAACAAATATCAGAAACAAATTTTATCTTACCCACTTAATTCAACATAGCACCTAAATAATTATTTGAATTCTATTTTTTTGGTCATTAATTAAAAAAAACGTTTTCCAGCTTTGTAAAACTCGTTCACATCTTTTCTGGTCGGAAAACTGAAATAGGTCATTTCCTCTGCTGGATTAGGAATTAATTTAAAACCGCCCTTCTGTATCAATTCCACGGACTCTATGATACATTCCATACCAATTTGCTTTGTATGATTTATCAATTCTTCTTGACTTCTATCCCCAATTTCTACTTTTTTCTGTACCAAAATAGGACCAGAATCTATACCTTCGTCAACAAAGAACACGGAAACACCAGTGTATTTCTCGTTGTTTTTCAATACCCAAAACGAAGGCATCAAACCTCTGTATTTGGGTAAAAGGGCAGTATGAAGGTTTACACATCCATAAGTTGCCAAGTCCAATAAAGGTCTTTTAAAAATCTGATTTCCACCTATAGATACCAATAAGTCGGGTTGATAAGTTTTAAGAATTTCTCTATTTTCTTTATTGTTTATTCCACCTTCAATCTGAATAAGAGGAATATCGTACTTACGCAATACTTTGGCCACAGAATTACCTGAATCGAATTTTGATTTGATAAACTTGTAACTGTAATATGCGAAAAACTTAAGACCAAATATATCGTAAGTCTTTTTCATTTTCTCAAAAAACGTCTCCCTTTTGCCAAATGGTGAAACTTCAAAGAGTACAGTTCCTACTATTTGAGCATAGCTTGGCATGTTTTTAACTAAAAAATCAATGTTTTTCCCTAGATAAAATGGATCGTCTTGTGTCAGTATTACTATTCTCATTATTTAGAAATTCTAAATTGGTTAAAAAAAATTAAAAAATTATTTATCCCTAAAAAGCTGAACAATCTTAGACAATGGTTTCCACCAAAGTGTATACCACTTAGGTGTGAGTCCGTTCACTTTCCATGCTTTTCTATCCTCTTGATTGGCCACCCATCTGTGTTTCCAAGAGGCAGTGCTTGTCCCACCATTTCTCATGGTCATCAATACTTTGGGAATATAATGGGCCGAAACGTTGTTTTTGTACAACATCCTCAACATCAACTCATAATCTGCCGAACAGGTAAAGTCCGTACGGTAATTTCCGAACTTTTCATAACATGATTTTTTAACGTAAAACGAAAGATGTGGTGGCATAAAGCCTTTGAGCCAGTACTCTTTTTTGTATTCACCAACCGTCCAATAACGCACTATTTTATCAATATTGTCGGGGTTTACAAACTGCTTATCTCCATAAATGGCGTCAGTTTTATAGGTATCAAAACCAGCTGAAACCGCTTCCAAAACATCATTTGAAGGGTAAAAGTCATCCGAACCAATCATACCTATGATCTCGCCTTCAGCCATTTTGAGCCCTTTATTCATGGCATCATAAATCCCCTTATCCTTCTCAGAAATATATCTAATTCTATCTTTATATTTCTCCAAAACCTCCACAGTGCCGTCTTTCGAACCACCATCAACCACAATATATTCAAAATCCGTAAAGGTCTGATTTAAAACACTCTGAATGGTGTGCTCAATGGTATTTATGCTATTATAGCAAACTGTAATGATACTAAATTTCATTTTTGGCGGTTTATTTGCCTATGCAAAAATACCACTAATTTGATCTTTTTGGCATTAATCCGTGGCATTTAAACAATATTTAGCAATTCCTGAAGTTGTTTTTTTATCATCAGGATCACTTATAATGAAAATAATCATCACATTTTTTCTAACACTTTTAATATTTAAAACCTCCATTTCCCAAAAAACCACCTATCGAAATCTCGTGATGGAAGGTGGTGGAATAAAAGGAATTGCCTACGGTGGAGCACTTTTAGAACTTGAGAAAAAAGGTATTTTACAAAACATTACTCGAGTAGCTGGAACTTCTGCCGGAGCTATTCAAGCGTGCTTATTATCAGTGGGTTATTCGCCAAAGGAAATCATAGAAATCGTAAATCAAACTCCAATAGAAACCTTCAATGATGATGGTTTTGTGGCAAAAGGCACCAAAAGGCTATTCAAAGAATACGGTTGGTTCAAAGGAGAAAGCTTTTTGAAAACAATGGAAAATGTGATATTCCAAAGAACTGGAAATGCCAATCTGACATTTGAGGAGCTTCACCGTTTAGCCGAAGCTACACCTTTTCGAGATTTATATGTGACTGGAACTAACCTCACTGACCAAACCTTGGTTGTTTTTTCTCACGAAACTTACCCGAAAATGCGAATAGCTGATGCGGTAAGAATTTCTATGTCTATTCCTCTTTACTACAAAAGCATTTGGATTGATGAAGAAGGCACTGTTTATGAAGAGCCATCAAACAACAAAAAATGCAGCCTTTTTGTTGATGGAGGGCTGATGCTCAACTACCCGATTGATATTTTTGATAAAGCAAAATATGTCAATAGTACTGGTGAAGATGAGATTTTTAATGAACAAACCATCGGACTTAGACTTGAAAAATGTGTTCAAATAGACCACCTGATGGCAAAAAAAGATGGTGCCGCCACGCAAAACATAAGTGATTTGAATTCCTACATGGATGCTTTGGGCGGTCTCATGATGCGAAATGTAAACGCCCCAAACGTAAGGGACTTAGAAAGAACTATCTATATAAACGACAACGGATTGAGTGCCCGAGTTAGAAAAGTACCTGACCATGAAAAACAAATGATGATGACTGCTGGACAACAAGCCGTCATTGAGTTTTTTGGTAGATAAAATTACATTTTTCTCAAAAAATGTTTCTATATTGAAATCAAATAAATGACCAAATAACTGGAAACAGCCAAAAACCAACTGATTGACAATCTCAAAGCCATTTTTCCTTTCGGCAAAACCGAGGAAGAGGCGATTTCCTCGTGCCTAACCCCATTTACTGCTAAAAAAAGAGAATTTCTTCTGAAAAAAGGTGATGTATGCGATAAAATTTATTTTTTGATGCAGGGAGCCATCAGAGAGTTTATACTTGACAAAGATCAGAAAGAAATCACGGTTTGGTTCGGATTCGAAGGAGATATAGTTGTCTCTTTGTCCAGTTTAGTTTACTCCAAAGGAAGCCACACAGGCCTTCAGGCATTAGAAGACTCCAAGGGTTTTTATATTGAGAAACCTGCTTTAGATGAGCTTTATGCCAAATTTCATACCTTAGAGCGAATGGGTAGAATAGTAACTGAGAAATATCTCTTGAGCACCGAAACATACCATTATGACTTTCACTATCTCACTGCTAATGAGCGTTTTGAAAAACTTCAGAAGGATAGAATGTGGATTTACAACAGGGTTCCACTTCACTACATTGCCAGCTATTTGGGCGTTTCAAACGAAACTTTAAGCCGAATCAGAGCCAAAAAGTCCTAATTTTGACTTATGTCAATATTAAATAAGTAATTTTTGAAATAGATTTGTGCGATTTCTATTTAACCCCTCTCAAAATGAAAAATTTACTTATTGCAGCTCTCTTCTCTTTTCTTTTGGTTTCCTGTAATTCGAGTGAAAAGACCAGCTCGAAACTTGACATAACCAGTTTAAAGAAAGCCTCCGAAGCTGATATAGAAACCTTGTTAACCCAATTCATTGACGCTAAAGATGGCGACGTCATAGAAATCCCTGAAGGTTTTTATGATATGA
The DNA here is from genome assembly GCF_024343775.1 of Lacihabitans soyangensis. Lineage (GTDB taxonomy): Bacteria > Bacteroidota > Bacteroidia > Cytophagales > Spirosomataceae > Leadbetterella > Leadbetterella soyangensis. The sequence goes on along the minus strand of NZ_RJUF01000010.1, from coordinate 77,463 downwards.
ACACGCAACTTATCCTTGATAGCTTGAACAATATTACCGTGAAAGGTGCTGGAATGTATAAAACGGTAATATCTTTCAAAAACCTCAGTACAGGTGGTGAGGGCATGAAAATAGCAGGAAATAATATAACATTGGAAGATTTTACGGTGATGGATGCACCTGGAGATGACATAAAAACACAAAAGTGTACTGGCCTAACCTTCAGAAGAGTAAATACTACCTGGACACATTCTGACCTAGCGAAAAGTGGAACCTATGGTATTTATCCGGTTCAATGTAAGAATGTTTTGATAGAGGAATGTGAGGTATCGCACTCTCGCGACGCAGGCATATATGTAGGACAATCTGAGAACATAATCGTTAGAAACAACTATGTTTTTGAGAATGTGGCTGGAATAGAAATCGAAAACTCCGATAATGCCGAGGTATACAACAACAGAGCAATTAACAACACTTCAGGGATTCTGGTTTTCAATCTTCCAGGTCTTCCAAAGGCATTTGGAGTAAATACCAAAGTGTATAAAAACCTAATAAAAGATAACAATCACGACAATTTTGCACAAGGTGTTGCTTCGGAAAATGGCAATCCCATCACGATGATTCCTCCTGGAAGCGGTGTAATTATCATGGCTGGAAAAAATGTGGAAGTATATGAAAACCAAATCATTAACCACAAAACCACCGGTGTAGCCATTCTGGATTATCAAATCACCGAACTCAAAGTACCCAACCACCCGGGCTGGTCGCCTTACTCAAGTGATATTTACTTTCATGACAACACTTTCGAACGTAAAATGGCTATTCCTGATATGTCCAAAGATTTTGGAAAACTCATAACAGCCAAGTGTCGCAAACCACAAGATTTAATATATGACGGAATCATAGATGAGAAAGTAGGTAAAGACCCCACCAAAAACCCAATGAATATCTGTATAAGCGAAAAATCGACTGATTTTCGCTTTACAAGATTCGTGATTCCTGACAAAGGAGGTATCATGGACATAGCAGTAGTAAGCGATTTGGAAAATTTCAACAAATGCAAAGTTGAAGTAAAAACGGATGTAAAAGGTATCTGAAATTTATGAATTCTGTAAAAAAACTTACCATTTTTGCCTTGTTCATCTGGATTGGAGTTTCCTGTTTTAAGATGAAACAAAGTAAAATACCTTCTGAAATAGACTTTGAAAAGTTGCCCTATAAAAAACTCTCGGAATATGGTTTTTTCAAAGGTGATTTAGCCAATTTGGAAGCCAACGAAGGGGTTTTATTGTATGAACCAGCAGCATCACTATTTACAGACTATGCTCATAAAAGTCGCTTTGTGTGGATGCCTAAAGGATCAAGGGCTAACTTTGACATCAATGACCAAGATAAACCACTTGACTTCCCTGAACACACCATTATTGTCAAAAACTTTTATTACCCCGCAGACTTTTCTAAGCCAAAAGGAAATAAAAGAATCTTAGAAACCAGGCTTTTAGTTAAAAAGGACAACAAATGGGAGGCCTTTCCTTACAAATGGGCAGACGACCAACAAGATGCTGACTACAAGTCCATAGGCGGAGTGATTCCTGTTTCGTGGAAAGACGAAAAAGGAGAAATGCATAGTATAAAATACGCTATGCCGAATAAAAACCAGTGCAAAAGCTGCCATAACCGAAACGGTACCTTTAGTCCAATTGGCCCAAAAACCAAACAGCTCAATCACGAAATAAGCTATGGCTCAGAAAAGAAAAATCAGCTGGATAAATGGGTGGAAGTAGGCTATTTGAGTAGTTTGCCTGATAAAAGCAAAATAAATGGACTAAAATCTATCAACGATGCGTCAGCCAATCTGGATACCAAAGCGAGGTCTTATCTGGATGTTAATTGCGGCCATTGCCACAGTACCTACGGTCCGGCGGCTAGTTCGGGTTTAAGGCTCAATTTCGAAGAAACCGACCCTTATCACTGGGGAGTAAAAAAATCACCAGTGGCTGCGGGAATCGGGGCTGGAACGTTCAAATACGATATTTATTCAGGAAAAAGCTCAGAATCTATCCTTACTTACCGCATGAACAGCACGCATCCTGGCATTATGATGCCCGAAATTGGCCGTGTGAGTGTTCACAAAGAGGGCGTCAAACTCATTTCTGACTGGATAGATTCTTTACCGGCAGAAAAATAATGCTGATTATCAAGGATAAGCAGCCACTATTTCTATCTCTATAAACTTAAATCTGTTCACCAGAGCCGAAACACCCAAGGTCGCTCTGACTGGTTTATTAGGATTTTCCGTTGTACCAAAATACTGTTTATAGGCCGCATTCCATCCATCAAAATCATAAGCACCCGTCTTCACATCTGGTGTGAGATAAACCCTCATAGAAAATACATCTGCCATTTTTAGTCCTTTTTCAGCCAAGGAAGTTTTAAATTTTTCTAAAATTGACAAGGCCTGGGCTTTGGTGTCTCCATATTTGGCATAATCCCCCTCTGGCAAACTGGCATTTAGGGCAGAGGCCGTCAGCCCACTCGAAAAATAAAGTTTCTTCCCCTCAGGAATTATAGCTGCATTGGAGATGATACTGCTCTCTGGCCCAATTAACTCTACCTTTTGGGCAGAAATTTCTTTTGTCAAAATTAGTAAAATCACTGACAGAAACAGATTAAACACTTTGTCTTTTTGCATTATATTGATATTTAGTTTTTCTTTTCAAATAAATTATAAATAGTTTATAATCAGAAGATTAAAATAGTATTTTAAAATTTCGAAAACAAGAATTTTCACACTAATTTGAAATACATTCAAACTAACCAAAGAATAAATTATGAAAAGAAGAGACTTTTTTATCAATGCTGCATTGGGCAGTGCAGCCATTTCGAGCCAATTACTCACCTCTTGTGCAACAGGTCCCATACTTTATGGAGACAAAAATTACAATATTAACAGAGGTTACCAATTTATACCGAAACTCAAGCTCTCAAAAGACCGAATCATAAAAGAAACCGTGGGTTTGCGACCATTCAGAGCGTCTGGACCAAGAATTGAAAAACAGATATTGGGCAATAAAACCATCGTGCACAATTATGGCCACGGTGGAAGCGGCTGGTCCTTGTCATGGGGAACTGGACACCTAGCCAGAAAACTGGTAATGGAACAACCCGACAAAAAAATCGCCCTTTTGGGAGCCGGAACGGTGGGAATAGCCACCGCAACTTTACTCCAAGAAAGTGGATACGAGGTAACCATCTATACCAAAGACGTACCGCCCAACATTACTTCAAATCTCGCCACCGGAACTTGGTCGCCCGCATCGAGGGTTTGTGATAAGTCTAAATCTACACCAGAATTCGAAAAAAAATGGGAAGAAGCCACCAGATTTTCATTTCGTAGATTACAGATGCTATTGGGTATGGAAGATATAGTGAGTTGGTGCGACGACTACGTAGTGCATAAATCGATACCCAACACCACAGACGGAAATGGAGGCGGAGAAATCTTTCATTTAGAAGGCTTGGCACCTGAATGGGTGTTAATGGACAAGAAAAACCATCCCTTTAAGGCCGATTATGTAAGAAAAAGGAGCAACATGATTTTTAATATTCCGAGTTATCTCAATTTTCACCTGAACAACTTCCTGCTTAGAGGAGGCAAGTTGAAAATACATGACATCAAAACTTTGGAAGATATAGACGCTTTACCCGAAAAGGTAGTGGTAAACTGCATGGGGCTGGGTGCCAAAAGTGTTTTTAATGACGAAGAATTAATGCCCATTTCGGGTCAACTGGCTTGTTTGATTCCACAAAATGAGGTCAATTATAAATTAGCGACAAAGGGTGCATATTTTATTACCAGAAAAGACGGCATCTATTTGGGAGGCAACGGCATAGACGGAAGTTGGGACACCAACCCAAAACGAGAACTCACCGAAAAATGGATAGATGTGCTCATGGATTTGATGAAAGAAATGAAGGGTTAAAATCAAAATTTTAACTGGTTCAAATATTTTGTAATGGTTTTGGAGAAAAGCTTTTTAAATTTGGAAAACCTTATGCCCTAAAACCATGAAAATACGCCACAAAGTCCTCTTTTTCTTGTTCTTACTATCTATCATCACGTTTTTGGATAGAGTTTGTATGAACGTTGTGAGTAAGTATGTAAAAGAAGACCTTGACCTTGACAATCAATCTTTTGGGTATATTCTTGGGGCATTTTCGTTGGCTTATGCATTGTTTGAACTACCAACAGGTATTCTCGGTGATAGAATAGGCCCTAGAAAAGTACTAACAAGAGTAGTACTTTGGTGGTCAGGTTTTACGGCTTTAACTGGTACGGCTTTTGGCTTTGTTTACTTACTCATTGTCAGGTTTTTATTTGGAATGGGCGAAGCTGGAGCCTACCCAAACGCCTCCATAGCCATCGCTCGCTGGTTCCCGGCTGTAGAAGTTGGCCGTGCACAGTCGGTAATATGGGCTGCAGGACGAATTGGTGGGGCTCTGACCCCACTTTTGGTAATTCCTCTTGTTCATTTGGTGGGTTGGAGGATGGCTTTTTTCATTCTTGGAGTTGTAGGGAGTATTTGGGCAGCAGCCTGGTATTATTGGTTCAGAGATAATCCATCTGAGCACAAAGGCATTACGGAAAAAGAAATAGAAGAAATAGAAACTGCCAGAAAAAACGCCCCGATTTCTCATAAAATTCACTGGAAAACCATCATCAAGAATCCAAACATTTGGCTATTGATGATTATGTGTCATTTGTTTTTTTACGCTTCCTATTTCTTTACCAATTGGTCGTCGACGTATTTCCAAGAAGGCCGAATGATGACAGAGGATCAAACCAAAAACTTCATTTCGCTCTCTTATTTTCTAGGAGCCATTGGCTGCATAGTAGGTGGATTTGCAAGTGATTTTTTGAGTAAAAAGTTGGGTTTAAAATTAGGAAGAAGAATTGTTGGGGTAGCAGGCCTTGGACTTTCAAGCATTTGTTTTTTGGGTGCTGGCGTGACCACTGACAATCAACTGGCAGGCTATTTACTAGCACTTTGTGTGTTTCTGAAAGATCTAACACTACCAGTTGCATTTGCGGTTTGTGTAGATATCGGCAAAAGAAACGCCGGAACAGTGACTGGAGCCATGAACTTCGCAGGACAAATGGGCGGATTTTTCATCACCATTATTTTCGGTACCATTGTTCAACAAACCGGGAATTTCAATTATCCACTTTTTCTGATTGCGGGCTGTCTGATTGTAGCCTCGGCACTTTGGTTCTTTATTGACCCTACTAAGGAGATTGTGGAGGGTTGAGGCAACATTTAGTTTAACTCCAACGGTCTATATCTTTAAAATCTAATCATATTGAATTCATTTCAATTGTGCCGAGAATAATAGCAAATAAATTCGGTAAATACTTGACATAATTTTATTTCGCCAGAATTTCTAATGAGATTTTTGGGTTAAAAAATAAGAACTCAACATCAAAAAAAAGAGGTCGCCCAGGCAACCTCTTTTTTGAAAAATAAAATTATTAAGCAATTAAAGCGGGTTTTGAACCACTGCCTTGTTAGCATCCAATTCAGCTCTTGGAATCAACCACTCCCACATTTTATCCTCAGCAGGAACATCATATATGGTTGTGATAGCTGCAATATGATTAGCTCCATTACGGTTCAATGGTGAATTGGTTCTCTTAAGGTCTAAGAATCTGAATCCTTCACCCCAAAGTTCTATCCTACGATTAAACATGATCTGATCAATAAGTTTTTCTCCCGTATTGGTGCTCAATACCGCCGAAGCGTCTCTTTTAACAACTAGCTCCTGAAGTACTTTAGCAGCCTCTGCGTCTTTTCCTTGACGGGCAAGAGCCTCGGCCTCTATTAGTACCATTTCAGAAGACCTCATATACGGAATATCACCCATGGTAGAAGTAGAAGGTGTACCCGGTAATCTGAATTTTTGATTCAAATAAGGAGGTCTAATTCCACCCGGAGGAGTTACAGCATTTGCCGCAGTTGGAGCTTTAATCCACATTTTTGATCTTACATCCGTAGTTGGGATTTGATCATAAAGTTTGCTATTGATTACTTTGGGATATGTTCTGATTACAGTGGAGTTGTAGTTACAAGAAACATAAGAATGATAAGCACCAAAAAACTCCGATTGGTCTTCTAAGTGGTCAAATCCCCACATCCACTCTGAGTTGGATATATTGGAAAATCCGTCTTGATAGGTAGCCTCATTCATTAAAGGGTACGACTTGCGTGCCTCATTGGCAAACTTAGCCGCAGCCTCCCAGTTTTGCTGCGTTAAGGCAACGCGAGCCTGAATACCTTTAATTACATCGAGATTAATGTGCGACTTATAGGTACGTGCTGTACCCAAAATCTTAGCCGCTTCTTCAAGGTCCTTATTGATTTGGGCATATACCTCCTCAACAGTAGCTCTTGGCAATCCTTCTACAGTTGGTTTTAACACAAGAGGCACACCTGGCGAGCTATTTGGCTTAGCTGCAGCATTGTATCTCTTTCCATAAAGCTGTATAAGGTTAAAATAAGACCATGCTCTTAAACCAAGGGCTTCTCCTAAAACTTGATCTTTTTGTGCCTGAGTTCCTACCGCATTTGGAATATTCTCAATGGCCACATTGGTATTGGAAATTACCCTGTAGTACATTTCATAAGGAAGTCGTACACCAACGGTATTGTCTGTTCTATGAGCAACCCATCGTGTTTCAGCCACGTGCCAACTTGCCGAGGCAGCACCTTGAATTAGATCTTCACCCAAATGATCCATGATAAGCATCACGGCAGGATGACCGAAATGACCTTGAGAACCCAAATATCTAACAACCAGTGAACGGTAAATACCATTGATAGCCGCTGAGGCATTTTTAGTAGTAGCATATGCAGAGGCCGCATCAACAGATTCTGTGGGTACGGTATTCAGGAAATCATCACTACAAGCAGTAAAATTGAATACCAGCAGGATAGTCGACAATATAGTTATTATTCTTTTTTTCATTGTTTTCGTAAATTTTAAAATTAAAAACCTAAACTAGTACCAAATACAATTGATCTTGCACCTGGGTAAGTATTAGAAGTTACACCAGAAAAATCTTGCTGAATATTGGTTCCTTTACGTTTACCAAAGAACGCAAGGTTTTCACCACTTACATAGAATGAAACTCCCCGTGATTTGATTTTAGAGGCCCATTTGGTTGGAACAGTGTAGGACAAGTTAACATTTCTAAGAGCAAAATAGGTCGCATCTAATAACCATCGAGTTGAGGCGGCGTCAAAGTCTGAAGTCCTTGAGGCATCCATACGTGGCACATCTGTAATATCGCCTGGTTTTTGCCATCTTTTCAATATGTCAACACTCTTTGCATTGTGATATCCTGAACCCATGATTCCAGCATAAGCACCATCATAAACTTTACCACCTACTTGGTATATAAATTGACCAGAAAGTTCGAAACCTTTATAACCGATGGATGTGCCAAAACCTCCGTTGAATTTCGGTATGGCAGAACCTGCATTTATGAATCTTGCATTACTGATATTAGTTGTAACTGTATCGCCGTTTTCTCTAACAAATGAGTTGGCTGGTACCAATGCCGCAGCTCTATACAAAGCTTCTCCTGTTGCTGGATTAACTCCCATATATTCTCTTAACCAGTAATTTTGTATGTCTCTACCTTCTTCATATCTTTTGGTTCCTGTTACTATTACCGGAGTTTCTGCTGGTAATTTTGTAAACCTGTTGATAAAAGATGTAGCATTTCCTGATACAACTATACTAAAGTCATTTTTCTTATAAACGACAGCAGAGGCAGCCATTTCAATACCTTTGTTGTACATGGTACCAATGTTTCTAGTTTGGCTGGCTACACCAGATGATACTGGCAAAGGAACGTTAAATAGTAGATTAGAAGAAGTACGTTGGAATACCTCAACACTTGCATTAATTTTATCATCTAAAAATCCGGCCTCAAGTCCTAAATCAGCCGCTGTACTTTTTTCCCACACTAAGTCAAGATTTCCAAGACTACCTTGTAAAATACCAGGCTCTGTGGCGTTATTAAAGCTCAAACTGTAAGTGGGTTGCCATGCGTAAATATTTATATCCTCATCATTTCCAGTTTCTCCAAAGTTAGCTCTTAATTTCAAATTGCTGATAAAAGGCAAACTCTCCATAAATTTCTCTTGGTCAATTCTCCAAGCGGTTCCAATTGAGTAGAAATTACCCCATCTTACAGCCTGATTAAACTTACTCGAGCCATCTCTCCTTGCAGAGAGCGTAACTATATATTTCTCATCAAAATCGTAGGTAGCTCTTGAGAAATACCCTTCCACTCTTCTATCTCTTGCACGAGAATCCAAGTTAGTAGTGGTGGTAAAGTTTATAAGTTCAATGTTTCCGTCCAACACTTGACCTGTTCTTGAACCTCTAAGTCTATTATCTTTTTCATCATAACTTTCATGACCTAAGATGACGTCCACATTATGTTTACCGAAATTGTTATTATAATTTAACAATTGGTTAAAGTTAACCACTGTAGAGTTCTCAAATTCATTACTGCCTGAGCCAGCAGGAGCACCGTCACCCACAATCGGGTTTCCAAACGACCTGGAGTTCACGATTGAAATATCTGTACCGAGATTTGAGGTAAACTTAAAGTTTTTCAGAAATGTAAACTCCACATAAGCTCTTGCACCTACATTGGTTCTTTTGAAGAAGTTTTTATTCAAAAGTGTTTCGTAAACATTGTGTCTACCAGCATATTGCGACCTATTTGGAAGCCCCAATGCAGACATGTTACCGATATCATATATTCTCTTTCCATCTGCATCTAACAAAAACTGACCCGGTGCAGCAGGATTTATAGCATAAACAGGATAAATAGGGGCCATATTTCTAGAGAAAAAGAAAGGATTAACAAATGCCGTATTTGTTCCATCTTGACCAGAATTAGAATCCGTTAGACCACCGTTTACGTTAAGACCCGTCTTGAAGAAAGGTTTCAACTGCGTATTAACATTAAGTCTTAACGTATATCTTTTGAAGTCAGAGTTTACCAAAAAGCCCTTATCACTCAAATAACCAAGCGATATTAAGTAGTCAGATTTGTTAGCTCCACCCGAGAACTTAAGATTCATTTCATCTCTTGAATTTGGAGCAATCAGAGGTTTTTCCCAGTTCATTTCTTCCGCATCATAAATCATTTTGGCGTTTGGATTGAATACACCCTCAGGACTTACAAGCTGATTAAAAGGAACATCGAATACATTGTATCCAACCAAAGCACCTAAGCCGTTAGTGGCAGTAGTTCCGGCTGTTGCTAAGGCTACAGGGTTAGTTTGTCTGTAAGCCAAACTGTTTCTATTTGCCTCCCACATCAAAGTGTAGTAGTCTGCTGCCCCTACCCTTTCATACTCTGGAATTCCCCTAGAGTTATTTCCTTTAGTATAAGATAGGTCTATATTATTCTTACCATCTTTACCCTTTTTGGTGGTTATCAAAACAACACCATTAGCGGCCCTTGCACCATACAAGGCTGTAGAAGCAGCATCTTTTAGTACGGTAACTGACTCAATATCACTAGGATTTATATTGTTAATGTTTACACCTAAAGGCATACCATCGACTACATAAAGTGGATTATTCGATGCAGATACCGAACCAAAACCCCTAACTCTGATATTCGGGCTAGCTCCTGGCTGACCACTACCCATGTTGGATTGAATACCCGGTGCAGCACCAGCCAAAACCTGAAGTACAGACGTGACTGGCCTCGTGGCAATGGCATCGGCGTTAATTACTGCAGACGAGCCAGTGAAAGAAGCCTTCTTTGCGGTACCGAAAGCAGTAGCTATTACTTCCTCTAAAACATTCGCTCCAGTTTCTAATTGAACGTTGATAATACTCTGACTACCAACCGTAACGGTAGTGGGCTCAAATCCCACATAAGAAAAAATCACTTGGCTGCCTTTTGATACACTTAGGCTATACTTGCCATTCGCATCTGAGGTAACCCCTTTTTTTGTCCCTTTGGCATAGATACTTACGCCCGGCAAAGGAGAAGCGTCGTCTTTTGCTGTGACAGTTCCCGAAATTTGAACTTCTTGTCCAAACGCAGTTACACCCACCAGCATGAAAAATACTAGTAAATTTTTAAACATAGAATTGAAAATTAATTGGTTATAGATAATTAATGAAATGATTAAGAAAAGAGGTTAATTGTTTAAAGATGAAGTTTATTGGTCGAAATTAATGACAAAATAATCTAAGTTCATAGGATTTGTTAAAAAAACTTGTTACAATTCAAATTTCTACACCAATTAGTCAATTTTGAAAAAACAAAACTTCAAGCGGCGTCTAATATAAATTCTAGAACTTGTTGAATAGAAAACTATTGGCTGCGTGAAAAGTAAATGTTAAGTTCTCTAAATTGTAGGAGTATTTCTTGAAAATGAAAATAGCAAGCGAAGGTGCAGCTTTTACAGTTTTCAAGTTTAGGTTTAGATCACTGTCTTCTTATGTATTTTAGCAGTACGTCTTTGGTAATTTAACCAATTGGTAGTTCAACCAAGCTGATACGTTTTTGAAAGAAAAAAACTTTCAAAAACATCTCGTAGACATGATTGCAAAATAAAAATCAGTTAACTATTTTAACAAATAAGGAAGACTAAATATTAGACTCCTTTAATTGTCGAATTTAATAAATCTTAGGGAAGTTTATCGGAAATGATAAATTCAATCCACAATTATTTGTACTAATTGTTGCGTTGACTACATTATCTCAGAACTAATGAAAAATAACCCAAGCGTAAATGTAAACCATATTACCCTCACAACGGAATATTTCCGTGCTTTTTCTTAGGCAAATGATCCACTTTGTTTTCGAGCATGGCGAAAGCCTTTATTAGTTTTCTTCGGGTGAAACGTGGTTCTATCACTTCGTCTATAAATCCTCTCTCAGCTGCTGTGTAAGGGTTTGCAAATAGTTTGGCGTACTCGGCTTCCTTCTCTACCAATTTGGCTGCTGGGTCGGCTGCTTCTGAAATTTCTTTTTTAAATATGATTTCAGAGGCCCCTTTCGCTCCCATCACGGCTATCTCAGCCCCCGGCCATGCGAAGTTCATGTCTGCCCCTATGTGCTTCGAGTTCATTACATCATAAGCACCGCCGTAGGCTTTTCTTGTGATTACGGTTACTCTTGGCACTGTGGCTTCACTGAGAGCGTAAAGCAATTTGGCTCCATTGGTGATGATTCCTTTCCATTCTTGATCAGTGCCTGGTAAGAAGCCTGGCACGTCCACCAAAACCACCAAAGGAATATTGAAACAATCACAAAAACGTGTAAATCGTGCTGCTTTTTTCGAACTTTCAATATCCAAAACTCCTGCCAAACTAATAGGCTGGTTCGCCACAATTCCCACGCTTCTTCCTGCTAATCTTGCAAAACCTACTACGATATTCTCCGCATAATCTTTATGAATTTCCATGAATGATTCTGTATCACAAATACCCGAGATCACCTCTCGCATGTCGTAAGGTTGATTGGCATTTTCGGGAACAATGGTTTCTAAAACTTCTCTGATTTCATCCCCTAATTCATAAGGTAATTTAGCTGGTGTTTCTTCACAGTTTTGGGGAATGTAACTCAACAGTTGCTTGATTTGTTGAATACATTCAAAATCGTTAGCTGAAGTCAAATGGGTAACTCCAGACTTTGTAGCGTGCGTCATGGCTCCTCCCAATTCTTCAGAACTAACTTCCTCATTGGTAACGGTTTTTACGACATTCGGACCAGTAACAAACATATAACTGGTATTTTCCACCATCATCACAAAATCTGTGATGGCGGGCGAATAAACCGCCCCACCGGCACATGGTCCCATGATGGCAGAAATTTGTGGAATCGCACCTGAAGCACGTACATTTCGGTAAAAAATATCGGCATAACCACCCAAAGAACGTACACCTTCCTGAATACGAGCACCACCAGAATCGTTCAAACCTATAACAGGAGCCCCCGTTTTCATGGCCATATCCATTATTTTACAGATTTTCTCGGCATGAGTTTCGGACAATGAACCACCAAAAACCGTAAAATCTTGCGAAAAAACGTAAATCAGTCTACCGTTTACAGTTCCATAACCCGTAACAACACCATCACCCAAGAAAATCTGATTTTCCATGTCGAAATCTTTGGTTCGGTGGGTGACCAAAGCTCCAATTTCTTCAAAAGAACCTTCATCCAAAAGCAATTCTACTCTTTCCCTTGCTGAAAGTTTGCCTTTTTTGTGCTGAGCATCTATCCTATTCTGACCACCGCCAAGTGCGGCTTCGGCCAATTTTTTCTGTAATGTTTCTACTTTATTCGTCATAATATTTGTTTCTAAAATTCATTTAAACGCAAAGTTCTAAGAGATTTCCGCAAAGTTTTAAAAGAAAAACTTCGTGTACTTTGCGAAAACTTAGCGTCTTTGCGTTTAAAAACTCAATCTTTCATCAATATTTCAATAATTTCTTTTCCAGCATTAGCAATGGGTGTTCCCGGCCCAAAAACCGCCACTACTCCATTTTTATATAAAAAATCATAGTCCTGAGGAGGAATAACACCACCTACAACTACCATAATGTCTGGTCTTCCTAAATCCTTCAAAGCTTTAATAACTTCTGGAACCAAAGTCTTATGACCAGCGGCCAAGGAACTAATTCCAACCACGTGTACGTCATTCTCAATAGCCTGACTGGCAGCCTCTTGTGGCGTTTGAAACAAAGGACCTATGTCTACGTCAAAACCGATGTCCGCAAAACCTGTGGCAATTACTTTAGCTCCTCGATCATGACCATCTTGGCCCAATTTCGCCACCAAAATCCTCGGCCGGCGACCGTCCAATTCCAGAAATTCATCGCTCAACTTTTGAGCTTCTTCAAAAACTTTATTGTCTTGCATAGCCTTAGAATACACCCCTTTTACAGATTGAATATCAGCTTTATATCTTCCAAAAACCACTTCCATGGCGTCAGAAATTTCTCCTAAAGTACACCTTTCTCTTGCAGCGATAATGGCTTTTTCCAATAAATTACCCTTCCCAGTCTTGGCTATTTCGGTAATTTCATTCAAAGCGGCTTGGGCTTTTTCGCTATTTCTTGAAGCCTTTATTTTGTTTATCCATGCAATTTGCCCATTTCTTACGGCCTCGTTATCTACCTCTAGTGTACTCAGTGCCACTTCTTCTTCTACCAAAAATTGGTTTACACCGACTATTATCTCAGTTCCGCTATCAATGGCCGCCTGTTTTCTGGTTGCAGCTTCTTCTATTTTTAATTTTGGAATTCCCTTTTCTATGGCATTGGCCATTCCACCGACAGCTTCTGTCTCTTCTATCAATTCCCACGCTTTTTGTACCAATTCCGCTGTCAAATATTCTACATAGTGTGAGCCTGCCCAAGGATCTATGGCTTTGGTGATGCCTGCCTCCTCGGACTGTAAGTATTTTTGGGTGTCCCTGGCAATTTTGGCTGAAAAATCCGTCGGAAGTGCAATGGCCTCGTCTAAAGAGTTGGTATGTAAAGATTGTGTTCCCCCAAAAACCGCCGCCATGGCTTCAATGGTAGTGCGGGCAATATTATTAAATGGATCTTGTGCTGTTAAACTCCACCCAGAAGTTTGACAATGCGTCCGTAAGGCTAACGATTTCTGGTTTTTTGGATTAAATCTTTTCACAATTTTTGCCCAAATCAGCCTCGCTGCTCGCATTTTGGCTATTTCCATGAAGAAATTCATCCCAATACCCCAGAAAAATGAAAGTCTAGGAGCAAAATCGTCGATATCTAATCCTTTTTCAACGCCAATTTTCAGATACTCTAATCCATCGGCCAGCGTATAGGCCAACTCCACATGTGCAGGAGCCCCGGCCTCATGCATGTGATAGCCACTGATGCTAATGGAATTGAATTTCGGGATATTTTTTGAGGTAAATTCAAAAATATCTGCAATGATTCTCATCGAGGGTTTAGGAGGATAAATATAAGTGTTCCGAACCATAAATTCCTTCAAAATGTCATTTTGAATGGTTCCTGAGAGCTTTTCCATTGCTACCCCTTGCTCTTCAGCAGCTACAATAAAAAAGGCCAAAACTGGAATAACCGCACCGTTCATAGTCATCGAAACCGACATTTGATCCAGCGGAATCTGGTCAAAAAGAATTTTCATATCCTCCACAGAATCAATGGCTACACCAGCCATGCCGACATCTCCAGCTACACGTGGGTGGTCAGAATCATAGCCTCGATGGGTGGCCAAATCAAACGCCACAGAGAGACCTTTTTGACCTTGGGCCAAGTTTTTTCTGTAAAAAGCATTACTTTCTTGGGCGGTCGAAAAACCAGCATATTGTCGGATGGTCCAAGGTTTGTTGAGATACATACTGGCGTATGGCCCACCTAAAAAGGGAGCAATGCCAGACAAAAAACCTTGGTGGGATTGTCTCCTCGCAGGAAAATCACTTAATACCACAATACCCTCTGCTGTGGCATAGACTTTTGAATCAGCATTTGGAATTTCTGAAACCGAATCGAAGGTTATTTTTGAAAAATCTGGCCTTTTCATCTCTTTTTCCAATTGGAATTTTCAATTTCTGAGACTTTCAGTTTGCTCTGGTTTGCGTTCCAATGTGCCAAAGCCAAAAGTGCCGCATTTCTTGCCTTGGCTTTTTGCCAATCTTGGGCATGTTCTTTCGAGAAATAATTCTTCACAAAATGCGTATCAAATTGAGCAGAGCGGAATGCCTTGTGATCCATCACAAACAAACCAAATGGCAAAGTGGTGGCAAAACCTTCAATCTTATAGGCCTTTATGGCTTCTTTCATTTTCTCAATAGCCTCTATGCGGTCTTTTCCGTAAGTCACCAATTTGGCTATCATAGGGTCATAATAAATCGGAATCTCCATACCTTCTTCGTAAGCATCGTCTAGCCTAATACCCTCTCCTTCAGGCCTTTCATATTTGGTAATTTGCCCGATTGATGGTAAAAAGTCATTCAATGGATCCTCGGCATAAACCCGCAATTCCATGGCATGGCCCTTGATTTTCAAGTCTTCCTGACTGAAAGAAAGTTTTTCTCCTCGGGCTATTTTTATTTGTTCTTCTACTAAATCTATACCCGTAATATATTCAGTAACAGGATGTTCCACTTGTAGTCGGGTATTCATTTCCAAGAAATAGAAATTCAGATTTTCGTCTAAAAGGAATTCCACCGTTCCGGCTCCCACATAATTACAAGATTTGGCCACTTTCACTGCTGCTTCACCTATCTTTTGTCTTATTTCGGGCGTTAAAATACCAGAGGGTGCCTCTTCAATCACTTTTTGATGGCGACGTTGAATGCTACATTCACGCTCAAAAAGATGGACAATATTGCCGTGTTTGTCTCCCAAAACCTGTACTTCTATGTGCCTCGGAGACCCTACATATTTTTCTATAAAAACCGAACCATCTCCAAAAGCAGATTTCGCCTCAGATATCGCTCGGTCCATTTGTTCCACAAAATCCTCCGCTTTTTCTACAACCCGCATTCCTTTTCCACCACCGCCCGCCGAGGCTTTTATGAGTATCGGAAAACCAATACTGGCCGCGATTTTTTGTGCTTCGGGTATGTCCGTGATGGCCGTATCAGTTCCCGGAACCATCGGAATGTCATATTTTTTTACACAATCCTTAGCTGCCAATTTAGAACCCATCAGAGTTATGGAATCTGGCTCTGGGCCGATGAAGGTGATGCCCGCGTTGGTCACTTTTTCAGCAAAAATGGCATTTTCACTTAAAAAACCATAGCCTGGGTGAATTCCATCCACACCAAGTTCTTTGGCAAATCGGATGATTTTGTCCATATCCAAATACGACTTGCTGGATGCTGCTTCGCCCAAACAAACCGCCTCGTCGGCAAATCTTACATGTAAGGCTTGCACATCAGGCTCAGAATACACTGCCACTGTCTTTATGCCCATCTTTTTGATGGTTCGCATAATTCTGAGGGCTATCTCTCCCCTATTGGCGACTAATATTTTCTTCATTTATCTTTTATAAATAAGGTCCAAACTTCATTTATCATTTTTTGGCAAAGGTCGTCTATGAAATAACTGCCCTTCGAAGGATCATTTACTCGATATAAAAAACTCTCGTTCCATAGTACATTTTGAATATTCCGAGTGATTCTGGCAACAAAGCTTTCGGGATATTTTTCGGTATCGAAAGGTATGTTTTGCATCAAAACCGCATCAGTACCTCCAAAAACCGAGGAAGCAGTCTGTTGTGTGGCGGCAATCACCTGAGAATTTGGATCAGAATGGCTGAATTTTAGGTTTGAATAAACCAAAAGTTCTTTTTCAGGATGGCCATAGGCCTCCGCAATTTTTCCCCAAATAATTTTTAGGGCTTTGTGTTGGGCAATATTCAGATAGAAGTTTTCTTGAGCTGGTAAACTTATGATCACATCATAACTTTCATGAAAAACCAAACGCTCAGCCTCTCTTAGTATGTCTGAAAGGTTTTCAACCAAAATACCCTCTTTTTTGCACGAGAGTTCAATCTTTCCAAAACCACTTGCTTTTTGGGCTTCATCTTTGGTCAAACCTTCAAATATGAAATTAGGCTCTTTACCAATGACAAATTTTCCTAAATTCTCAAAAAATGTATTTGATCTAAAAAAATCATCTGAAAAACTAAACCGAACTAGAATAAAGGATAAAAAAACATTCTTAAAAACTAATTCAAAATCAAAATCCTCGGAGTCAATTAAGAGGCTAATTCCTGATGCTCCGCCTTCGAGGGCTTCTAAAATTTTGTTATTTAACTCAAAAGAAGAACTGCCTTGTATATGCTGGAAGATCGTCCAGCCCACCGTTCTTTTATTAATTTTGGGTAATGGTAAATCTACCTTGTTGCCAACGAATGGATTGGCAAACACTCCTTTAGTTAATTCATATGGCTCAAGAGGAATTTTCAATTCCTGCCCCACCAACTTAAGCCATGCTTGCTGGTCAGCTTCTTGAAATTCTGAAAAAAGATCGCTCATTTTATTCCAATTCAATTAAAACCTGACCCTTATCCACTGCCTGTCCTTTCACGACATTTATTTTCTTAACTACCGCTTCGTGTGGAATTTTGATTACATTCTCCATCTTCATGGCTTCTAAGATCAGCATTTTATCATTTTCTGACACTGTTTGACCTTCCTCCACATTAATTTCAATCACCAAACCGGGCATGGGTGCTTTTATTGATTTAATTTTAGATACTTTCGGTTTATTCAGGCCCATGGTGTCCAAAATTTGATCCAATTGGGTCTTAATCTGCACCTGAAAACGCTCACCGTCAATTTCCACTTTATAGTTTTTACCCTTTGCCGAAATCACCTCTCCTTTGATAATTCTCTGCTGATGAATAAGAGAAAAATCTTCCGCATTTTTGTTCAAGACATCCAAGGCTGCAATTTCACTTTCAGCGAAAGAAAACTCGTATCCTCCAGCGTTCACAATAATATTTTTATCTGGCATAATATTAAATTCTACATATAAAAACTTTGAAATGCAATATAACTAAGGGCTATTAATATTTTTTTAAACAGAGTGAAAATAATTAGAAAAATACAATTAAAATTTTCGAGATATTAGAATAATACAAGGAATAGACCTTAGAAACAGGACTTTATTATGAATTTATCTATCTAAAAAATAAGCTTTTATTGCCTAAGACAAACAAAGAGAAAACATATATCCAAAATAAATACAAAATTTTAATTCTCAACCAATATTAAAATAATACAAAAAGACACTTTGGGTTTTACATATTGGATAATTTCATTAATAAATATAAAAATTAATGCTCATATAATTATTAAAAAAAATTATTAATATTGTAATCATTATGCTAACTATATGAATTCGAAGATAATAGGGATAAGTTTTTTTGCTTTAATCGGTGTGGCTGCCTTAGCTATTATCAACATTGAATGTACTCCATCTGTTGGTCAGGAAATCCCCGATGTGGTAGATTATAATTTTCATGTACGTCCCATCCTTTCTGACAGGTGTTTTGCATGCCACGGACCAGACGAGAAAAAACGTGAGGCCAATCTGCGACTTGACACTGAAGCTGGGGCCTATGCGGCTTTACAAGACAATCCAAAAGCCCATGCCATCGTAAAAGGAAACCCAGAGGCCTCCGAGGTTTATAAAAGAATTGTGGCAACAGACACCTCCATTAAGATGCCTCCTCCAAGCTCAAATCTGACCATAACGGAAGATGAAATCAAAATCATAAAAAAATGGATAGATCAAGGAGCTAAAATAAAGAAGCATTGGGCTTATATTCCACCTCAAAAATCTGAATTACCGAAAGCTGGCAAAGATTGGGTGAAAAACGAAATTGACTATTTCACTTTTGACAAAATGAAATCTGTTGGTTTAAGTCCTTCAGAACAAGCCTCAAAAGAAGCTTTATTGAAAAGAGTGAGCTTTGACTTGACTGGTTTGCCTCCAACCATAGAAATGCAAGATGCTTTCCTGAAAGACGAAAGCCCGAATGCATATGAAAAAGTGGTCAATCAACTTCTCAAGAGCAAGCATTTTGGTGAAAAAATGGCACTCAATTGGCTAGATGTGGCTAGATATGCTGACTCGCATGGTTATCAAGACGACGGCTTACGCACCATGTGGCCTTGGCGAGATTGGGTTATTCATGCTTTCAATTCTAATTATTCTTATAAAAAATTCATCACTTGGCAATTGGCTGGAGATATTCTTGCCGACAAAATGAAGCGGCATCCAAAGGCTAAAGAAATGCTTCTGGCGACGGGATTTAACAGAAACCACAAAATAACCCAAGAAGGTGGGGTGATAGACGAGGAATATCGTGTGGAATATGTGACTGACCGAACCAATACTTTTGGAAAGTCAGTTTTGGCCCTCACACTCGAATGTGCCAAATGCCACACGCACAAATATGACCCGATCAGCCATGAAGAGTATTATGGTACCTTTGCTTTTTTCAATCAAGTACCTGAAAAAGGCCTATTTGGTACCATTGATGCGTCTTTTGCTGATCCTCCAAACATGAGAATTAAAGATGAAGACGTGAAAAGTATTTTTAATTTCATCAACAAAAAAGACTCCTCGAAACTTGAGGTGATGGTCATGAAAGATTCATCGATAGTAAGACCAACTTATATTTTAGAGCGAGGAAACTACGATGCACATGGTAAAGTGGTAGATTTTACCACGCCGAAGGCCATTCTGGAGTTTAAAGGATATGAAAAAAACAGATATGGACTTACGAGATGGTTATTTGACGATCGAAACCCGATAACTTCTCGTGTCTACGTGAATAGAATCTGGGAGCAGTTCTTTGGAAGAGGAATAGTGAAAACCACGGGGGATTTTGGCATGCAAGGTGAATTGCCTACCCATCCCGAATTGTTGGATTGGCTAGCAAGTGATTTCAAACAAAACGGCTGGAATATCAAAAGACTCGTAAAGCAAATTGTCACCTCAGCCACTTACATGCAATCATCAACCGTCAAAGATGAACACAAAAAAATAGATCCTGAAAATAAATATTTGGCTAGAAGTTCGAGACTTCGAATTCCTGCCGAAAACGTTAGAGACCATGTTTTGGCCACATCTGGCCTACTAAATGAAGAAATAGGCGGCCCAAGTATTAAGCCTTACCAACCCAAAGGACTCTGGGAAGTAGCTACTTCGGGTAGAGGAAGCTTGGCCACGTATGTGCAAGACCATGGCAAGGATTTGTACAGAAGGGGCATGTATGTATTTATTAAACGTACGGTACCACCACCAGCTATGCTCATTTTTGATGCTAGCAATCGCGACCAATGCGAAGTGCAGCGTTCGCGAACCAACACACCTTTACAAGCCCTAGCCATGCTTAACGACCCGCATGTGTTAGAAAGTGCCAGAGTAATGGCTCAGGAACAGCTTTCAAAAAAGGCAAGCATTGACGATGCGATTAAAACTGGTTTTAGAAAAATAGTTTGCAGGGCACCTTCAAAAAAAGAATTAGAGATTCTCAGAAAATACTATGAAGAAGAATTGGTGTTTTTCAAAAAACAACCTCAAAAAATCAAGTCTCTACAGCAGATTGGAGAATACGAACATAAACCCGTAAAAGACGGTGTGGCCTTGGCTGCACTTTTACAGACTTTTCAGATGATGTTTAACATGGAAGAAACCCTTATCAGAATATAGAAAATGGAAAATGAGTTTTTAAAAAATAGACTTAACGTCAACCGCAGACATTTTCTAGGCAAAGCTGCTGTAGGCCTTGGAAGCCTCGGTTTGGGTTCACTACTTATGCCAAATTTGTTTAAGGGAGAATCATCAGAAGCTGGATTGCCACTGGGATTGCCCCACTTTGCACCGAAAGCAAAAAGGGTGATTTACCTTTTTCAAAATGGAGCACCTTCGCAATTAGAAAGTTTCGACTACAAACCGATGCTCAATAAACTTGCCGGTCAGGATCTGCCAGAGTCTATCAGAAACGGGCAGCGACTCACTGGAATGACAGCCAGTCAGACTAATTTTCCGATGGTGGGGTCTTATTTCAAATTTGCACAACATGGCAAATCTGGAGCATGGATTTCTGAGCTTTTTCCGAATATAGCCAAAATAGCCGATGATATTTGTATCGTAAAAACGATGAATACCGAAGCCATCAACCACGATCCAGCTCTCACTTTTCTTCAAACTGGAGCACAAGTGGGCAACAGGCCAAGTATGGGTGCATGGCTGAGTTATGGTTTAGGAAGTGAAAACCAAAACTTACCAGCATTCTGTGTGCTTCTATCAAGAGGAAGAGGTAACGGACAAGGTGTTTATTCCAAACTTTGGACCAATGGTTTCCTTGACTCAACCCACCAGGGAGTTGTATTTTCGAGTGGAGAAGACCCCATTTTGTATTTGAACAACCCCGAAGGGACTGACAAAACCTCTAGAAGAAGGATGTTGGATAAATTGGCAGAACTGAATCATTTGGGTTTTGAAGAAAACCGCGACCCAGAGGTTGAAGCCAAAATAAAGCAATACGAAATGGCCTACAGAATGCAAACGGCTGTACCTGAGCTTACTGATCTTTCCAAAGAGCCTGACCATATCATAAAAATGTATGGCCCAGATTGTTTGGTACCTAGAACTTATGCAGCAAACGCCCTTTTGGCAAGAAAACTCTCGGAATCAGGAGTAAGATTTGTGCAACTTTATCACCAAGGATGGGACCAGCACGGCAACCTAACAGGCGAAATGCCATTACAAGCTCAAGATGTAGATAGAGCCTCAGCCGCTCTCGTAACTGACTTAAAACAAAGAGGTTTACTAGATGAAACTTTGGTGATTTGGGGTGGAGAGTTTGGAAGAACCAACTATTCTCAGGGCAAGTTTGGAGTGGACAATTATGGAAGAGACCATCACCCAAGAGCATACAGCATTTGGATGGCTGGTGGCGGCATAAAAGGTGGCACAGTTTATGGTGAAACAGACGAATTGGGCTATAATATCATCAAAGACCCCGTACATATTCATGATTTCCATGCTACGGTGATGCACACCATGGGGCTTAATCATGAGCAACTAAATTATAAACATCTTGGAAGAAGATATAGACTCACCGATATTGCAGGAAAAGTAATCCCTGGACTTTTGGCTTGATACCATTTATGAAAAGAATCCTTTCCTACGCTTGTTTAGGTTTAAATGTAATCTTACTATTTGTAGCTTTATTTGAAAATCAAGTTCAAATCCCCGGCTGGTTTTCATTTATCGGACGTGTGCATCCAATGTTATTGCATATTCCTATTGGACTTACCGTAGCGTTGCTTTTATTCAATAGTTTAAAACCCAAAGTCGAGGAGCAGTCTTTCGATCTAACATTAGATTTTCTCCTTCTTATTTTGGCATTTACGAGTGTACTAAGTGCATTTGCGGGCTTGGTGTTGTCTTTTGAAAATGGCTATGAGGCCGAAACCATCAAAAACCATAAGTACACAGGTATTGGATTAAGTTTACTGGTTTATCTAATTTATGAGTTTCAAGAAAGAATTTTCACCTCGAAGGTTTTCACAAATATTACCTTGATACTTACCATCATTGTGGTGTCTATAGTTGGTCATTTGGGCGGAAACATCACCCATGGAGAAGATTTTTTATTGGGCGAAAAAGAAGCCAAAACTCCAGAAACTACTTTTGACAAGTTTGTTTATCCGATTCTGGACCAAAAATGCAAAAGCTGCCACAACGACCAAAAAACCAAAGGCCAACTCAACATGAGTACCATCGAAAAAATTAAAAAGGGCGGCAAGAATGGGCAACTTTGGGTAGGAAATGACACCTTGAACAGCCATATCCTTAAAAGAGCTTATCTAGATTTGGAGGACAAAAAGCATATGCCGCCAAAAGGAAAGCCGCAGTTGACTACTCAAGAACTGCTAATTCTAAAAAAATGGATTCAAGAAGGTGCCAAATATGACCAGAAACTCTCGGACTTAAAACCTTCCTCGTTTTTTTACACTTTGGCAAGCAACCAAGAAGTAAAAGTTGAGGCTAAGGTTTATAATTTCTCAGCGGCATTAGAGAGCACCATTAATGAACTGAGCACACCATTTTGCACCATAAAACCTATCGCAAATAATTCTCCAGCAGTAAAAGTAAACTTTTATGTAAGTTCAAAATTTGAACCAAAAACCCTGAGTTCACTTTCGAAAATCGGAGAGCAAATTGTGAGTTTGAATCTTTCTAAAATGCCTGTGACCGACGAAAGCTTTGGAGAAATATCGAAATTCCAGAACCTTGAATATATAAATCTTAACCAAACCAACATCACTGGAAAAGGAATAGAAAAGCTCAAAAATTGCAAAAAATTGGAAGTTTTAGCTGTTGCCAACACCAAGATTGGCTTCGATAATTTGCTTAAAATCATGGATATGCCTTCACTGAAAGAAGTCTATCTGTGGGAAACCAAGTTTACCAAAGAACAACATGAACAACTGAAGAAGTCGAAAAAGAGAATTGAACTGGGATACGTGCCTGACGAATCTGAAACCTTAAAACTTAATCCTCCCATTTTGGTGAATGAAAATCAAATATTGGAGGGCAACACCACCATTTCTCTCAAACATACACTGCAAAATGTCGATATTAGATACACCTTTGATGGTTCTATTCCTGATTCAGTAAATTCACCAATTTATAAGACACCTTTACTTTTAAAAAATTACGGAGCCATAAAAACCATCGCCACCAAAAATGGCTGGCTGGCATCTGACGTGAAAGAATTCTATTTCTTCAAATCAAATTTCAAAGCCAAAAGCTTGAAACTTTTGACTAAGCCTAACCCGCAATACCCTGGTAATGGAGAACTTACATTGATAGACAGAAAGCAAGGCGATGCCGTTAATTTTAAAGACAAAAATTGGTTGGGTTTTAGAGAAAATCCAATGGAAGGCATTTTTGATTTAGAAAAACCTAGTAAGCTGAACGGCCTCACCATCAGTTATGCAGAAAATACTGGCCAATACATTATGCCTCCGGTTTTTGTTGATGTATATATCAAGGAAGTTGGAAAACCACTAAGTCATTTTAAGAAAGTAAATGTGCCACAACTGACCAAAATGACTTTAAACGGCACAAAAGGAGTAGATATTCCATTAAATAAAACCAATATTGAGCGGATAAAATTAATAGTTCAACCATTGACAAAACTACCTGCATGGCACCCTGGAAAAGGCGATAAAGGTTGGTTTTTCGTGGATGAGGTGTTTTTCTATTGAGAAGCAATTCAAAAAACATTACCTTTGACTAAAAAAACTTCGTCTTGGAGCAAATATTAGAAGCCTTTGGATTAAATCTAAACGATTATAATTACAAACCTTTTGGTTCGGGCCATATCAATTCCACCTTTTTATTAGAATCGTTAAGAACCGACCGGAAATTCGTTTTACAAAAAATTAATACCCACGTATTTCCAAAACCATGGGTAATTGCCCAAAATATTGGCAATACATCCGAATTTCTCTCGCAAAATCATCCCGAATATCTTTTCATACATCAAATCAGGACCAAAGATGAACAAGATTTGGCTGTCGTAGAACAAGAGTATTGGAGATTAAGCCCATTTGTTTCTAACTCCTACTCCATTAATACCGTTTCAGACCCCAAAATGGCTTTTGAAGCGGCCAAAGCCTTTGGCCAACTCACCAAAAATCTGCATTCTATGCCTTTGGACGGCTTGCAGCCGAGTATTCAGGGTTTTCATGACCTAGGGTGGAGATTCCAACAGTTTGAAGATGCCTTAAAAAACGGCAACCAAGGGAGAATAAAATCCGTAACCGAGGAAATTGACTTTGTTAATAACCAAAAATACCTAGTCGATACCTATCAAGAGATTATTTTGAATATCGACTATCCCACAAGGATGATTCACCACGATACCAAAATCAATAATGTATTGTTTGACCAAAACACCAACAAAAGCCTGTGTGTCTGTGATTTAGACACTTTGATGCCCGGGAAAATAATCTCTGATCTGGGTGATATGGTGCGGACCTTCACTTGTGAAGAATCCGAAGAGAGTACGAATTTTGAAAATATAAAAGTTAGACCGGAATACTTCGAGGCTCTCATGGCTGGTTATTTGAGTCAAATGAAAGCCCTCATTACACCCGCAGAAAAGGAAAGTTTATTCTTTGCTGGGCCATTTATGATTTACATGCAGGGCCTTAGATTTTTGACAGACTATCTCAACGACGACGTCTACTATCCTATAAAATACCCTGAACACAACCTCAATAGAGCCAAAAACCAGAGGTTACTTCTGGAAGATATCTTCAGAAAAGAAAAGGAATTAAAAGAAGTGATTGATACTATTTTCAATTAATTAGTTTTAAATCTAATTCACCAAAATTGCTTTAATGTACTAACAGAACTACATTTGTATAAACTTTCCATAAAAATCTTAGTTTCTTTTGAAACGGTTCATTGCTTATGTTCAAAAAACTTCTTTTGCCTTTTTTATATCTATCCCTTTTGGCTTGTCAGAAAAGCGAGAAAAGTACTTTTGATAGATTTCCAGAAGGGAAAAATAAGAAATTCATCACTGTTGACGGCATACAACTTAAAGACCCTGAGCTCCAACTCACCTTATTTGCCTCAGAGCCAGACCTTTTCAATCCCACCAATATGGACATTGACCATAAAGGTAGAATCTGGATTTGTGAGGCCTACAATTATCGAAACGATGTAAACAATGTTCCATACAACAAAAAAGGTGACAAAATTCTGATTTTAGAAGATACCAATAGTGATGGAAAATCAGACAAAACCAAGGTTTTCTATCAAGGTGAAGATATTAATTCTGCTCTTGGAATTACAGTTTTGGGAAATAAAACCATCGTTTCTTGTAGCCCAAATGTTTTTGTTTTTACAGACGAAAACGGTGACGATATTCCTGATAAAAAAGAAATCTTATTCAAAACAGTAGCGGGATTACAAAGTGACCATGGCGTACATTCTTGCGTTTTTGGACCTGATGGCAAATTATACTTCAATTTCGGAAACTTTGGAGAAGGTCTTTTGGATAAAAACAACCAACCCATCAAAGACATTTACGGAAGGGTAATTGGCCAAACGAAAGCCCCTTTTCAAGATGGGATGGCCCTCCGATGTGATGTAGATGGAAAAAACTTCGAGGTATTGGCTTGGAACTTTAGAAATAACTACGAACTTTGCATAGATTCTTACGGCAGAATTTGGCAATCAGATAATGATGACGACGGCAAAAAAGCCAACCGAATCAATTATGTAATGCCAGGTGGAAACTACGGATACAAAGACGAAATGACTGGAGCCGATTGGCGAGTAAACCGTACTAATCTGGAGGATTCAGTTTACAACCAACATTGGCATCAAAACGACCCTGGAGTGATCCCAAACCTTAAAGTAACCGGATACGGCTCACCCACAGGAATCTTTATTTACGAGGGTTCACTCCTTCCTGAAAAATACCGAAACACATTATTTCTTGCCGATGCTGGCACCAACGATATTTCGAGCTACGAAAGAATAAATGATGGAGCTGGTTATACCATAAAACAAAACCTAATTTTAGATGCCACACAAAAAGACATGTGGTTTCGACCGTCTGATATTTGTACAGCTCCCGATGGCTCCGTTTTCGTGGCGGACTGGTACGATTCCGGTGTGGGTGGACATTTCATAGGCGACTTAGAAAAAGGCAGAATATACAGATTAAGCAGCAATAAGCCCAATTATAAAATACCGACTTATGATTATAAATCGGCCAGTTCATGTATTGCAGCTTTGGAAAACCCTTCTAATTCTGTGAGATATTTGGCCTATACTGCTTTGGCAAAAATGGGCAAAGATGCAGAGTCTGAGTTAGTAAAACTTAGCAAATCAGACAATCCTGTTTTTCAAGCAAGGGCATATTGGCTTCTTTCAAAAATAGATGAAAAGTATGTTTTAGAAGCCAGTAAAAACGCCAACGAACAAGTAAGAGCTGCATCGGTAAGAATGGCGAAAAGAGAGAATAACAGCACTTTTCTAGCCAGCATGGCCAGTAACAATTCATTCCAAGTTAAGCAAGCAGTGGGCTCCGCTATCTACAAAACTGAAAATGAACAAGCTTGGCTTAACTTGGCAAATAGCTATAAAACAGGCGATAAATGGTTTCTTGAAGCTATTGGAATTGGTGCAGATGGGAATTGGGATAATTATCTAGCAGCATATTTAAAAGATAAAAATTGGAGAAATGATGAGGCCGCCAAAGATATTATTTGGAGAAGTAGAGCAAAAAATACGCCTGAATATCTTGCAGAAATTATCCGTTCTTCCGATTTAAAGGACAGTTACCGATATTTCAGAGCATTTGATTTTCAGGAAAAAAATACTAAAAACAAGGCTCTTTTGAGCCTTTTGAAAAACTCTAAATCGGAGGAAATAAGTCTTTTAATTTTCAAACATTTTGATGCAGAATCTATCGTAAAAGACTCTGAATTCAATGCTATTCTTCCCAGAGTTCTTGAGAATATCAAAAATGACGTTGATTTTATCGACATCGTTAAGAAATATGGCCTCCAAAATCAAAGAACTAGGCTAGAAAACATTGTCTTTGAAAGTTCAAATCCAGAAGTTTATGAAAAAGCAGCGTTGGTTCTATCACAGCTTTTTGGTGTAGTGCCGCTCAAAGAAGCCATTACGGCCAAACCACTCGTTGAGGCAAAAGTAATCAAAGCCATACAGAGAATTGGTTTAGTGGACAATGAAGCCATCACCAAGCAATTGATTTTGATATTTTCAAACAAAAAATATCCTTTCAAAATAAGAGAGGCGGCTGTGCTGGCCATGGAAGGTTATCAAAGCGATGTCAAACTTTGGAATTTGGTGAAAATTAATAAAGTACCAAAAGAACTCATTCCTGCAGCCAAAGTAGTTTTTACCAAAACCTTCCACAGTGACCTAAAGGTGCAATTTGAGCAAAAATTTGGCAAACCTCAGGAACCCCAAATAGCTTTAAAGGCAAATTTCTTGGATAAAAAAGGTAATGCTTCAAAAGGTAAAGAATTGTTCGGGATGTATTGTGCCACCTGCCATGTGGTAAATGGAAATGGGATGGATTTTGGCCCAGCTTTGAGTCAAATTGGCAAAAAGCTTACCAAAGAGAGTCTTTATAATGCCATTATAAACCCAAGTCAGGGTATAAGTTTTGGCTATGAAGGCTACAATATTACACTTACAGACGGTTCTGCATTTCAAGGAATTATCACCAGCAAAACCAATGACGAATATCTGGTTAAACTTCCCGGCCAATCTCAAATTGTGGCTTACAAAAAGTCTCAAGTGAAGTCGGCAACCAAAATGGAAACCTCACTTATGCCGGCATTCCCGTTGAAAGAAACCGAGTATTTGGATTTGATTGGCTATTTGGAGGGGTTAAAGTAAATATTAAACAAAATATTTCTTCCTAAACCAAAATGCCAAATTCACCAAGGCTATCAATGCCGGAACTTCTACCAACGGCCCAATAACACCCGCAAAAGCTTGGCCACTATTGATGCCAAAAACGCCAATGGCTACTGCTATGGCCAATTCAAAATTGTTTCCCGTGGCCGTAAAGGCAATGGAGGTGCTTTTAGAATAATCGGCCCCAAAGTATTTTCCGATGAAGAAACTTATCACAAACATCACCGAAAAGTAGATTACCAATGGAATTGCAATTCGTACCACATCCATCGGAATCTGAACAATGAGTTCGCCTTTGAGGCTAAACATGATCAGAATAGTGAAAAGAAGAGCAATTAAAGTAATTGGAGAAATAATAGGCACATATTTGGTATTAAACCACTCTTCACCATTGAGTTTTATGAGTGAATATCTGCTGAGAATGCCCAATAGAAACGGAATACCAAGGTATATACCGACACTTTCGGCTATTTGAGCAATGCTGATATCAACTTCTAAGCCTTTAAAACCAAAATAAGGCGGCAGAACCGTGATGAAAACATACGCATAAACGCTATACAAAAGCACCTGAAAAATACTGTTTAGAGCTATCAAACCAGCAGCATATTCTCTGCTTCCGTCAGCCAAATCGTTCCAAACCACCACCATAGCAATACATCGGGCAATTCCAATGAGTATAAGTCCAACCATGTATTCGGGATAATCTTGCAAGAAAAGTATAGCTAAAAGAAACATAAAAATTGGTCCAACAATCCAGTTTAGAAACAGCGAAGCTCCCAAAACCTTTGTATTTTTAAAGACCTCGCCCATTTGTTCATATTTCACTTTGGCCAGTGGCGGGTACATCATCAATATCAAACCAATGGCCAATGGAATGTTCGTAGTTCCCGAAGAAAAGGAGTTGATGAAATTTGAAGATTGTGGAAATAAATTCCCAACAGCAACCCCAATCGCCATGGCCAAAAATATCCAAAGCGTTAGGAATCTATCTAAAAAACCAAGCTTCTTTCGCTCCACAACCGGAGCACAATTATTTGCAGACATATTTTTAGTTTTAATCTTAACAACATCCACCACCAGGCGTACAACAAGCTTGTTCAGCTGTTTGTAAATCAGAAAGTTTAACTTTTAGTTTTTCTGGCGGAATTCCACATGAATCAGAAGCTAAACATGCCGTCATTTTGGTAGTTAGTACAAACGTGCTTCCATCGAAATCTAAGCCATACTTTCCAATAGTGTCTGATTGATACTCGACTTCTACCTCCAAATCACCCATACCCAACTTACGCTCAGAGAGTTCTATAATGTTTAGTAATTTTTGCGGTTTCAGACGGTGTTCGAAATCGTTGGCATTCCAAAGTTGAAAATTCGCTACTTTTTCGATTCTCTCGGTTCCGCCACAATCTATAAAGTGTTTGGTGATTAATCCAACCTCGGTCACATGAAAATGCTCGGGTACCATACCGCCATTTTGCAATTTAAAATC
Organism: Lacihabitans soyangensis; assembly: GCF_024343775.1. Classification (GTDB taxonomy): domain Bacteria; phylum Bacteroidota; class Bacteroidia; order Cytophagales; family Spirosomataceae; genus Leadbetterella; species Leadbetterella soyangensis. The sequence continues at coordinate 47,936 of NZ_RJUF01000010.1, read as the reverse complement.
GACAGCATCCACGGTTGAAAGCAGTTTTTTTACCTCTGAAAGTTTCATATTATTTTTATTAAATTTTTAGCAACACATTTTTTTCTTTTTCTCTAAATTATCAGATATTCCACCGAAATAAACTCGAAGCGTATCTATAGCGGTTTCGTCAATACAATAACAAATAGCATTTCCCGAAATATTCCCTTTGATGATACCAGCATTTTTCAGCTCTTTTAGATGCTGAGAAACAGTGGGTTGGGCCAGTGCGAGCTCGTTAACTATATCGCCACAAATACAGGCATTTACAGACAAAAGGTACTCCACAATGGCAATACGAGCCGGATGCCCAAGAGCCTTCATTAATAACGCAGTTTCGTTTTGTTGCTTTGTAAATATTTCGGTTTTGGTAATTCCCATTATTTTTTCACTTTAGAAAACACATAAAAGGTCTCCGTGGCTATTTGTTTACACCTTTCGTCGTACATTTTTGCTTCATCGGTGGTTCCGTCAAAAGCCTTTGGGTCTTCGTAAGGAGTTGCAACTCTTTTGGCAGCTCCAAATACCACTGGACAAGCCTCGTCAGCACTTGAGCAAGTCATTATCGCACAAAAACCTTGCTTTGGATTTGACGAATCGTCATACTTTTTTGAGAAAGCTATTTGTTTCGGACCATCAGCACTGTATTGTATATGATAAACTGGATTGCTGGTTTCCGTAGTTTTTTCAATCATAAATCCAACTCTTTTTAGTGCTGCCACCGAACGCTCATTACAAGCCGTTGCTTCTGTACCACCTGAATAAGTTTTTATATTTGCTATACCATAATAAGCCGCTGCTGTGGCACCCCAAATCTGCCCAAAATGACTTCTTCGCGAATTATGTGTACAGATATACACCAATTCCGCAGTTTCGTTTGCTTTAATTTTCATCGAAACATAATCAGCGATTTTATCCAAATCTCCCTTTCTTTCTTCACTTATCCCACTGAAATCCAGCGTATTATTTTCTATATAAGAAAGTATTTTTTCATCAATAACATTTGCATTTTGTACAGGGTTGTTCATAAAAAAGAGCATTAAAAAATTTAAGATAAGAAACATAATTATATTTTTATATTGCAATATTACGATAAAGATTCGGTGAATTTAGAAAAATGCAAATTTTTTTATTCTTTTTTATTGCAACAAAAAATACAACAATTTAGAAATTGAATACTAAGTCATATTCTAAAATAAAATCCGATTATAGTAATTTTACTCAATTATGACAGCAGTCATAATACAATTCCGTACCATTCGTAACTTTGGAAATTAAAAAAGACAAATTTTGAATTTATGAAAACTCAAACACAGATTTTAACACAACTTTGGATGGAAGCTCGAACTAGATTCACCAATCAAATGGAAAAAATTTTGGAAACTGATTTACCAAAAAAGCTTCAACCATCGGTCAACTCAGTGGGCTTCTTGATTCGTCACATCGGTGATGTAGAATTGCTTTTTGCCAAAAATGTATTTGGTGCGGCGGATGTAAAAGTCACTGCCAAAACTGTGATTGATAAATATGATACTGGAGAATGGACGAATCTTGAGGAATTGAGAGACTATGTAAAATATTCGTATGAAACATTGAAAAATATTATTGAAAAACAAACCGATGAAGATTGGAGTACAGAATTAAGCACCAAAGAATTTGGAACAAAAACCAAAGCTGAGGCTTTTGGCAGAATAGTGTCACATACAGCCTACCACGCCGGACAAATGGCCATTATCAATAAATACGGAACCATTTAAAATCATGAAAAACCTTCTTGCTATTCTTTTGATACTCTTCTCCCCTTTTATAACCACCTCCCAAACCGTAAAAAACATAGGCTCAATGGCCGATATGGGCAAAGAAAATTTTGCACCACATATCAGATTGGATACCGTCACCAACAAAAAGCATCTTTTTGGCTTGGGACCTTATGGCAGAATGCAAGGTGAAATTAGCGTTTGGGATGGCATACCGTATTTCAGTGCAGTAAATACCAATGGTGAAGGTGTTGTTTCTAAAAACTGGCAAATAGAGGCTCCGTTTTTCGTTTATGCCAATGTGGCGAAATGGCAAAAACATAAAGTAAATCTAGATTGCCAAAACCTACAGGAGCTTCAAAAAAATATTGAGAACATTGCTAAAGAAAAAGAATACAACTCTGAGAAGCCTTTTGTGATAAAAATAAAAGGCAAATTTGATCACCTAACCACGCATATTGTAATGCCTCGCTCCTCGGATGTACTAGGTTATCAAGCAAATAAAAAGCAAGCCGATTATAATTTTGAACAAATAGAAGGCGAAATTCTGGTTTTCTACTCTCAAAAACATCAAGGAATATACACCCATAAGGATAGTTTTATTCATGCCCATTTTTTGAGTAAAGACAAGAAAACGATGGGACATATTGACAAAATAAAATCGAATGGAATAGTGGAGATGAGCTTTTCTATGGAGTAACCTAAGCCTAAAGTATTTCCAACAAATACTTCAATTCTGAAATATTTTCAGTGTCGTTACCATCATTTTCTGGATTAAAATAAATGGTCCGTAATCCTGCATTTTTCGCTCCCTCAATGTCGGCGATGAGGTTATCTCCTATCATTATGCTGCTGGTAACATCTGCATTAGCCTTGTAAAGTGCAAAATCAAAAATCGCCTTTTCGGGTTTTCTGGCTCCAGCAATATCGTTGGTGATGATTTGGTCAAAAAAATGATAAATGCCACCGCTTTTCATTTTTTTTATCTGAATATCTTGGTAGCCATTGCTGATGATATTCATTTTGTAACCTCTTTGAGCCAAAACTTCCAAAGTGTCAAATGCATCATCCATCAGGTGATGTTGGTGGGGCAGAAGATCCAAAAGCATCTTATTGAGCTCCAAGGAAAACGATTCGTCAATTTCAATATTCAAGGCTTGTAGAACTTTCTGAAACCTAAAAGTTCGGAGATATTCGTGGGTAATCAGGCTCAAATCGAGTTGATTCCACATGGCCGAATTGATTGTCGAAAACTTCTGAAAGAAAGTCTCAAATCCTATTTCCTTCGGAAAAATAGCTCTGTGATGCTCATAAATTTGTTTAATGCATATCTCGGAATTTTTCTCAAAATGCCAAAGTGTGTGATCGAGGTCAAAAAACAAATGCCTGATTTCCAAATTATTATATTTTACATTTTTAAAGATTTGCAAAATAGAATAGAAAAATCAGGCACCAAAATAAAATCTACGAAATTAGGCAATCACCAAGCGTTCTACTGGTTCGTTACCTATCAAATGCTTCTCAATGATTTCGTTCACGTCTTCGGGCGTAACAAAACCGTAAAAAACGCCTTCTGGATAAACTACAACTGATGGACCTTTGCCACAAGTATCTAAACACCCGGCACGTTGAGCCCTTATTTCAATATCCAACCCTTTGGCTTTTAAGCCTTCTTTAAATGCATTCACCAACTCCATTCCTCTCTCGCTACCACAGCATTTTTTCGGAGCTTCTTTGTCGTTTGTACAAACAAATACGTGTTTTGTATATTTCATCTTTATATCTTTTTATAGAACGAAGTTTTAATTTTTTAACTATTCTCACGACGAACCCACCTCGGTTCACTCAGTGGCAATTTACCCGTCTATTAGTTACCAGTCCACCAATAACCAGTCAACAAGTAACTAATTCACCAATTACCACCTCAAGAATTCCAAATCTCCCACGATTTCTCTGCCTGATACACCAACATGTCGTAACCGTTGATAGTTTGAGCTCCATTGGCTTTAGCTTTTTGAAGAAATTTCGTTTCGGAGGGATTATACACCAAGTCATAACAGAAATGCCCCTGACCAATATTTTCATAATCCAAGTCTGGAAAACTAGTAACATTCGGATAAGTACCCAAAGGCGTGCAATTTATAATCAACTTGTTCTCGCCTAAAAGTTCGTTTGCTTTTCTGTAATTGATGGTATCGTCAGAAGCTCTACGAGAAACCAGTTTGTACTCAATCCCCACATCTTCCAGAGCCACACAAACCGCTCGAGCGGCACCACCATTACCCAAAACCAAGGCCTTTATTCCCTTTGTATTGCCCAGAAATTCCTCTAAAGACTTACGAAACCCAAAATAGTCTGAATTATAACCTTTCAAATTCTTATTTTCCGACACTTTGATCACATTCACCGCCCCAATACGCTCGGCAGTAGAATCAATTTCATTTAAGAAGGGCCTTACATTGAGCTTGTGCGGAATGGTGACATTGAGCCCCGTCAAACCCTCAGTATTTTTAATGATATTTTTCAGCTCATTTATGTCCTCAATTTCGTACAAATCATACTGATGGGTATCCGAAATACCCATTTCTTGAAACTTTTCACTAAAATATTTTTTCGAGAAAGAATGCGAAAGAGGAAAACCTACGAGACCAAATTTTTTCATGCTTTGTTTAGAAATTTAACCTTAATGATTCCCCAAAGCATCGGCATAATGGACACGAATACAATACCCAAAACTACTTTTTCAAAGTTTTCCTTCACCCAAACATTATTCCCCAATAAATAACCTACCATGGTAATGCTGATTACCCAAAGTACCGCACCAATCAAACAAAACAGAATGTATCTTGAATATTTCATACTTGCCGCACCAGCGACAAAAGGAGCAATAGTACGAATAATAGGCATGAAGCGGGCAATAATTACTGCTTTAGGACCGTGTTTTACATAAAACTCTTCTGTTTGCGTAATGTATTCTCGCTTTAGAAAAAGTATTTTGTCTCTTGATTTTATAAAATCACTGAATCGTCTACCAACAAAATAGTTGACATTGTCGCCCAAAAGAGCAGCGAGAATCAATAAGGGAATAACAATCGCCACATCCAACTGGCCAGTAGTGGCCGCCAACAAACCTACTGCAAAAAGCAATGAATCGCCTGGCAACAAGGGCATTACAATAAAACCTGTTTCCACAAAAATCACCAAAAATAGTAAAGCGTAGGTCAGTTTATCGTATTCGGCCAAGAAACCCTCAAGTGTAGTAAGTGGATCTTTTAAAAACTCCAACAAAAAATGTATCAATTCCATAAATTAGTCGTCTTGTCTGATGCGATCGTCTTGGTAATATCTGCCTAATTTGTACTTCTGTTTTACGTCATCCGTCAGGAAAGTGGCAAAAGTATCTCCTCTCAAGCCTAAACGAATAGTTTCCAACGGGATGATTTCGTTTGGTGCAATGTTACCAAGGTTTACATTGGTTCCAACTAATTTCACAAAATACACTTGTTGGGATTTTTGCGGAGCTTCCCAAATGATATTTTCGGCAGAAATGGCGTGAATTATTTCGTCAACCAAACCTTGCCTTACTTCACCCGAGCTTCTGTATAGACCTATATTTCCGCCTTCACGAGCTTCACCTATCACTTTCCAAGCACCAGCTTCTAGTTCGGCCTTCATCATTTCTATCCATTTGTAAGGAGCAAAAATCTTCTCAGCGTCTTTTGAACCTACCTCAGAAAGCACCTTGCCTCTTTTAGCTAACTCTTTGATATAAAAGCACTTTTCGTCGTGCGGCAAAGTTATAGAGCCGTCAGAAACCTCCGCATGTTCCAAACCAAACTTATCCAAAACACGCATATAGTCTTCAAACTGACCACGCACCACGAATGCTTCAAAAAGTGTTCCACCGAAATAAACGGGTATATTGGCGGCTTTATAAACGGCTAATTTTTCGTGTACGTTAGGCGTAACAAAAGAAGTAGCCCAGCCTAATTTTACTATATCAATGTAATTGGATGAGATGCTAAGCATGTCTTCGGTCTCTCTGATGCTCAAGCCTTTATCCATCACCATGGTAAGACCCTCATTTCGAGGTTGAACCGTACGCTCGGGCACTTGCGAAAGCGAGTAATTCATTTTTTCTGTATATTTTTATATTCTAAAATAAAATGCAAAAGTACAAAAATGCACCGTTGTATTTATGACTTACGACAATTTAATGACCTTTTAAACACAAAAACCGCGATTACACCATAGAATCACGGTTTTTTCCTATAATATTATTAGATTTTAGTGTCCACCACCCGCCATTGGTATATTGCTAATCTCCACTTTATTGTCAGACTTTATGAGTAAAGTAGCTACTGCAGAGATTAAGAGTAAGACACCTGCAAAGGTTATTGCTTTCCCAGGATCATTATTCAGGAAATTCTTCAAAATATAGCCAAAAGTAAGCGTTTGAATGAGCATCGGTATCACAATCATCATGTTGATTATGCCCATGTACACCCCATATCTTTCCTTCGGAATAGCACCCACCACTATCAAATACGGAATACCCATCATACTTGCCCAACCTATGCCAAAGCCTGTTATGGCCGGAAATAACAAGTATTTATTCTCTATCAACGGGAAAGCTAAAAAGCCAATTCCGGCCAGAACCAGGCAGAAAGCATGTACCATTTTTGGAGAATATTTTTTTGCAAAATAAACCAAACTAAAGGCCACCAAAAACATCACGATATTATACCAACCGTTTACTAAACCAGACCAACTCACAGCCTCATTGTAAATCGGATTATCTTGATAAACATTGGTTTTCCAGACTGATTGTGCGATACTTTTGGCCGAATTTTGCCAATAACAAAACAAGGCATACCACTGAAATAGATACACAAGAGCCAGCTGCCACATCACTTTTGGCATTTGCATAATTGCTTTTGGTATTTCTTTGAATGGTGTCAAAAGACTAAGGGGAGAAGATTTCATTTCGGCTAATTCGTCATCAGTTGGCGGTATTTCAGCGGTTGTACGCATACTCCACCAAACAGATCCCACCGAACAAATCGCACCTAAAAAAAACGAAGCATAAACCCAGGTAGGTAGTGATCCTTTTGTCCCTAGAAATAACATGGGAAAAACAAAAATAGACAAGTTGACTAAAGTTTGTCCTAAACCAGTAAAAAAGCTTTGTGCCTGAAAACCCGTTGGCTGTTGTGAAGCATCTAACTTGTCAGCAATAAATGCTCTGTAGGGCTCCATTGCAGTGTTGTTGCCTACATCCAAAAGCCAAAGCAGGCCTGCCGCCATCCAAAGAGAACTGCTAAATGGATAGAGAAACAAGGCCAAACTACACATAATAGCTCCAATGAAAAAGTAAGGTTTACGTCTTCCAAACTTAGGTGACCAAGTTTTGTCAGACATTGCACCAATGATAGGTTGAATCAAAAGGCCGGTCATTGGTCCTGCAAGGTTTAAGATCGGGATTTGGTCAGGACTGGCTCCGAGCATGTCATAAATGGGATTCACAGCACTTTGTTGCAATCCAAAACTGTACTGAATGCCAAAAAAACCAACGTTCATGTTGATAATATTGGCAAAGGTCAGCTTGGGTTTAAAATTCATATTCATAGGTTTTAGTGTTAGTATTTTTACAAAACAAATTAAAAAAATTATATTCTAGTTGATTCTTTTGAATATTTATTAAAATATAATTGAGTAATATTGTGATTTGGCTGGTAGCGGAATAGATTTAAAGAATGAAGATTGGGAGCATAAAAAGGGTCATAAGTTTAGTTTTGATTGTGTGGTATGGCGGAAACTTATATGCCCAAAACCTTCTAAAAATAAACAAAATAGAAGTTTCGGGTAATTCGAAAACCAAGGAGGGAATTATTCTTAGAGAACTTAATTTTAAAGTCGGGGATAGTCTGTCATCTGTAGATCTAGAAAAATACATAGAAAGAAGCAAGCAGAATCTCATCAACACCAATCTTTTCTTGACAGTTAACATCCTCTATAATTCGAACGACCAATTCACTGATATTTATATAGTTCTGAAAGAAAGGTGGTATCTGGTGGTTCTACCTGAAGTGCTGCTAGCCGATAGAAGTCTGAACGAATGGTGGTACGAACGAAACCGCGACCTCACCCGACTTACCTACGGTATCAACGCCAAACATTTTAATCTATCTGGTAACAATGACCAACTAAGAGCTAAAATAATGGGTGGCTTTGTGCCATATTTTGAGCTATCCTACGCCAAACCTTACATAGACAAACGTAAAAGAATTGGTATTCGGGCAGGAGCTTTTTACTCCACCCAACGTACGATGGCCTACAGAACATGGAACGATAAGCTTGACTTTTTTGTGAGCGAAAAAAGGATGAGAGAACGCAAAGGGGCTATTTTCGAACTTAGGCTTCGCAATGCCCTGTATCATTTTCATACTATCAATCTGGGTTATACCAACACTACCATTTCGGACACTATTAGCAAATTAAACCCCAACTATTTCGGTGTAAATACCACCAAACAAGAGGTTTTTAGTTTTACCTATGATTATCGCTTCGACCAACGAGACAATCGACAATATCCACTAAGTGGCAAGCTGCTTTACACCCAATTAAGTAATTTTTATGTAAAAAAAGGCTATAACCAAACCAACATTTTTGGGCTCTTTTCTTTCTACAAACCACTCAATAAATCTTTTTTTTGGGAAACGAGCCTGAGAGCCAAGCTATCAACTCCTCAAAAACAGTACTACCCACTTATAACAGGTTTAGGGTTTTCCAACAATCTGGTTCGGGGTTATGAATTGTACGTAATTGATGGTCAAAATTATGGTTTATGGAAAAATACCTTAAAATATGAGCTCCTAAAAAAAGAGTTTAATCTAAAGAATATCATCAAACTATCCCAGTTCAGCACATTACCTTTGGCCATCTATCCAAACATTTACTTCGACAGTGGCTACATAAAAAACTACATTCCCGTTTACAGTAATTCTCGATTAGCCAACAAATTGTTAAACGGTGGTGGTGTGGGACTGGATATTGTCACATGGTACAATAGCAACGTCAGAATATATTATTCGATAAACCAAAAGGGAGAAAAGAAATTCTTCTTTGGAATATCGAGAGATATGTAAAAAAACACTTTCGAATTATTAATAATATGCTTTTTATTAGTACTTTAGTATCGTTTTTAACCAACCCTTTAAGTAAAAATTGAACCCATTAGCCATAACTTACCCTAAAAAGAGGAGTATTGATTCGCCAATCGATAAGTTGACCAATAAAATCTTTGATTCCGCCGATGGAATTTTCCGAGGTTTTTCTTTTGGTCAAGACCTTGACGAAATTATCGCCAAAGAACGTTTCAAGGTTTTTGAAAGAGAAAAAGAATACGTAGGTGTTTCCTTTACAAATTCTAAAATGGAAACCATTGATATTCTGTATTTCAGAAGTGTCTTTAACAAGCTCGAAAAAATCCAGGTAGAGGTATTTATGAACACCGAAAAAGATAGCGATGACATTTTTGACGCTTTCTTCTTCAAGATTTTTGAAAAAAACGGCTACCCAAATCCAATCAAAGATGGATTCTGTTGGAACCGCGAATCTGAACCCAATGTATCGCTCAAAAAAGTTAAAAACAAATTGGACCAAGGTGTCCAGTTGGTTTTTGAAAAATAAGGCTGGCTTATTTTTTGAGCAATCTTAAATATCTTCAGTAGGCCATTCGGAATTTCCTCCCAAATTCCTGACCTTTGCCATTTAATTTTTTTCAGCAAAAAGTAAATGGACGTAATAAGACTTCTTTCAGACTCAATAGCCAACCAAATAGCCGCAGGTGAGGTTGTGCAAAGACCTGCTTCGGTGGTGAAAGAACTCATGGAGAACTCCATTGATGCCAAAGCGAGTTCTGTACAACTTATCATCAAAGAATCCGGAAAACAGCTTATTCAGGTTATAGACAACGGCCAAGGCATGTCTCCAACCGATGCCCGCATGTGTTTTGAAAGACACGCCACCTCGAAAATCAAAGAATCTGCAGATTTGTTCAATATCCGTACCATGGGCTTCAGAGGTGAGGCTTTGGCCTCTATTGCAGCCGTAGCACAAGTAGAACTCCGCACCAAAAGAGCCGAAGATGAACTCGCAACGCTAATAAAAATAGAGGGCTCAGATATCAAAACGCAAGAGTTTGTACAAAGTCCACAAGGGACCAATCTGGCCATAAAAAATCTATTCTTTAATGTACCGGCTCGGAGAAACTTCCTAAAAAGCAATCCGGTAGAGATGAAACACATCATTGAGGAGTTTCAAAGAATTGCATTGGCACATCCCGAAGTTCAGTTTTCACTCTTTCACAACGATATAGAAATCTATAATTTACCCGAAGCCAAACTAAGCAAACGAATAGTGGACGTGCTCGACAAAAGCTACAGGGACCAACTGGCTCAATGCCAAATAGACTCCAGTTTTATAAAAATAAATGGCTATGTGGGCAATCCACAAACCGCCAAAAAAGCCCGAGGCGAGCAGTATTTCTTTGTAAATAAACGTTTTATAAAAAGCAGCTACTTGCATCACGCTGTTACGGGGGCATTTGAGTCCACCATTCCGCAAGGTTCGCATCCGTTTTATGCACTTTTTATAGAAATAGACCCCAGTCATATTGATATTAACATTCACCCAACCAAAACGGAGATAAAGTTTGACGACGAAAAGGCCATTTATGCCATTCTTAGATCGGCTGTCAAACAGGCGATCGGCGTGTATAATCTTACGCCAAGTATTGATTTTGAAGCAGATATAAACATCGGAAACTTTATAACACAAAAATCTCCTTCGCCGAGTTTGGAACCGCAAAATATCAGACCGGATGCCGATACAGCTATATCAAATTTTGACAGGGAACCAAGAAGTCTGGGTGAAATAAACCAAAAAAGTAACCGTGGCAATTGGGAAAAATTATTTGAGGGTTTTGGTTCAAGAATAAATCAAGAAGCTGAAGAAACCCAACAAGTTATATTTAGTAGCAAGGCTAATAGGGTTGAAGACCTCGTGCAGTTACCGAAAGATGGCACTGACATCAATGCGATACAGGTCCACTTTCAATACATTATAGCACAAGTGAAGAGCGGCCTTATGCTCATTGACCAGCAAAATGCTTACGAACGTATTTTCTACGAAAAGTACCTCAAAGAAATCAACACCCAACCAAATGCCTCCCAACAGCTTTTGTTTCCAAAAACGGTAACTTTAACCGCCATAGACTATGCCATGAGTTTTGAAATCATAGACATGATCAGAAACATCGGCTTCAATGTGGAAGAGTTTGGGCAGAACACTTACCTCATAAACGGTGTTCCGAGCCAATTTATGGACGAGGACGAGGGCGTGTTGTTCAAGAGCATTATTGAACAATACAAAATCAACGAAAACAACCAGAAAGTGGACAAAAAAGAGGCCTTGGCCAAGACTTTGGCGAAAAGAAATGCTACCAAAATGAGCAAATCCTTGTCAAAATTGGAGATGTCGAGCCTTATCAATCAACTTTTTGAAACATCAATGCCCTCGGTGAGCCCCGATGGCAAACCAGTGATGAGCATCTTAAGTTTAGAAAAAATAGCTAACTTGTTGCTGAATTGAACAATTTTGAACCAATTCCGCCCGAAATTTCTTTAAATATCAAAACCAAAAAATATGTTTGATAGAATAACACCGATGGTGAAAAACCTTTTGATAATTAATGTGGGAGTGCATATTTTTTCGATGCTTTACTCCGTAAATTTTATACATCAATATTTTGCTTTTTTTAATCCGCTCTTGCCCAACTCGCCTGAATTATTCAATCCGCTCTTCAAACCTTGGCAGTTTATTAGTTATCAGTTTTTACATGGCGGCATAGGTCACTTATTCAGCAATATGTTCGGTTTGTTTATTTTTGGCTCAGCCCTTGAAACATTTATGGGTTCCAAGAAGTTTATAATCTACTATCTGGTTTGTGGCGTTGGTGCTGCGGTATTAAACTCAGCATTAGACTTTTACGAAATGTCTAACATGTCGGTTGACAGTATGGAATATCTTCGTCAAGCTCAAATCCCAATGGTGGGAGCCTCAGGTGCAATTTTCGGCATATTGATGGCTTTTGGATTTCTTTTTCCAAACGTTGAAATGATGCTACTGTTTTTCCCGTTTCCTTTGAAGGCGAAGTACTTTGTAGCTTTATACGGCGTTTATGAATTGGTACAAGGCACCGCAGGCCTACAATCTGGGATCGCACATTTTGCACATTTAGGTGGATTGCTGACTGGATTTATTTTATTAAAGTTTTTTGGCTTTTCAAAAAGAAATTATTATTAAATTCGTGTTCGTTTTCGTTCAATAACATTGCTGATGAGAAGTGTATTTTCGGACATATTGAATGCTTTTAGAAAAAACAACAATCAGGTCATACAGTTGATCCTGCTAAATATTTTTGTATTCTTATTTCTGGTTGTACTGAAATTTAGCCTTACTTTTTTTGCAAACCCAGCTATCTATCAGGCTTTTGTTCAGAAAAACTTCTACGTAAGTTCTTCATTTATTGAGCTAATCCAACGGCCTTGGTCACTTATTGTTTTCCCTTTCACCAATTCTAGTATACTCGATGTCTTATTCAATGGACTGGCTTTGTTCTGGTTTGGAAACATCTTGGTGGATTTTCTAGGTGGACGAAAAACCATGATTGTGTACATTACAGGTGCCATTTTTTCGGTGTTTTTCTACATGGGTCTGTGGGCAATTTTGAATGTTTTAAACAAAAACCAAACTCACCCCACCCAACTTTATGGTGCATCGGCCGGTATTTATGCCGTCATGTTTGCGGCAGTAGCACTTTTGCCTGAATATGAACTGATGTTTTTCAGGTTTTTCATCAAATTACGAATCGTTGCTATCTCATTTTTAATACTTTCGTTGTTGTTTAACCCGCATGCTGGTGTTCTGAATTTAGGAGCGGCAACATTTGGTTATCTGCAAATCAAATTTTTGAGAACCGGCCTGAATATTACGCAGCCCATTGAAAATTTCTTTGTTTGGTTCTCGAAAATTGGCCAACCTAAAAAGAAAACGGTCATGAAAAAATATAGCCCAGTTGGAGAATACAGCAGAGGTGAGTATTTCGACGACAACAACATTCCGAACCAAGACGAAGTGGATTATCTTTTAGATAAAATCAATAAAGGTGGGGGCTATGAAAGCCTCACCAAAGAAGAAAAAAATAGATTGTACAAAGCTAGTCAGAGAAAAGACTAAGCTGTGGAAACAAATAAACATTTTGGCTTTTCGGTAAGTTAAGATGAAATAACTAAACGCAATATGCTAATTACCCAGGGTGATCTTCTGAAAGACATAAATTTGCCAGAAGATTTAAAAAAACTAAGGCCAGACCAGATGCATCAGGTTTGCCAAGAATTAAGACAGTACATTATAGACATGGTGTCGGTTCATGGTGGGCATTTTGGAGCCAGTCTAGGGGTAGTAGAATTGACAGTAGCCCTGCATTATGTGTTAAACACTCCTGATGATCAGCTCATCTGGGATGTGGGTCATCAGGCATACGGCCATAAAATCTTAACAGGCCGAAAAGATAAATTCTATACTAATCGTATATATGGAGGCATTTCTGGGTTTCCAAAAAGAAAAGAAAGCGAATATGATTCATTCGGTGTAGGACACTCATCCACTTCTATCTCTGCAGCCTTAGGTATGGCCATGGGTTCACTGCACAACGGCGAAAAACACCGCCAGCACGTGGCTGTTATTGGAGATGGAGCACTTACTGCAGGTTTAGCATTTGAGGGCATGAACCATGCTGGGTCTATCAACGACGCCAACTTGTTGATTATTCTGAACGACAACTGCATGGCCATAGATCCAAATGTAGGTGCCTTAAAAGAATATTTGACAGATATAACGACTTCTAAAACTTATAACAAAGTAAAAGACGAGGTTTGGAATTTGCTGGGCAAGATGAGCAAGTTTGGCAAAAGTGCCAGAGATATTGTTGCGAAAGTAGAAAATGCCATGAAAGGTGCCTTGCTAAGCCAAAGCAACTTCTTTGAGGCACTGAATTTAAGATATTTCGGGCCGATTGATGGCCATGACATAGACCATTTGGTTGCGGTTCTGAACGATATGAAAAATATCCCTGGGCCAAAAATTTTGCATGTACTTACAGTAAAAGGCAAAGGATATGCACCGGCCGAACTCGACCAAACCAAATGGCACGCACCGGGACTTTTTGACAAAGTAACGGGCGAAATCAAGAAAAAAATCATTACTCATCCTACCGCACCCAAATATCAGGATGTTTTTGGGCATACGATTGTAGAGTTAGCCGAGAAAAACCCAAAAATTGTAGGTATCACACCAGCCATGCCATCGGGTTCATCGTTGAATATAATGATGAAAGCCATGCCAGATAGGGCTTTTGATGTCGGTATAGCAGAGCAACATGCGGTTACACTTTCTGCCGGAATGGCCACTAGAGGTTTGGCCGTATACTGCAACATCTATTCGTCGTTCATGCAAAGGGCTTATGACCAAGTGATTCACGATGTTTGCATCCAAAATTTACCTGTCATATTTTGCTTGGATAGGGCTGGATTTGCAGGTGCAGACGGACCCACACACCACGGTGCTTATGACATAGCGTTTATGCGTTGCATACCTAATATGGTGGTAGCGTCCCCTATGAACGAAGAAGAGTTAAGAAACCTCATGTTCCTAGCTCAATCAGATAGTTTTCAAGCTGGTGGCGAAGCCATAACGCTCAGATATCCTCGTGGCGAAGGTGTCATGCCAGATTGGAGAAAGCCCTTCTCTGAAATAAAAGTTGGCGAAGGCCGAAAACTAAAAGAAGGTGAAGACTTGGCAATTTTGAGTTTTGGACCAACTGGGAATGAAGTCATCAAGGCGATTGAAACACTTGAACCGGAGTTCAGTGTAGCACATTACGATATGCGTTTTGCCAAACCCTTGGACGAAGCACTCTTACATGAGGTTTTTGAGAAATTCACCCATGTCATTACAGTAGAAGACGGTTGCCTACAAGGTGGAATTGGCTCGGCTATTTTGGAGTTTATGGTAGATCATGGCTATTCTTCTAAAGTAAAACGCCTCGGTATACCAGACAGATTGGTTGAACACGGTGAACAATATCAGCTATATGCAGAATGTGGCTACGATGCCAAAGGCATAGTTGAAACCGTCCGTTCTTTACAAATTCAAGGTCATCTGGCATGATTTTACAGAGTTTTGGATTAAGAAATCTGCCTGAAACGGAGGAATTCCCTTTTAATCTCGAACTCGTAAAAAACCTTCCTTATATATCACTTAAAAAGCCCGTTACGTTTTTCATAGGCGAAAACGGCTCTGGAAAATCAACACTTCTGGAGGCCATTGCGTATGCCTCGGGCGTACCTACAGCTGGTGGGATTAGCATCACCGACGACCCGCTGATGGAACCTGCACGAGCTTTGGGCAAAATGCTCTCTTTGAGATTTATCGAAAAAACCAACCGTGGATTTTTTGCGAGAGCTGAAGATTTTATAGGTTTTGTGAAAAATATCTTACGAAGTATTGCAGAACTCGACTCAGAAATCAAGGAAATAAAAGAAACTTGGACGGGAGGAGACATCAATCTGGCCCAAAGTCCATTGCTGAGTGAAAGAAAAGAAATAACCGACCGATATACCGAAAACTTGGACGCCATGAGCCATGGCGAAGGTTTTCTGAAGTTTTTCAATACACGTATTACGGGCAAAGGCCTCTACCTCATAGACGAACCCGAGGCCGCCCTCTCCCCTGCCCGACAGTTGAGTTTGATTGTTTTGATTCAAGAAGCTGTAAAAAACAAAGGTTCTCAGTTTATCATCGCCACACATTCGCCCATTATCATGGCCATGCAAGAAGCCCAAATTCTACATTTCGAAAATAACGCTATCAACGAAATCAGTTACACCGAAACTCCTCATTATCAACTTACCAAAGCATTTATGGATAATCCTGAAAGGTATTTGAGGGAATTAGAGGGGTGAATTCGCGATTTGCAAATTGCAAATTCTCAAGTTCTTCCCTACAAAAAAGCCACTCAAAACAGAATGGCTTCATTTATTAAAGACGTTCAAAGGTATTTCACCCCAACTCCACAATATGATTCTTTTTCCCTTTTCCTATCAAAATATATTTGCCCGAGAGTAGACTAATTTCGGAAACAGCCATTTTTTCGTCCTGAGTTTTTACTTTGTTAATGCTTACAGCATTTCCTTGTAAGGCTCGCTTTGCTTCACCTTTTGAGGCATATATTTCTCCGTTGGTGGTTACCGAAATCAAATCCAACAAGGAGTGACATGCATCAAAATCGGCCTTAGAGATAGTTGTTTGTGGTACGCCGTCGAATATCTTTTTGAAAGTATTCTCGTCCAAACTTTGTAGAGTTTCTAGGGTTGCCTTTCCGTACAATACTTCAGAGGCTTTAACAGCCAATTCATATTGCTCTTTGCCATGTACACGCGTGGTTACGTCTTCTGCTATAGCCTTTTGCACCAATCTCAAATGTGGAGCTTCAGCATGTTCAGCTTCCAGTTTCTCTATTTCTTCTTTGCTCAAAAGTGTAAAAACTCTGATGAGTCTCTTACAATCTTCATCTGCCTGATTTATCCAAAACTGGTAAAATTCGTAAGGGCTGGTCATGTTTGGATCTAACCAAACATTTCCACCTTCTGACTTACCGAATTTCGTACCGTCGGCCTTAGTCACCAACGGAGTCGTCAGGGCATAAGCCGAGTATTCCACCTCGCCGTCTGCATCTGAGCCGTCGTTGTTTTCTTTTCTGCGTATAAGTTCTGTACCGGTCGTGATGTTTCCCCACTGATCCGACCCGCCCATTTGTATCCTCACATTTTTGTGTTTGTACAAATGGTAAAAATCGTAACCTTGTAGCAATTGGTAGGTAAATTCGGTGTAAGAAATACCCGTAGTGATTCTATTTTTCACAGAATCTTTACTTGACATATAATTGACTGTCAAATACTTACCTACTTCTCTCAAAAACTGCAAAAAGCCAAAATCTTTGAACCAGTCATAGTTGTTGACCATTTCGGCACTGTTGGCTCCAGAGTTGAAATCTAAGAATTTTTCCAATTGCTTTCTTATGCCCTCTTGGTTCTCTCTAAGGATATTTTCATCTAAGAATTGTCTTTCGGCAGATTTGCCCGAAGGATCACCCACCATACCCGTGGCTCCACCCACCAATGCATAAGGTTTATGCCCGGCTCTTTGTAAATGCACCAAAAGCATGATGGTGGCCAAGTTGCCGATATGGAGAGATTTAGCCGTAGGATCGAAACCTATGTAGGCCGAGGTCATTTCTTTGTCTAATTGCTCCGCAGTGCCGGGCATCATCTGATGAAGCATGCCACGCCACTGTAATTCTTCTATAAAACTCATTACTTATTAATTCTTTTTCTTTACGCCGTATTTCTTTTTCCAGAGGTAATACTCTGAAAACGTATAAGTTGCAGACACCTGAACACTCCTGTTTCTAAAGTCGAGCGGAGTTTTGAGATAATTAGAGGTACTCACATTTTGAAGACCGTGGGTATAACGAATGTTTAAACTGAACAAGGAAAACATGTCTAACATGTTGATTCTTGTACCTACTATCAAGCTTTTGTCGGTGGCTACGTCTGGACCGTAAATAGTCAGTCCATCTTTTTTGTAGCCTTTGTTTAAAGCCCAGCTTGGCTCATAACCACCCTCAAAATAAATGCCTTTTATAGGTGTAAAACCTACAATAAGAGGTGTAGAAATGTATTTATAAGAATATTTGGCCTGTGTAGGAGCAGTTGTGCTACCTCCTTTAACCTGATATACCAACTCAGGTTGAAAACTCAATCGACCAAAGTTAAATCTCGTAAAGATACCTCCTTGATAACCTACCGATAATTTCTTTTTGAATGTTACGGTGTCCAAAGTGGCTATACCGTTCACCAATAAACCTGCCTTGGGGCCGAACTCAAACAAACGAGGTTTGATTTGCCCTAAAACCGGAAGACACAAAAAAGAAAGAATAAGTATACGAATGGAGTGCATTTTTGTTTTGTTTATGTTTGAAACGTCTCAACAACGCCAAAAAGTCTGCAAATCTACTAAATTTTAAGGCGGTATTTGAGTTTAGAATAAAAAAATCCTGCTTTTTGAAATTCGAAAAGCAGGATTTTAAGGTTTCTGATAGGTATTATTTTTTCAAAGAAAACTTCAATGAGGCATTTATTCCGAATTTCTTTGGAGGTACTAAATAGGAAGCCTGTCTAAACGGAAACTCAAAATATGGATTCATCTGTCCGACAAAACGCTTATATTGGTATTGCATACCCATGCCGTAGAATAAATTACTGAAAATCTTCGGCTTATACTGATTTTCGAATTTATTGTAGTCTAATGAACCATCGAAGTTCTGTCCTTTAAATTTGACCGTTTCTATTACCGAAAGGTCAAGTTTAGTACCCGTACTGAGCATAAAAGCCAAATTGTTACGCACCGGAACATAATAGCTAAAGAATATTGGCAACTTTATACTCGAGGTTTCTATCTCGATATCTTGAATTTTCTCAGGTTTAATAGGAATATACGGCTTATATCTATCCTCAAACTTTTTACCGGTATTCATGTTAAAATCCCTCAAAAGTTTATATTCAAACTCCTTTTTACCTGTAATCAGAAGACCAGTATTAAGAGCAAATCTTTCACCCAGAAATACTTCGACAGCCGGCCCAAGGCTATTAAAATTCCTGCCCATATAGTCACCAGTTATTCCAAATCTGGCATTTATTCGGCTTAGGTCTATTTTCTTAGCCTTTTTTTGATCCGTTGGAAGTGTTGCTTTATTTTCTGGAATAATTAATTCTTCAACTTGTTTTTGCTCCTTCTTAGGTTCTTCGTCTACCTTCCCAGAGGTATCTTCTACCTTAGCTGCTTTCAGTTTTTCATCCGAAACCCCCGCTACAACCTTATCTACTTGTTGGTTGGGCTGAAAAGCCAAGTTAGTTTGAGCCAAATCTTTATCCGAAACCGCCTCCTTATCAATAATATCCTTACTTGCAGTTAGTTTATCTGCCAGATCAGTTTCTGAATTCTTAGATTTGTTTTTGACCGTTTTAGATTTAGAATCCAACACTGCCTTACTCTCGGCACTTCCCTGTTCTTTAACTTTTGCTTTTGTTTTTTCAGCCAAAACTTGGTTTTTGTTGCTTGAAGTCAAGTCTTCGTCTTCTACGTACTCATCGGCTACTCGCACATATCGGGTGACATACCGAGTGGTAAATACAGTATCACTCTGCCGAACATATATGGTATCGGTAATGATTTTTGTTTCTGGCGAACTGGTTATAGTAGAGATTTTATCATTCAGTAATTTGTTTTCTTTTCTAATGGTTTGATTATTGTATTGTGAACCTAAAAAAGCCACAGTTGCTAGGCCTCCAAACACCCAGCTGCCATAATCTCGCAGAAAACTCATATACCATGGTATAGGCAGAGAGCGTTTGAGCTTCTGCCAAGCAGCCTCACTATACTCTGGCCGTATAGATTCGAGCTTTTTTCTTATGTCATCATCAAAATTATTCTCAGACATGATTATTTTGATTTATATTTTCATCTAAATATAGCGTTACCCATTCTTGCATTTTGTGTCTAGCTTTTACAAGATTTGACCTTGACGTACCTTCATTGATGTTGAGCATCTCGGCTATTTCGGCATGAGAGTACCCTTCAACCACGTAGAGCGAAAAAACCATTCGATAAGAAGGAGGAAGTTTTTGGACCAATTCCAATATATCTTCCGCCGACATCCTCTCCACCAAGTTGTCATTACTTTCGATTTGGGGAGCATTTTGGATGTCTATCAAACTTACTTTTGGACTGTTACGCCGATAATAATCTATACAAGTCCTCACCAAAACCGTCCGAAACCAAGCCTCAAAAGACTGATTGGCATCGTACATTTTAATTTTAGCAAAAACCTTTAAGAAACCATCGTTCACCATTTCGTCGACTTCGTCGCTCGACCCGGCGTATCGCAAACATATCCTTTTGGCCAAGCCGTAGTAATGTTCGAAAAGATGTTTTTGAGCTGAGCCGCTGTCTGCCCTACATCCTTCCAACACTTTTACCAAGTCAAAAGATTTGTTTCTTTTAAATATCACAAAGGCTTTCTTTTATATTATACTGGAATTCTTATTTATACAAAAGTATACGTAATTGTAAATAGAAATCGTTGCCTAAGGCAATTAAAATATTTTTTAGAACCAAGGCAACATAAAAAAAAAGCGTTTCGTATAGTATTTCAGAAAGGCCATTAAACCTTTTGCCTTTTTTTAAATCAAACAAGTATTCCATGGAAAAAATTTACTTGTAGGAAGTTCTTACATTGTTTAAATCAAATTATTATCTATTTCTTATGAAAAATTTAAAAGTATTAATTCTGGCTCTTTTTTGTGCTGTAGCAGGTTTAACCTCTTGTGAAAACCTTGGATTATCTCCTTCAGAAACTACAGATGACGCTGCTTACGCCGACTTCATGTTTATGGCCACGGCGGATAGTTCAGGTACAGGTGGCAAACATGGTCATGGCAAAAAGCACAATTTGACCGAAATAGAAACTTCGGCATTACCAGCAAACGTGACTTCGTACATTTCAACCAATTATGTCGGTTCTACTATCAAACGTGCCGCCAAGTCAGACTCTGGCAAATATGCAGTACATATCGTATTGACAGATAGCACCCACAAAGGTTTGTTATTTGACGCAGCTGGCGTATTTATTAAGGAAGTATCTGGTAAAGGCCGCGGAGGTGAGAAAATTGATGTTGCCACCCTTCCAGCGAGCATAACTACTTATATAACTACCACTTATGCAGGTTCTACCGTGAACAGTGCGAGAAAATCAAGTGATGGAAAGTATGGTGTATTAGTAACCAAAGCAGATGGAACCAAGGTAATGTTAGGTTTTGACGCTGCGGGAGTTTTCCTCAACGAGCTCACCATGAAAGACAAAGGTGGCAAAGGAAAAGGAAAGGGTAAAGGCAAATGAGCGTAAAAATTATGACTTCTGGAAAGTAAAATTTCCAGAAGTTATTTTTTCCTAATAGTAAAACACGGACCACTCATGAAAATAATCATTAAAGAAAAAAATACTAAGGAAAACTTGCGGGAATTGGTTGACAATAATGGTAAATTTGAGTTGACCAAACTTCAGATAAGTAAAGGAAATGTACTGAAACTGCAGTTTGGCAACAAAAACCTGTCAATCATCCTTTAGAGAATTGAATTTTATGGCTTTTAGTCATTCCCTAATTTTTTTTATAGTTTTGCAGACCAATTTTCTACAAATTGATTTAAGCAAAGAAAAAACTACAATGCCCAACCGAGAGATAAACCTTAAAAACAACGGAGAGTCAGTAAAAGTAGACCCACATTTCAAACATTCTACTAACGGCCAAGCTGTTGATTACCTGACCAATGTTTCCATAAAATCTGATAACGAATTCCTTCATATTGCTTTCGAATGTCTTCAGGACGATTTCGTGGAGCAAAACAACATGGTAGTTCATAACGATCCCCTGTACAATCAGGAGGTTTTTGAGGTATTTATTAGTCCGGGCAACGAAGATTCTAAACATTATCTAGAAATAGAAATCAATCCAAACAATGCACTTTGGGTAGGTACCATAAACAATCCTACTTTGGGAGAAGAAACCCAGACTTTAGAAGGAATGATTGCTCACAAAGACGCTGGGATCCTACATGAAGCCGTAAAATCTTCAAGTTCATGGAACGGACGCATGTCCATACCTTGGAAACTGGTTGGCAGAGATCCAAAAGGACAATACAGAATAAATTTTTACAGAATCCGCTCTAAACAGTCACACCCAGAAGCCAACTGGACATGCGATGCCGAAACTTGCGACTTCATTTGTTGGAGTTCTACACTTTCAGGCGAATCGCCTGCATTTCATAGACCAAAAAGATTTGGATTCCTGACTGTAGATTGAATTTTTTGGGCACACGGCAGAACACGTATTAGACCGCAGCAGAGGCCGCACAGAATATACTTTAAAATCATGGACTAGTTATACTCAACAGCCTTAAAGTAAGACTTAGTTAAATTCACCTTAATGGATTGAAACAATATAAATGAAAAAAATCCGTGTCTCATCCATAAAATCCGTGTTCAATTGACCATCCAAACTTACCTCGGTTTCCAAGCAATCTCAGGAGCATTTTGTTCTTGTGTGATTTTCCTAGAAAGCACAAACAAATAATCAGACAATCTATTTAAGTATTTAATAATCAACACATTCACTTCTTCATTGTGAGACAACCTTATCACCTGACGTTCTGACCTTCGGCAAACGGTTCGTGCCACATGTGCAAAAGAAACCAAAGGATGTCCGCCCGGTAGAACAAAAGCTCGTAGAGTTGGAATAACTTCGTTGTAGGCATCCATTTCTTTCTCTAGAACTTCTATGTCGCTCTCAAAAAGTTCAGGGAGTTTCTTCTTATTTTGCTCTGGCTCTGAGGCCAATTCAGCACCGATAGTAAACAATCTATCCTGAATCTCTTTCAGAAAAGCATTACGCTCTTTGTTTTCAGGAGCATCTGCCAAAACACCAATCCAAGCATTGAGTTCGTCTACACTTCCGTAAGCTTCTATTTTTATATCGTCTTTGGGTAATCTCGTTCCGCCAATGAGTGAAGTAGTACCTTTATCGCCTGTTTTTGTATAAATTTTTGACATTTTTTCTTCAATTTAATAAATATGCAAGGCCTTCTCCCCTACCTTTGTGAAACATTTCGACAAGACAAAAGTTTAATTATAAAAGAATAAAATTAGATACATTTATTCGAAAGTCTCAATATGACAAATATATTTTTTAAGTTTTGGAGGGTTGCCTCTGTGGTTATCGTCACTGCTGTTATTCTTTTTTGCTACGCCAACTTACCTGATTCAATCGCCATAGGCCACGATGACCAAGGTTATCCAAACAGATTCATCAACAAACAACAGTTTTTCTATTGGACAGTTGGTGTAGTATTTAGCATAAATATTCTTATGGATTTACTCAAAAACTTATTGCTCAATATAAATTTCAAAGGTCTAAACTCAAATAGTGTTTGGGCCAATCAGCCAACAGCCTTGAAATCCTTATTAACAGGTTGGTTTTCAGCATTTTTAGCCTTTCTAAATACCTATTTGGTCTTTGTCATTCTGGGTCTTAACAACATCAATTCAAAAAAAGGCCAAATGTTAGACTTCAATTACAACTGGCTACTGATTTTTGGGGTGTTTGTATTGATGATTCTGTTATTTTTCGTTCCATTTAGATTACTTTTTTCTAACCCAACTCCAGAGGATTGATGCAGATCAAAATCTCAGATTATAATTACGTACTAGACAACGAACGTATAGCCAAATATCCTGTAGAACCACGGGATAGTTCCAAGCTTTTGTTTTACTATCATGAAGAAATCTCACATCAACGTTTCACGGACATTGTAGATTTATTACCCGAAAACACCCATTTGGTGCTAAATAATACCAAAGTAATACCTGCTCGGATGTTCTTCAAAAGAGAAACTGGGGCCGTTATTGAGGTATTTCTGCTAAATCCAATAAGCCCTAGTAACGTAATTTCGCTGGCAATGGAGGCCAAGTATGAGATTATTTGGGAATGTGTGATTGGCAACAAAAAAAAGTGGAAAACTGAAGAGGTTCTCAGTGCCGAAGTAGAAATAAACCATCGGAACGTGCAAATAAATGCATCATTTGCAGACCGAGAGCAAAACGAAGTCAAAATTAGCTGGAATTCGGAAGATAACTTTAGTGACTTGGTGGAGGCTTTTGGCAAAATTCCACTGCCGCCCTACCTGAATAGAGAGTCAGAAGAAACCGATATAGAAAACTACCAAACCGTATATTCCAAAAACAAAGGTGCAGTGGCGGCTCCTACGGCTGGTTTGCATTTTACAGATGCTGTTTTTGAAAAAATTAGTAATAAAGGCATACAAAAAAGTTTTCTAACCTTGCATGTGGGAGCGGGAACATTCATGCCTGTAAAAGCCGAAAACGCCATAGAGCACCCTATGCATAATGAGCAATTGGTGTTTTCGAGAGAATTTGTAGAGGCTTTATTAGA
Organism: Lacihabitans soyangensis; assembly: GCF_024343775.1. Lineage (GTDB taxonomy): Bacteria > Bacteroidota > Bacteroidia > Cytophagales > Spirosomataceae > Leadbetterella > Leadbetterella soyangensis. The sequence goes on along the minus strand of NZ_RJUF01000010.1, from coordinate 23,914 downwards.
AAACCATTCGTTCGTGGTTCCGGTCGGTACAACTTCCATGCGGTCGTTGGAGAGCTTATATTGGTTTGGAGTAAAATTGATTGAAAACCCAATGAGTCATTTCTTTATCGAAAAACTATTTCCTTATGAAGAAAGAACCGAAATATCGACATTAGACGCTTTAAAAGCCGTACTTTCATATTTCGAAAGAAATCAATTGAAAGAAATAATTGGTCAAACCGAAATCATGATTTTCCCGAGCTATAAATTCAAGATTTGTAAAGGATTGATTACCAACTTCCATCAACCATCTTCTACCCTCTTGATGTTGGTAGCAGCCTTTGTGGGAGAACACAACTGGAAAAAAATATATTCAGAAGCACTAAATAACGATTACAGATTCCTAAGTTTTGGGGACTCAAGTCTTTTAATACCATAGTTTTATGAAAAATACAATCACCGTATTATTGATTTTTGGCCTAATATCTTGCGGACAAGTAAAACGTGTAGATACTGCCGAGGTGAAACAGCTGATGTCGGACTATAAAATAAAAAAAGTCAACCAGGAGGAAATCGTTGACGTGGCCAATAGCTTGGGAAAATCGATTTCTGAGAAATTCAATGGTAACCTCAACATTGAATGTGCTGACAAAATCACTTTGGAAGGCACTGAAGTTGAATTGATAGATTTGAGTTTGGTAACAGCAGAAGCCTTGAAAAATGGAAAAATCGGCGAAATACTTGAGGCATACAAATTCAGTAAGGAGCAAAAACAGTTAATCGGTGATAATATCCAGAAAGTCAACGATACACTTTATTTATACAGTTTTCCTATCAACACAAATTCACTGGTTTATAAAAACTGCAAGAAAGATTTAGGTTTCATTATGATGTCCAAAAAGGCATTGGTGAAGTCCGTAAAAAAGTAAGAATTCCGGGAAATATTAATTTTTGGCACATTTCTTGACTTTTTCTTTGAAGGTTTTGTACTTTTGTGCTTCCAAAATGAGAAAAAACAACATCATATCGAAGATTATCGGGCTATTAATGCTCGTAAGCGTGTTTTCAGCACACGTGGCTTCGGCTAGTTATGTTCCTCAACCACAATCCGAATCTTCCGAAAAGGACAAAAAAGAGAAAGAAACTCCTGTAGTTCAGCAAATCAGCCACGAATCCGTAGTTCCTTCTTATGATTTCTCTTTCGAAGAATTCCAGCTGGTATTTGACCAAAACTTTATATTTGGCTACGAACAAAATGCTCCGTTTGTAAAGCCATTCTTCGATTTTTTTAGAAATTCTTATTTCGACAAGCTTTTTGAGCATCATATTGCCATAAACGCACCCTGATACTTCATCATTCTTCGTAATTCTTAGCTTTTAAACCATAAAAAGCACAATGTCCCTATGTGCTATATTTTCAATTAAACATCCTCTTTTGGGAAAAGGATACAATCATTATTTATGAAAAACAGATTAGGTATATTAGTACTATTTGTTGTTTTCTCTCTGATCAGTGTTTATTACTTGGTAAGAACATGGAAAGTAAACGACATCAGAAAAGAAGCCGCAGCTTACGCGACAGGCAAAGATGGCAAGATAGATGCCAGCAAAAAACAAAGATATTTAGACTCCTTGTGGAAACAGGATGTGTTCTTGGGATCAACTCTAGAAGAACTAAGCAAGCAAGAACTTGGACTTGGACTTGACCTTCAAGGAGGTATGCACGTGATATTGGAAGTTTCTCCAACCGAAATCATAAAAACATTGGCCAAAGGCTCACGTGACCCAAGAGTAGCGATTGCAGTAGAGGCAGCCAAAAAAGCAGCCGTTACCAGCAGCACAAACTTCGTGGATTTGTTCGTTGCTGAGTATAGAAAATTAGCCAAAGACACTAAATTGGCCTCAATTTTCTCTAATACTTCAAACAGAGACGTTCTAAACCTCAACTCATCTGATGCAGAGGTTATTAGATATGTAAAGGCGGAAGTTGATGGGGCTTTTGACCGTTCATATAAAGTTATTCAAACAAGGGTAGATAAATTTGGTGTAGCCAACCCTAACCTTTCTAAAATACCAGGTACTAACCGTATTCAAGTTGAATTGCCAGGTATTGATAACCCAGAAAGGGTAAGAAAATTATTATCAGGGGCTGCAAAATTGGAGTTTTGTGAGGTGTATAGCCTACAAGAAATCAATCCTTCTATGGAGGCATTTTCAGCTTTGTTGACCAAAATAGACCTTGAGTCAAAAATTAAGACTGCTGAAAACAAAATAGCTGCGAAAGATACTTCGAAAAGTAGTTTGGCTTCGGCTTTGAAAACCAAAACCGATTCTACTGGAACTGATTCATTGGCTAACGCTAACTCATTGTCTAACATTTTCGTAGCATCACCAACAGGTGGTTTGGCTGTGAGATCAAAAGATACTTCAAGACTAAACGCCGTATTGAAACGCCCAGATGCTCAAGGAATTTTCCCTGCTAACTTGACTTTCCTGTATGATGTTAGTCCAGTAGAAAATCCAGTAACAAAAGAAGAAGTTGTACCTGTTTACGCTGTTAAGGACCACGGAAATGCTCCAATTGAGGGAGACGTTATCACAAACGCTAAACAAGATTATGACCCAATGACTGGAAAACCAGACGTAACCATGCAAATGAACGCCCTAGGTGCCAGAAAATGGAAAACGATGACAGGTGCTAATGTTGGAAATAGCATTGCCATTATTTTGGACAATTATGTATATTCTGCTCCAAATGTGAACCAAGAAATCAGCGGCGGTAGCTCAAGTATTTCTGGTGGATTTAGTGTAGAACAAGCTCAAGATTTAGCCAACGTATTGAAAGCCGGTAAATTACCAGCTCCGACCAACATCATAGAAGAAGCTACCGTAGGTGCCTCTGTAGGTGCTAAAGCAGTAAGTGCGGGTGTTTTGTCATCAATTTTGGGTCTTGTTGCGGTATTGATTTTCGTGATGGTGTACTATAGCAAAGCTGGATGGATTGCTAATGCTGCCTTACTGGTCAACTTGGTATTGCTTCTTGGAGTTATGGCATCTTTTGGTGCAACCATGACTTTGCCAGGTATTGCTGGTTTGGTACTTTCGGTGGGTATGTCGGTGGATGCCAACGTACTAATTTATGAGCGTATCAAAGAAGAACTAACTGCAGGTAAAAGCTTCATTACCGCTGTGGGTGATGGTTTTAAAAACGCTATGCCTTCTATTATTGACTCTAACGTAACCAACTTAATAACAGCCGTTATTTTGATGATTTTCGGAACTGGTCTTGTAAAAGGATTTGCGACTACTTTATTGATAGGTATATTTACTTCGTTGTTCTGTGCGGTTTTTGTGTCGAGATTGTTGTTTGATTATAATATCAAAAAAGGAAAGACAATCAACTTCAAAACTGCTTGGACAGAGAAACTTTTCAAAGATTCTAACATTGATTTTATCAAGAAAAGAAAATTGTTCTACATCATATCTTCTGCCATCATTTTAGCTGGAGCTATTTCTATTGGTATTAGAGGATTTGGATTGGGTGTTGACTTTAAAGGTGGTAGAACTTTCGTGGTGAAGTTTGAAAAAACCGTAAACACTGAAGAAGTAAGAACTGTAGTTGAAGGTGTGTTTCCTGGCTCAAACGCGGAGGTGAAAACTTACGGCGGATTTGACCAAGTAATGGTAACCTCAGCCTACAAAATAGATAACACTGAGCCAGAAGTAGAGAAACAAATCACAGCAGAATTAGGTAAAGCAGTGGCTTCGGTAAATGGCAACAAAGGTAAAGTGATGTCCTTCTCTAAAGTAGGTGCAACCATCGCTAACGATACGATCTGGTCATCATTGAAAGCGATTCTTTATGCTTTGATATTGACATTTATTTACATCTATATCAGATTTAGAAGCGTAGCCTTTGGTTTTGGTGCGGTTGTGGCCTTATTCCATGACGTATTGGTTATCTTGGGTATCTTCTCTATCCTTAACGGTATTTTGCCATTCTCTTTAGACATTGACCAAGCATTTGTGGGTGCGGTATTGACCTTGATGGGTTACTCAATGAGTGATACTGTCGTAATTTTTGACCGTATTCGTGAATACCTCAGAGAGAAAGGATCGAGCAAAGAGCCAATCGAAACCACTATCAATAACGCCTTGAACAGTACTTTGAGTAGAACAGCCGTAACGGGTGTGGCTACCTTGTTGGTATTGTTGATATTATTGATTTTCGGTGGTGAAACCATCAGAGGCTTTATATTCGCCATGTTTATTGGTGTAATTGTAGGTACTTACTCATCATTATTTATTGCTGCTCCGATAGTTGTTGATGCTATGCAAAGACGTCTTGAAAAAGACGGTGATGCTATGAAAGTAGTTCCAGCTGTAGAAGTTAAGAAATAAGAATAATATTTTGTTTTTTCAGGAAAAGCTCGGTTATGCCGAGCTTTTTTTGTTTTTTAGAGGTTTCAAATAACAACCTTATGAAACTCAAAAACTTCGTGCTTTTGGCCTTGTTTTTCACAACTTGGTCATGCAAGACTTCGCAAACGGGCATTTCGCAAATTGATTTTGATGCTTTCAAAAAAACAGAAATTAATCCAATATTAAAAGCCGATTCTACTTTCGTATTTGATTGCCCGATGAAAAAAACAACCGTAAAATGGCAGAGAGCCGATGTTTTTAACCCAGCAGCGGTTGTGAAAGATGGTAAAGTAATGCTTCTCTATAGAGCTGAAGATAATCCAAAGGCACATTTGGGTGGCAGAACGTCAAGAATTGGCTTAGCCGAAAGTAGTGATGGCATAAATTTCAAAAAATATCCAAAACCTGTTCTATATCCTGCAAACGACGATTTTTCTATTTACGATTCGCCAGGTGGTTGTGAAGACCCACGAGTAGTACAAACCACCGATGGATCATATGTAATGGCCTACACCGCTTGGAATTATGACACCCCAAGACTTTCGATTGCCTTCTCCAAAGATTTAATCACTTGGGAGAAAAAAGGGCCTGCATTTGCAAAAGCTTATGAAGGAAAATTCAAAAACATGGCTTCTAAATCAGGTTCTATTTTAACCAAATTAGAAGGTAAAAATTATGTAGCAGCCAAAATAAACGGTAAATATTGGATGTATTGGGGAGAACATGGTGTAAACCTGGCGTGGTCGGAAAATCTTTATGATTGGTACCCTGAATTAGATAATTCTGGGAAATTGAGCTTTGTAATTCAAACAAGAAAAGGCTTTTTTGACAGTAATCTGACTGAATGCGGTCCGCCAGCCATGATAACCGACGAGGGTGTGGTATTGATTTACAATGGAAAAAATAGTGATTTTGCAGAAAATGCATCGTCTGAATTTCCACTCGGAACTTATACCGTTGGGAGAGTTGTTTTTGACCCAAAAGACTTAAAAACCGTACTCAAACGATCAGATAAACCGTTTTTAGTCCCTAGTTTGCCCCATGAGGTTACAGGACAATACAAAGCGGGAACTACTTTTGCCGAGGGTTTGGTTTTCTATAAAAACAAGTGGTATCTTTATTACGGCACAGCTGATTCCTTCGTAGGTTTGGCTATTTCATCACAAAAAAACAAAAAACAATGAATTTCGATTTTCCTTGGTGGGGCTATGTTTTGGTAGTTTTATTCTTGATTTTCCTTCGAGATATTTTTCAAAAAAAACACACAATACAACATAATTTCCCTCTGGTAGGGCATATTCGATACTTTTTGGAGAGTTTTGGCCCGGAATTGCGACAGTACATAGTAGCCAACAACCGAGAAGAATTACCTTTTAATCGCCAGCAACGCACTTGGATTTATGCTTCTTCCAAGACCGAAAACAACATGCAAGGCTTTGGTACTGACCAAGATATTCATGAGCCAGGATATGTTTTTATCAAACCCGCCATGATGCCATTTAGGCTGGACGAAAAGCATCCGTCTTTCAAAAAGACATCCTATTGCCCATCTGCCAAAATAGTGGGTCCGCACAGACAAAAGCCCTATCATCCACAGTCGGTGGTCAACATCAGTGCCATGAGCTATGGTTCATTGTCAGGTGCAGCCATCACTTCACTCAATTTAGGAGCACAAATGGCCGGCTGCTACCACAATACAGGCGAAGGTGGATTCTCGTCGTATCATGCCAAAGGCGGTGATGTAGTGTTGAATATAGGCACAGGTTATTTTGGGGTAAGAGATGAAAATGGGAATTTCAGCCTTGAAAAGCTAAAGACACTCACAAGTAAAAATCCGTGCATAAAAATGCTGGAACTAAAGCTTTCGCAAGGTGCAAAACCTGGCAAAGGCGGCATGTTGCCCGGCAAAAAAGTGACCCAAGAAATAGCTGATATTAGAGGGGTGGCCGTGGGTAAAGATGTTGTTTCACCAGCTTATCACACCGCTTTTGTGGATATTCCACAAATGATAGATTTCATAGAAACCATGGCGAATGCAACTGGCTTGCCAGTTGGATTGAAGTCAGCTGTAGGAAAACTAGATATGTGGGAAACACTCGCTCAAAAAATGAAAGAAACAGGCAAAGGCCCAGATTTCATAACCATAGACGGTGGCGAAGGTGGCACAGGAGCTGCTCCGAGGGCATTTGCAGACCATGTTTCCTTGCCATGGGTGTATGCCTTTTCAAGTATTTATAAGATTTTTCAGAAATACGGCTTAGAAAAAAAGATAGTTTTCATAGGCTCGGGCAAACTCGGACTGCCAGAAAAAGCCATCATGGCCTTTGCGATGGGTGTTGATATGATTAATGTGGCCAGAGAAGCCATGATGAGTATAGGCTGTATTCAAGCACAAAAATGCCATACGAATACTTGCCCAGTGGGTATTGCCACCAACAACAAATGGCTGGAGTCAGGCCTAAATCCCGAACTGAAAAGTGTGCGTTTTTATAATTACCTCAAGACCATCAACAAAGAAATACTAGAACTCTCGCACGCCTGTGGATACGAGCACCCCTCACAGTTTACGATGGAAGACATTGAAATATCGATGGGCGACAATAACCGAACTATTCCGCTTAGCCAAGCTTATGGGTATCAGAAAACGGAGGTGGTTTTTGGGGGATTTTGAGGGTAGTTATTTAAAACACATAGAGGCATAGGGAACATAGAGGACATTATTAGTTACATTTCAAACATAAATTCCATAGAAAAATGAAAAAAGTAAATTTACTAATATTAATTATATTCGTTTTTAGTTTTAATTGCTTTTCTCAAAGCATTGAAATTAAACCTGGTACCGTCAGGTTAAAAATGAGTACATCTCAAAGACTTTCTCTTACAACTCTATCTGAAGGTGAAATGGTTTTCGACAATGATACTCAAAGTATCTGGATTTGGAAAAATAACCAATGGAATGAAATTACAACAAATATTAGCCAAGCTGAAACTTTATGGTTGAAAGATGGGATTATAGGAGATGAAATCAGAAATACGACAAACAACGGATTCTGGTCTAAAAGTTCTGAAATTACTACAAATGATTCAAATAATCCTCCAACTGCACCGATATCGGGAAATGGCACAAGACTAATGTGGATTCCATCTAGAGCTGCATTTAGAGTTGGGTCAGTGTTTAATAACTCTAGAGCTTGGGATGCAGATAGTATTGGTAAATTCTCATTTTCTTCAGGCTATAACACGAAAGCTATTGGCCCGTATTCGGTATCTTTTGGGTATAATTCATTAGCAAAAGGGTTTGGTTCTTATGCATTTGGCGAAGCAAGCAAGGCAATTGGAGACAATTCATTTGTTACCGGGTCTAATTCAGTTGCTAACGGCAGAATTTCCATGGCTATGGGTTTCGGAAATATTGCCAAAGGAAATTATTCTATTGCCATGGGGTATCAAAATGAATCAAAAGGAGAATCCTCAACTAGTATCGGCTTTAGAAATTTCTCATCAGGGAATTCTTCTTTATCCATTGGTTTTAATAATCTTGTAGAAAATGATTATTCGTTTGCTATAGGTTCTGAAAATATTTCGTCAAATTATTTCTCATTATCTTTAGGCTATAAAAATCAAGCCACTGGAATTGCTTCTTTTGCAATTGGAAATGAAAATAGAGCTTCAGGTGTTCGATCATTTACTTTGGGAAATCACTTAAATAGCAACCAAAAAAATGGTAGTTTTTTAGTTGGAGATAACCCAGAAAATCCAAATAGTAACATGCTTTTAGCTGATACTAGCAACAGATTTCTAGCTCGGTTTGAAAACGGGTATTATTTATTAACTGACAATAATTTATCAGACCCTGTGAAGTACGGCGTGTTTCTATCTAATAAATCAAATTCTTGGAGTACCATATCTGATAGTACAAAAAAAGAACTTTTTCTAGCTTCTAATGGTGAACATATTCTTGAAAGTGTTCGGAAAATAAAAGTAGGGACATGGAATTATAAAGGAGACAATGAAAGAAAAAATAATCGTCATTGGGGAATTATGGCTCAAGACTTTTACAAGTATTTTGGTCAAGATAAATATGGTTTTATAGGATGTGATACACTAATAGCTTCTGCTGATTTTGATGGCGTAACTTTCGCCGCATTAAAGGCTTTAGAAGAAAAAACGAACATACTATCAAAAGAGAATGTACAATTAAAAAATGATCTTTCCTTGATAAAAGAAGAGTTATTAGACTTAAAAAAACTTCTAATAAGTAGCCTTAATAAGGAATTTTAGGTTTTATTTGAGAAAAAATTAGATTGCGAGTTCTAATTTTAAAAAATTTAACATTGGCACAGATTGTAAAAAAAGCTTTACTAAAATATGCGTGTGTAATTATTAATCATAATCTCTATACGGGATTATCTTAAAAAGCCTCATCAATCCGCAAATACTCTATATATTTATGTGCCTATGTGTTTCAGAAAAAAACAACCCCACCCAAAACATGTCCATTTTTTACCACTAAACATATCCGCCAAAATCCAAACTTTGTAAAGAAGAATTATTTAAACCAATTTAATTTACAAAGACATGAAACGCAGAAATTTTATTCAAAACACTTTGGTTTCCTTGCCCATAGTGCTGGCAGCCAGTAAGGTAAACGCCAAAATTCGAAACAAAAAGGGTTTTAAAGTAGAAGCTGGGAAGGATAGATTTAACCAGCCAATAAAATACCGAGGTGTAAATCCCAACGACGTAAAAATCTCCTCCAAAGATACCGACGGACAACTGACAGTTTTGGAATATGTGGGTTTTGAGAAAATTGGCCCGCCGCTTCACGTACATTATGAGCAAGACGAAATATTCTATGTAGTTGAAGGAGAATACATTTTTCAATTAGACACCGAAAGAATGACCCTTAAAGCTGGAGATACTATTTTTCTCCCTAGGGCAGTACCGCATACCTGGGTTCAAACTTCAGACAAAGGCAAATTGGTGTATTTCCTACAACCTTCGGGTCAAATGGAAGAATTTTTCAAGAAAATGAATGAACTAAAAGGACCGCCAACCGAAGCCCTCATTCAAGAAATTCATCATGCCCATGGAATGAAAGTGGTCGGCCCACCCATTTCTATATAAAAAAACTATAAACCCAAAAAACTCATTTGAAAATCGGCTACAATAAAATTTGGTTTTATATCTATTTCCGAGCCTCTGCAAACTTATCACGATAGGTTTTTCGAGGCTCGTCATAGCTATTTTACCAAATATTATTTCGCCAGATTCTAAACTGAGCTTTTTGGGTTAAATTTGACTATCAAAAAAATATAGCTTATGCCATTTTTTTATGATTTACAGCCAAGTTTAGCTTTGAAACCATATGTTAGGCTATATAGGTTTATGCATTTACTGTTCACTGACAGTACTTTGCCTCCGGCTAAAGCCTATCCTCCTCGGCCCGAAGTTACGCTGAGCTTTTATCCGAGAGACTCCGAAAAAGTCAGCTACGAAGATGGTAGACAGCCATCATCTGTGCGTTCTGCCCTCATTGGTCAACAAAATGTGGTCAGTCATAGATTGGTTGGCAAAGAGTTTTTGATGGTCCAAGTTGTATTTCAACCAGGTGGCTTGTATCGCTTGACGGGCATTCCAACTATTGATTTGAACAATCAATATTTCGATGCAGAGGCGGTTTTAGGCAATGAAGTAAGAAACCTTAATCAAAGGCTGAGTAATATAGAGGATTATCCCAAAATGATTCCGTTGGTAGAAGATTTCCTGATGAATATGGTCAGGAAATCTTCTTATGACATCCGACCCATAGATAAAGTTGGCATAGCCATGCTTGAAAGTAAAAGCCATTATTCACTAGATTGGCTGGCCAAGGAATCTTGTTTGAGTTCAAAACAATTTGAAAGAAATTTCAATGAACGAATTGGCATCAACCCAAAATATTTTGCTCGAATAATACGCTTCGACAAGGCATTTAGAATGAAAAATGCTTTCCCAAATAAAGATTGGCTGAGCATTGCCCTCGAATGCGGCTATTACGACTACCAACACTTGGTGAGAGATTACAAAGAATTCACTGGAATGACACCAGCAAATTTCTACCTACAAGACACCCAATCGCCAGAGCGAAAGTTTGGAATAGTGGAAGTTTGAAAGAAAAAAAAACTCCGTGAAAAACTCCGTACCCTCCGTGGTAAAAAAATAAGCAAGTACTGACACTCAAAAAGTAAAGTCAAAAAAAATCTTTGCAATCTATATGCCTATGTGTTTAAATCACACCGGAATCACATCTACCTCCACCTTCACTTTATGGCTTCCTGAACTGAAGACAATGCCTTTCATTGGAGCCACGTCAGCATAATCTCTTCCGTAGGCGGTTACGATATGTCTTTCACCCGGAATAATGTTATTGGTGGGATCAAACTCACACCAACCCATGTCAGGCACATAGACAGAAATCCAAGCATGCGATGCGTCTGACCCTTGCAGTTTGGGCCTGCCTTTGGGTGGCAAGGTTTCCAAATATCCGCTCACATATCTTGCTGCAAAACCCAAACTTCTCAAACATGCAATGGCCAAATGCGAGAAATCTTGGCAGACACCCTTTCGCTCTTTCAAAACTATTTTGAGTGGAGTATTGACAGTTGTAAACCCTGATTTAAACTGAAATTCCTTAAAAATCTTTTCGCAAAGTAGCCTAACACCTTCATAGTACTGATTTTCAGGCTGTAAACATGAGGCACCAAACGCTTTGATGTCATCGTCCCATTTAATAAAATTAGACGGCAGTTGATATTGCAAAAGCTCCACTTTGAGCGGACGATTATTTACAAACATTTGTCTTACCTCCGCACAAGTTAGAGGACTAATTATAGGCATGATTTTCGGCAAAACCTCTACATCGCTATTGGAAATCACCTTTAATTCAAGATGTGGCTCGTGCAAAGAAAAATAAGCTAGGGAGTTTCCAAAAAAATCTGTCCGTGTATGAATTTTTGCAGGACTCGGCGAAACTTCTAAGTTGAAACTGTGACAAATCTGGGAATCTTTGGTACGAGGCTGCAAACACAACACGCTTTGATAATTGTCTACAGGTTCTTCATAAGTATAGACCGTTTTATGTCTTAGCTTATATCTCATCAGAATTTATTTTTTCTATTGTATCTAATAGCGAATGCTGAAGTACAGAGTGACTAAAGTAAAGACTTGATAGACTGCCTGTTACTTTCGAAATCAAGTCATAGACTTGTTCCAATGTTTTGTCTAACTCGGTCCTATATTGGGTTTCATTATCTACTTTTACTAGGTTTTCAGCATCTATTAATTTTATGATGGTACTGGCCTCCAAAACTATTTTTTCGTCTATTCCTAATCTGTTTGCATTCGTAGATTTCGGCAAATGAGAAAGACAATCACTCAACCTATCTAAGAGAGAAGAAAGGGTATAAGGAAGGTTTTTCTCCAACAAAACCATATCCAAACCAGCCACCAAACTCCACTGCGACTTGTAAATGTGGCGATATTGGGTAAGCAAATGGTGATTTTCTAAAACGGCTTCCAATATCACGGACTCTACTTCTTCGTTGTTTTTAAAGCTAAAAGAAGACCTCAGCACGGAAATCAAGGAAAGAATCCGCTCAATATTTTTACCTGCTTCAAACAAATAAAAGCCATTGTCGCGGGGTAAGGTCTCGAAAACATTGCCATAAAAACCAAAAAGCCTGGTATATAATTTATCAAGTCGGTGACTCAACTGATTGATACTGTGCGTGTTTTTTAATGACTGTAGGCTATCTTCCAACAAATTTAAGATTCTTCGTGTGTCGGATGTCCACCTTTCGCTGACTTGATTAGCAGTATTGAGAAGCGACTGTATGTTGTAAGCAATTGAGCCTGCTTTCTTTGTATCATTTATTAGACTAAATAATTCAGGTTCAGGATTTTCAAATATAGCATCATCATTTTCTTCAGCAAAACCCGGATAAGTTTGGGTCAAATGCGTTAGAGACTTCAGTAAAACCACCAAATAGGCCTGTTGTTTTTGACCCTTGTCATTTACGTTTTCGTTGAGACGGTCCAAGACTATTTTCAAAAAACTCGTCAATGACATGGTTCGCTCATACAAACGCCCTACCCAAAACAAGTTCTCCGCATTGCGACTCGTCAACGAATTGTTCTGATGGCTATTGGTACTTTTCTTAACCACAAACCTTTCGTAATGCTCTGTTGGGTTGTCGGTTACAATCCAAGTGTCTTTTGAAATCCCACCCAGTTGATTCGAAATCACAAACTTATCTTTTACCGACGAACTTCTAGTTAACCCGCCCTGCAGAACCTTATAGTCTGAGCCATCAGACACCATAAATGCACGAATAGCTGCAAAACGCGGCTCCAACTTACCGTCAATAAATGATGGCGTTGTAGAAAGGCTTACTTCTTCTTGGGCAACAAATTCCTTCGGATTTTGAATAATCATTTGACGAAGCTCCTCCAATTCAGCACTGCTAAGCAAACGACAATATCGAGTTCTGAAACCTTGTTTTCTATTGGCTTTTTTTATGATTAACCTCGGCAAATTGCTCAAAACGAAGTTCAATTCTTTGGGTTGTCCGCACCACCAAGTTGCCACAGAATTCATCAAGAGAGATTCATTCATCAAGAACCTACAGGCATTTTCCATGAAAGCCATCAAACCGTAATTTTCTACCACACTGGCACCTGGAGGATTTATAACGGCCACATTGCCCATTCGCATCACTTGAAGTAATCCAGGAACTCCCAAAAGTGAGTTTTGTCTCAGTTCTAAAGGATCGCACCATTCGTCATCCACACGGCGAATGATTACATCCACGCGTTCCAGTCCTTCTAGCGATTTCAGCCAAACAAATCCGTCTCTAACCAAGAGGTCACTGCCTTGTACAAGCGTATATCCCAAATAAGAGGACAAATACACATGCTCAAAATAGGTTTCATTTCCTGGGCCGGGGGTCAGAAAAACTACATTGGGGTTTTCGTTTGAAATATTGCCTAAGGTAGCCACCGTTTGCTGGAGGTGATTAAAATAAGGCGAGAGTCTGTTTCTGTAAATATTTTTATTGAGCTCAGGAAAAACCTTGGCCATCACTGTGCGGTTCTCAAGAGCGTAACCCGAGCCCGAAGGCGATTGTGTGCGGTTATCGAGCAACCACATCTTGCCATCCGGCCCACGAGCCATGTCGCATGCATACATAATAAGCTGATTTTGAAACTTTTGCTTCAAATCAAAGCAAGGCAGCATGAAGCCCGTATTGTCAAAAACCAGCTCTGCTGGTATAATGGCATTTTTGATTAGATTCTGAGGACCATAAATATCTTTTAGAATCAAATCGAGTAATTGAGCTCTTTGTTTGATGCCTTTTTCTATCGTTTTCCATTCAGTTTCATGGATTAAAAAAGGAATCGGATCGAGTTTCCAGGCTCTATTGGCACCATTTTCGGAGTTATAAACATTATAGGTAACACCGTTTTCCTTAAGTTTTTCAATAATTTCTTTATTTCGAAGCTCCAAACCATCCAATCCAACAGTTTCTAATGTATCAAAGAGACTCTTCCAATAAGGTTTTACCTGACCTTTGGGGTCAAGTACCTCATCATAAGAGTTTATGGCACTTTTATAAGAATTGAGCAGGCTCAAAGACAAATCTTTTATCATTTAATCGGATAGGTGTTCTTCTACAAATTAATGCCTTTTTAGTTTAAAAACCAATAAATTCGGGTTTAAAGCCTGAAAAAGGGATTGCTTTGCAATTTTTAGTATGCCTGTTTTCATTTTTACCACTGAAGGACACAAAGTTTAAATTCTTTGTCTCAAAAGAGTTTCACAAAGTTTCTATTTCTTCATCTTCTTTGCGACCTTGCGGTGAAAAAAACTACACCTTAGCCTTCCAATAATGCCTCAAATCCAGTGTACTTGGATACTCTGGGTTGATCAATTCTATAGGCGTATCGGGTAAAAGATCGGTTTTGTTTTGAGCTACAAATCTCGAAACCGTGGCCGTATTGATCACCGGAGCCGTTTGTTCTACCGTGCTCGACGGCGTATGTCCAAAGTCCCAGAAACGACTAATTTTTCTCGATTCTGCCTCAAAACTATTTACTGGATAAGTGTCAAAACTCCTTCCGCCAGGGTGTGTCACAAAATAGGTGCAACCACCTAAAACGCGGTTATTCCAGGTATCTACAATGTCAAAAACTAAAGGGACATCTTCGCCAATATTTGGATGTAAGGCAGACGGCGGACTCCACGCTTTGTAGCGTATTCCTGCCACATATTCGCCTTTTGTGCCGGTGCTTCTCAAAGGAATTCTACAGCCTTTACAGAGCAAAATATGGCGTTCTGGCACAATTCCAGATACTTTCACTTGTAATCTTTCGAGCGAAGAATCCACAAATCTTGATGTTCCAGCATTCGAAAGTTCTTCTCCCAAAACGTGCCAAGGTTCTATTCCAAGTCTGATTTCGAGCTGAATATTGTCCACCGTTATGCTGCCATGGTGCGGAAACCTGAACTCAAAAAACGGATTAAACCACGATATATCGAAGTCATAACCCGCATCTTTGAGGTCGTTTACCACGTCAATCATATCCAGATAGGCAAAGTGCGGCAATAAGAACCTATCATGCAGTTCGGTTCCCCAACGAATCAGCTTTTTCTTATACGGATTTTTCCAGAATTTAGCCACCAAAGCACGCACCAACAAGGTTTGCACCAAGTTCATGTGTTTATGTGGCGGCATATCAAAGGCCCGCAATTCCAAAATACCCAATCGGCCAGTTGAAGAATCTGGCGAATATAATTTATCAATACAAAACTCCGAGCGGTGGGTGTTTCCTGTAATGTCGGTCAGTAGATTCCTAAAAATCCTGTCTACCATCCAAAACGGCACCTCTTTGTCTTCAGGAATTTGTTCAAAAGCTATCTCCATTTCATATAGACGGTCGTCACGGCCTTCGTCAATCCTTGGAGCCTGGCTGGTGGGGCCAATAAACGGCCCAGCAAAAAGATAACTTAAAGCCGGATGGTGTTGCCAGTAGGTTATCAAACTCCGCAACAAATCGGGCCTTCTCAGAAGAGGACTATCCTCTGGTTTTGAGGCTCCTAGGGTCACGTGATTTCCTCCACCCGTGCCTGTATGGCGGCCGTCTACCATAAATTTGTCTGTTCCTAAGCGAGCAAAAAACGCCTCCTCATAAAGTGCCGTGGTATTGTCCACAATCTCCTGCCACGACTTGGCCGGATGCACATTGACCTCTATCACACCTGGGTCAGGCGTTACCATGAGTTTCTCTATTCTGTAGTCAGACTTAGGCTGGTAACCTTCTATTCTAACAGGAATTTGTAATTTTTCTGCCGTATTTTCTACCGAAGCTATCAAGTCCAGATAGGTCTCCAGATAGTCTGTCGGTGGCAAAAATACGTAAATAATGCCTTCTCGTTCTTCCACACACAAAGCCGTGGTAAAGGTGTCTACCTCAAACAATAGATTCTCCTTTTCGTCCTCTTCTTCGTCTTTTACTTTCGTTTCGGGAGCTTTGTAGGGCGGTGATACCAGGCCGTACCTTTCAGCAAGTGAAGTATGAAAATCACCCAATGGAGGCAATTCCTCAAACGGACTCCTCTCTACAGGTTGCTCACGTTTGTTTTTCGAGCTTTTGGGCAAAGATTCTAAGGGCAAACGTAAACCAATGGGTGAATTCCCGGGAATCAAAAAGCATTGTTGACGTCGAAATTCCCAAACACAGCTCGTCCAATTGCCTGTTTCATGTACCCATTTCAAAGGCAAAACAAAGCCTGATGGGTTGTTTAGGCCTTTTTCGAGAAGTTTTGCCAGTGTGTGCCTTTGCACAGAATCCTTCAAATTCACAGCCATTGGATCCAGATTCACGGGTAGTTTGCCCTCTTCCAACGCCCAATAAATGGGATCTTCGTAAGTAGGTGAAATATTTTTGGGGTCTATGCCCAAATGTTTAGTGAGTTCTATCGCAAACCGCTCGGCGTCATGAAACGTAAACTTGGTTTCGCCCTCTTTGGCTACCAAATCGTCGTTTTTCCAAATCGGCTGACCGTCTTTTCTCCAGTAAAGTGCATACTGCCAACGTGGAAACAACTCCCCTGGATACCATTTCCCCTGCCCAAAATGCAGCAATCCGCCATGGGCGAAGCGTTTTTTTAGTCTTAAAGAAAGGTCATAGGCCAATTTGCGTTTCAATGGGCCATCGGCAGTGGTATTCCATTCGGCAGATTCAAAATCGTCAATCGACACGAAAGTAGGCTCGCCGCCCATGGTCAGTCTTACGTCGCCTGCTATAAGGTCTTTTTCTACCACCTCTCCCACTTCCATCACTTTGTTCCACTGGGCTTCGGTGTAAGGCTTGGTTACACGTGGGTCTTCGTGAATCCTGAAAACGCTGTTGTCAAACTCAAACGACACATTGCAAACATCAGTCGCACCTGTTATAGGCGATGCACTGGCATAATCGGGTGTGCAGCAAAGCGGAATATGGCCTTCGCTGGCGAAAAGTCCAGACGTAGGATCTAAACCAATCCAACCTGCACCTGGCACATAAGCCTCTACCCAAGCGTGTAAATCTGTAAAGTCGGCTTCTGGACCAGATGGGCCATCGAGTGATTTTACATCTGAAGTCAACTGTACCAAATAACCTGACACAAAGCGAGTTGCGAGTCCGAAACTACGCAATACCTGCACCAAAAGCCAGGCAAAGTCACGACAAGAACCGCTACCTATCGTCAGTGTTTCTTCACAGGTCTGAACACCTGTTTCGAGACGAATATTGTACTTGAGGGCATTGTAAACTTGCTGGTTGGCATATACCAAAAAATCCACTGTATTGATGTCTTTTTTAACCGACATCTGCTCTATAAAATGCTTAGTAAGCTCTCCTACGTCTTTGGTTTCTAAGTAAGGCGTCAGTTCTTTTTGTAAAATGGTTTCGTAATTGAAAGGAAACTTTGCGGCGTATTCCTCTACAAAAAAATCGAAGGGATTGATGACTTGCAGCTTGGCAATCACCTCTACCTCAATGCGTAACTCGGTGGAAGGCTCAGGAAAAACCACACGGGCTTGATAATTGCCAAACGGATCCTGTTGCCAGTTGATAAAATGATTCTCAGGAAAAATCTTAAACGAATAGCCTTCAATCTGCGTGCGAGAGTGAGCGGCGGGTCTCAATCTAAAAATATGGGGCGACAGCTTTACGCTCCTGTCAAACTTATACGCAGTTTTATGCGAAATGGCTACTTTAATGGACATGTACTATTCTTTGGCTTATTAATCAACAAATGTAATTTAAGCCCAAAAAACTCAATAGGCAACAAAATGGGTTAGAAAATCCATTTAAAAACCTAGAATAATATTATTTTTGACTTGTTAAGTGCAATAAAGGGGGTTGATTGGTTTATTTGTTACTGGTTGTTGGTACACTGTGCAGAGTCAAAGTGGTTATTGGTTCAATTAGAAAACTATGATTGAAGATTTACAAAAATATTATTTGGGGCAAAATGAACCTAACAAAAGCTGTCTTTTGGCTTTAAGGAGTATTATTTTGGCTCAAAATACCGAAATTACTGAAACCATTAAGTACGGAATGCCCTGCTTTTTGTACAAAGGAAAAAGATTCTGTTATGTTTGGGTAGACAAAAAGACCCAAGAACCCTATATACTGATGGTAGAAGGAAACCGCCTCCACCACCCCGAACTGGAACAAGGCGATCGAGCCAAAATGAAGATACTCAGAGTTAATCCTAATTTGGATTTGCCTATGGGTACTATTTTGGAGGTTTTGCAAGAAGCTTTGCGATTGGATAAAAAAGGAAATTAGGAATTGGTCTGCAAAAACCGTTGAAATTTACACCCAAATAAACACCAAAGGATTTGACCAAAAGAAGAGTCCGATTAAGGATTGTGATAACTGAAATAATAATTTGACAAAAACAGAAAATAAATTACCTTTGAAAAGGCGAAAATAAAAAACACCTCTATAATGAAAAAAATATTTACGCAGCTTCCCATTTAAATGCAAGAACTTTTCTATTATTCAAATAATTCATTCAAAGTCAATTGAGAAATCTACGGAATTCAAAAAAAGTATTGCTTAAATATATTCGTTGGTGCCAATTTGAGTATCAACTATTCAAGATTTGTAAAAGAACAATTTAATTATAACAAAATGGCAAAATTCGTAATTCACAAAAAAGGTTTTTTCTACACAGATGAATCATGGGAAGATGTAAATGCAAACGGTACAGTAGTTAGTATTTTTAACACATTAGAAGAAGCCAAAGCCGAAAAAATAAATCAAGATATTATTTCTATGCAAAACTTGAAGGGTTGGGATGCAAGAGATTTCTTTTTTTATGATAATAATTTTGATACAAAAAATTATGATGAGAAGTTTGAGCAAATGGAAAATTATTATAAAACCGAATTTGATTTGACGATTACAAAAAAAAATTCTTTTAATTTTCCAAATGAAATTAATTCTGAACAAGCTAAAGTATTTTTGAATATTCTTGGATTTTCTTTTCACGACATCGTAGAATATTGTGATGAAGAAGCCCCTTCTCCAAAAAATCAAGATGATGCTGAAATGTCATCAGTAGAAGATGAAAGAGATTATGAAGAAGACGAATTGCAAGAGTTTTAATACCTATGAATTCCATTCTCCATTCTCAAATTTCGGTTAGACGAAGAGGCGGTAAAATAGAAGACTATTTGCCAATTCATGATTTCATTGATAGTACAAAAGAACTTTGTAGTGATAATCGACACCGACTTCTTCATACAATGTGGGGAATTAGAAGGGTGATTGTTCCAATATTTGGACACTCAATAATAAACGGTGACAACAAAACGGTTAATGTTAAAGACCTTTGTGAACAAGACCATATTCTTCCTGATTATCAAAATAAATTTATTCCCACACTTGGAGATTTTGTAAGTGCATTAGATAATTCAGTGGTTAATAATTTAGATTTTGACAGTTTTTCAGAGTCATATAAACATGATAAAGAGTTATACGATTTGCTTTTGTCACCATTAGCTAATACAGGTCGTAAAACATCATTAATTATAACTCATAATTCTTGGTTCATTAACGAAATTGTACCACGTATTTTAAAACGAGAAGTTGAAATTAGAGACTTTGAAATTATTCCGAGCGACATATTCGATAATATGAATTTTAGACTTTGGATGGACAATGGAAGTTCATATCCAGAGAGTTGCAAATTGACAGTAGGAAAGGTAGTCGGATAAACAAACTGCCACCAATCATGTCCATGTGGCAAGTGGAGCCGGCGGAATTAATTGTACATTAGGAGCTTTATTCTACATTTGTACCAAGACTGAGCAGAAGGAATTCCATTTCCCCACCTGCCAAAAGCCCTGAACGTTATGCACAAGTTTAGAAAAAATAAACATAGATTTACAATCTGCAAATATGGGATTTAAAGACTTTTTGTTCGGAAAGGAAAAAACTATAGCGGATACGAAATTAGGTTATCTAAAATCCAGAATTAGAAAAACACATCCATCAATTAGTTATGTTTGGGCAAGTGAAATTAGACTTTCGGGACAATTACAGGAAACTGTAATAATTTTAGAAGGAAATTCGTACGGACCTTTTAGAGAACAATTTGATTCCGCCTATATAATTGTTGATAATATAAAAGAAATAGCAGAACGAATTCATCTGGAATCAAAAAGTTTGAATTTAGATAAAACCAAGTTTTGCGGAGATTGGACAAAAGATTTCTATTTATCAGCGATTACACCAATTGACATAGGAGAAAGTAGTTTTGAAGTTGAATATGAATCGACAAATCCTAATGATAATAGCTATATTTTATTTACATGGAAAGATAATATCATCTCTGAAATTGAAATAAAATAGAAAACCTGTGCACAATATAATATATAAAATATTGGAGGATTAGATGGTTGCTTCAAAGTTTCCCGTCCCTTCAGAGTCTCCCATCAGGGGACTCTGAACTTGACTGGAAAAACAAGGCATTAGCAATAAGCAACGTACAGAGTCCCTGCAGAGATTCTGCTGAAATCAATTAAACAAAGCAGTTTAACTTCACCTTTGGTACATTTATTGAACATTTTTTACGGACAGAACAGTTTCAAAACCAGCCACATCGCAAATAACGTTCCGATGACGATAATTATGAATAAACTTAACATTGCATTTTTTGCAAGCATTTTAATAATAATACAAAGTTGTTCTCTACCTGAGAAAAATTTTTCAAGTAGTAAAGATTTGTCTGCATATAAAAAAACAGACTTTATTCCAACACTCGAGAATAAAATCAGCAAGGATAAAAATGCAATCTATTGCGTCTCATTATTGAATGCTTGGAACGAAATAAGAAAGATTATAAACGAACCTATTATTGTAAAAAATGAATTTGATGATTTGACATTACTTAATAATTCTAAATCCTTTATTGGAGTATTAAAACAAAATGAGTACTCCTCAAGCGGGCAAGTTGACGGTGATAAAATTAAAGTACAAGCTGAATTTAAGAATAACTTAAATTTTGAACACGAATTAAATAGTTTCAAAGACAGCCTTGTTTTTGAAAATACAAAGGTAGCTTCTTTTGGAACAAAAGGACTTGATTATATGTTGTGGAAGGTTATCAACATAAGTTACTATAAGAACGATGACAACTTCATAGTGAAATTACAACCTAAAAATAAGGAACACGAAATTTTACTTTTTAAGTCTAGTAATAACTATAATACTATGTCTGAAATGTATTATGAATTAATAAGGCTTACAAAATTGGGCATGGAAGAAGAAAAAGATGAAAAGCAAAAATGGAAATATGCAATAAGTGATGAAGATTTAATTGTCATTCCAAAATTCGACTTCAATATTGAACACGACTTCAAAACAATTACTGGTAAAACTATCATCGCAAACAAAGAACCTTTTTATATTGAAAAAGCATGGCAAAGAATTGCGTTTCATCTGGATGAATATGGATCAAGGATTGAAACTGAGGCGGAATTTGAAGCTGCTGCTGCAGCATTGGGAGGTGAAGAAAGGCCAAAACCTAAAGTAATGAAATTTGATAAACCATTTTTGCTAATATTAAAACGAACTGATGCTAAAAATCCATATTTCAGTTTATGGACATCAAATAGCGAACTCATGCTTAAAGAATAACTCATTTGTCAGGTCAGAGCTTCCATTTAGGGAACACTGAACTACACCGAAAAGCCAAACGCACAATGTATAAGCAACGTACAGAGTCCCTGCGGAGACTCTGCTTAAACAAAAAACTTCCAATTTTCCCAAATAATCCCTAATTTGGTTTCGAATAAATCACAGAGAAATCATGCAAGAAAAACAACTAAACGAACTGACCGACGAGGAATAAAAAAATAAACCCCAAAGAAAATCCAAAAAAACAAAAAATGGACAAACCAGAAAAAATAGAGTATAATCCGTATTTTCAAGACTATATAGACTTAGTACCTCTTGGAGATTTTCAACAAACATTTCTAAAGAATACTGAAAACACAATTGAATTTTTTGAGAATATTCCAGCCGACAAACATGATTACAAATATGGAATAGATAAGTGGACGATTAAAGAAGTATTGATGCATATCATTGATACAGAACGGGTTTTTGCTTACCGCACGCTCGTTTGTTTAAGAGGCGACAACATAACGCCACTGCAAAGTATGGATGACATGTTGTATGCATCAAACGTTGATGTTACGCACCGAACTATGGAAAGTCTGATAGGTGAATTTAAGGCGGTGAGAAATAATTCAAGTCTACTATTTCAAAACGTAACAGAAGAACAAAGTAAATTTTTAGGCAATGGCGTAACGCACAATTTCAGTGCGAGGGCTTTGGGTTTAATTATGATGGGACATATTTTGCACCACATTAATGTGATAAAAACTAGTGGTTTAGCCCCCTGAAATTCGGACTATTTTTTAAATGTTAATTTAATGTGTACTGCAATATACTAATTTTGTGATGGAGAAACGACCGACGGTGACCTTTGCACCGAAAGTAGATCAAGTGTATCGGGCCCGTGCATTTTGATAGTGAGCTTTTCGAGCTCGGGAGAAACTTCCCTCAGGCTTCCATTCCCCGATAGCAGGTAGTGGGGAATTTTTAGATTAAATCTTTTTGGCTTGTTCTGTTCTTCTATCATTTCTATTAAGTTTTGATTCCACAATTTCCAGAAAATTACTGGCGAGAGGTGATCGAGGCTTCCATGTAATCTGCTGTTATTGTATATTTTATAAAAATTCATCAGGTGTTTTTCTAGCTCGTTTAATGTTTTGAAAGCTTTGGCATTTAACGACCTTGCCAGTATGGAATGGAAGCTTTCGATATGTCCGTTTTCTTGTGGAGTGTAGGGGTGAGTAAATACCTGATTAAGGTAGTTTTCCTTAAAAAACGTCTGAATCTCTTTGGCAGCAAATCGGGTGTCATTATCATTTCTTATTTCGACGGTGATATCATTTTTAAGCATTTGATAGGGTTGCAGATAGTTGAGAATTATCTCTTCCCAAGCCTTTTTTACTTGGGCTGACTTAATTGAAAACGCAACCTCCCAATACAGCACTTTTCTGGTAAAACAGTCGATAACCGTCAAAATGAATGCATAACGTGCCTGTTCACTCACCCACTGAAACTTAATATCCATCTCTAATACCTCCAGAGGTTGATTGGGATACACTCTTCGATACTTGACATAGTTTTTGGCAGGTCTTTGGTTGCGGTCATTAAGTATTTGGTACTCCCGCATAAGTCGATAAACTTTCTTATGATTGATGATAAGGCCATCATGTTGCAGGCTGGCAGTCATAGCTCTGTAACCATAGCTGGTCTCTGGCAAGAATAAGGTGTTAATCATCATTTCTACTACAATTTGATTCGAAATAGGCTGTAACTTACCCTTTGAATCTATCCTGAGGGTAGTTTCTGTTGGTTTCAAACCTCGGTTATCAGTTAACTTTGACTTATAATAATACTGATGCTTGGTGATTCTTAATAAGCTAAATACCAGACATTTGCTTAACCCCAGACCAATGTACTTCCTGGCCAAATCTATTTTTTCGTCTGGGGATACTTCTTTTTTAGCAGTTCATCCTTTAATCGTATTTCCAACTCTCGCTCGGCCAACATTTCCTTGTATACCCTGAGCTCTTTTTCAAGTTCTTTAATCCGACCCTGAGATGCTTTGTTATTGCCATGGCTTAACCCAGATTCCCCTGACACATAATACTTACGCTTCCAGTAATAATAGGTCGTTGGATAAATACCATACTTTTCCAAAATTGGTTTCATACCCTTTTCTTCGCATTCCTTCAGGATCTTTAGCTTCTCTTGCTGAGAATAATTCTTCTTTTTCATAGACATAATTACAAAATTATTTTTGAATTTATGTCCGAGTTATTTGGGGTGCGTTACA